>JBLHPE010000004.1:0-87090 GCA_047624005.1 Ascidiaceihabitans sp.
TATAAAGGCGGATGCCCCAGACTTTTTGGTTGAGCAGCAACGAGATTGACAGCCCCAATGGGATGGCCAACAAATATAGAAATAGCCATTTCAGGTTGTTCCAAAACGACACTTCAAATTTACGATCCGTGGCGAGCCGTTCGTAGTTGTCAAAGCCGACAAATACTTTTTCGCCCAAGCCGTCCCATTCGTGGAATGAAATCCAGAAGGATTGGAAAATGGGAACAATCACATAGACCGCGAAAAACAAGATGCCGGGCAAAAGGAACAGCCACGGTGTCAACTTGATCTCGTTGCGTCGATACCAGCCCTTTTGTGGCGGGATTTCCCGTTGAGAGGAAGCCTGAGAGCCTGTTGCTAAGGATGTCATCTGTTGTTTCCCCTTATGGTAATCAACCCATGCGAAAGATGCTTCAGTTGGTAAAGAGCAGCTTGCGGATGAATTTGGATAGTTAGTTTGAAGGTGAACCCCGCCCGATGAAGGGCGAGGTTCGAAATCTATGTCAGGTGGGCGCGTGGCCCACCAAACCGATTACTTGTAGATACGAGCGCGTGCTTCTTCCAAGCGAACCAAGATGTCGTCCAAGTTGTCTGGGAACACCATGAACTCTTGCAAGCCTTCCATGCCCATTGATGCCATTTCGGCTGGGAAATCACGGTCAAAGAACTGTGCCACGCCGCCTTTGGCGTTGTTGGACAACATTTCGAAACCTTGCTCAAGGAACTCATCTGCATCAACACCGGACGCTGAATTCACTGGAAGCTGACCCAATGAATCGCCCGCGTTCAATTTCGTTTGAACATCAGCAGATGTTACAAACTGAAGGAACGCACGTGCGTTGTCTTTGTTAGATGCGTTCGCTGGAATGTGGAACGTATCTGTTGGTGCATCTTCGCCCTGCGGCACGTCTGCGATTGTTGGGAACTGGTAGAAGTCGATCTGTGTGTCGTCCAAACCAGCTTCACGCAAGTGTGGTACTGCGAAGTTGCCGATAAGGTATGACGCTGCATCGCCGTCCGTCATGAACTTCAAAGCTTCCTGCCAGCTGTATGACTGGTGGTCGTCAATGTAACCGCCCATGTCGATGATCTTGCGCCAGTTTGCAAAGGTCTCTTTGACACGATCATCGGTCCATGCAACTTCGCCGCGTGCCAATTCCATGTGGAAATCAAACCCGTTGGTGCGCATGTTCATGTAGTCGAACCAGCCGCCAGCAGTCCAAAGGAACTTGGTGCCGATTGCATAGCATTTCTTACCTGAATCAACGATCTTTTGGCAGTTCGCCAATTCGTCGTCGAATGTAACCGGCTCAACCAGACCTAGGTCTTTGAACATGTCTTCGCGGTAATAGATGCCCCACTGGTAGTATGTGTACGGAACACCCCACTGTTTGCCGTCCAAAGTCATTGCACCTTTAACAGCGTCTAGACCCGGCAGGCTGCCATCTTCGTACATGTCGGAAATGTCTTCGAACAAACCTGCGTTTACATATGGACCCATACGGTTTGCAGCGTACCAGTTGATCACGTCAGGCGCGTTGGCGGTCAATGCGTTGCGAATCTGTGTTTTCCACGCTTCGCGGTCAACAATTTCCAGCTCGATGTTCAGCTCTGGGTGCATCGCGCCGAATTCGGCGGCAAGACCTTCCATCGCAGCACGTGGTGCTGGGTTGGACATGTCAGACATGATGCGCAGTTCACCGGTCAGCTCTGCTGAAGCTGGACCAGCAATCATTGTGCTGGCTGCCAGTGCGGCGATTGTTGCTTTAAGTTTAAACGTCATGGAGGACTCCCTATTTCCATTAATTTAGATATTCTTAGGTTCCATTATTTGAAACCATGTTTTATTAATTGGAATTACGCATCGAATCACATAGGATGTCAACAGGCTCGTTGCCCATTGGGCGGAAATCTTGTTCGCGAATAAGCGCCCAAAGCAGAGCCATTGAGATGAATTGGGAGGTTCATATCTTGTCAGGTGACGGAACAGTTGGGAAAGCATGTGACGTCCTTGATCAGGTCGCATCGTTCCCGCATCCAGTGCGCTTTGGCCAACTGCTTGAAACCAGCACATTCCCTAAGGCGACACTGTACCGCTTTCTGCAAACACTGTTGAGCCAAGGGATGCTTAGCTACGATCCTGATCGGCAAACTTATGCGCTGGGCATGCGTCTGGTGCGCTTGGCGCACGCGGCTTGGACGCACAGTTCTCTTGCACCTATAGCGCGCAGTTATCTGGATCAGCTTAGCACCGACGTGGGTGAAACCGTTCACCTTGCACAAATGGACAGCTCGCAGGTGTTGTATGTCGACAAACGCAACGCTTCCCTACCGGTTGAGATGTATTCCCAAGCAGGCAAAGTTGGGCCCGCCTATTGCACAGGTGTAGGCAAAGCGATGATGGCCTATTTGCCCGAAGACGAACTGGCACGGGTGATTGCCCAGCAATCGTTCCACCGTTTTACCGACAGTACATTGACGAACGGAACGGATTTGCGGACCGAACTGGATGCGATCAAAGCACGAGGCTACGCGTTTGACCGCGAAGAACATGAACCCGGTATCATCTGCATAGCGATGCCGATCCTGACTGATCGAGGCCGCGTTCTCGGGGCCTTGTCCGTCACAGGGCACACGATGCGACGCAATCTAAACGAACTCGAGGCGCTGGCCCCAAAACTGGCCAATGTCGCCACTCAAATTTCCGCAGATGCCCAAGCGTGGCGTTTTCCGGATTCAAAGCAACACATGACAAAAGCAGGGTAATTTATGACCGGTGTAAATCTGAATAACGTCGTCAAAAAATATGGCGAAACACAGGTGATCCACGGGATCGATCTGCACATTGAAGACGGCGAATTCTGCGTCTTCGTTGGGCCATCGGGCTGCGGAAAATCCACCTTGTTGCGTATGATCGCGGGTCTTGAAGAAACAACTGCTGGAACCATGTCCATCGGCGGTCGGGACGTGACGCACATCGATCCATCCTTGCGCGGTGTTGCGATGGTGTTCCAAACCTACGCGCTTTATCCGCACATGACGGTCGAACAAAACATGGGCTTCGGCCTGAAGATGAACGGTGTACCTAAAGCCGAGGTAGCACAAAAAGTTGGCAAAGCTTCTGACATCCTGAAACTTGGTGACTACCTTAAACGCAAGCCCAAAGCACTGTCTGGCGGTCAACGCCAACGGGTCGCAATTGGGCGGGCGATTGTGCGTGGGCCAGAAGTGTTCTTGTTTGACGAACCGCTCTCAAACCTCGACGCCGAATTGCGTGTTGAAATGCGTGTTGAAATCGCGCGGCTTCACCATGAAATCGGCGCGACAATGATTTACGTGACGCACGATCAGGTCGAAGCTATGACAATGGCCGACAAAATCGTCGTGCTGCGGGCAGGGCGCATTGAACAAGTGGGCGCACCGCTTGAACTGTATCGCAATCCTGACAACAAATTCGTGGCGGGCTTTATTGGGTCACCATCAATGAACTTCCTTGAGTGCACGGTTGATGGCACAAACGTGTCGCACCCCGCGTTTGCTACTGCCACACCGTCGTCGGTTGAATTCGCCCAAGGTACGACATCGGTAACAATGGGTGTGCGTCCTGAACATCTGAACATTGTCGAAGGCGACGCGCTGACGATCGAGTTGACCGAAGCATTAGGCGGCGTGTCTTATGCGTATCTACGTGCCGAAGACGGCACACGTCTGATCGTTGAGGAACGTGGCGATGAACGCAGCAAAATGGGTGACAAAGTTGGCCTCACGTTTGAACCGCACCGCGCTTTGATGTTCGACAGCAAAACCGAAGAACGTCTGCGCTAAACTATAACTGGCTTGGGGGCGTTGCCCCCACGCTGCGCGTTCCCCCAAAATATTTTCGGCCAAAAGAAATAAAGTTACTTTAGCTTGCCCACCATGTGCTTGGTTTTACACGGCCGCCACGTTTGCGATCCAGCCATAGCGCAAATTTGCGAAACCTTGATAATGCCAGTTTTAGCCATGCCTGATGCTGTAGTTTTGTGAAATCACGGTTAAACGGGCAGACTCGCATGCATATCGCGCAATCGGTCGAGGTTTTAGCCCAAAAGCTAAAGCACTTTTCTGCATCCGACGTCCATTTTTTCACGCCTTTGATAGCAGAGATATTGCGGCCCCCAACCTTTGGTGCGCCAAACGGTAACGCTTTGACCGGACAGGCATCCGCGCATTTTGTGCAGATGTCACAAAACGCCTTTACCCCTTTGGGTTTGGGGCTGTCATGGGCAAGCGGCATGTTGGTGAATATCTTGGAGAACCGCAGTCGTGGTCCAAACTCTGGCGTGATAACCAATTGATTTCGCGCGTATTCCCCCAATCCAGCTTTGACGGCATAGGGAATGACCAGTCCCGTATCATTCATTGACGCGACGGCCTCAAATCCCAAATTTCGGATGTAGGCCGCCAGTTGCATCACCACGGATGCCTCATGTGAATACTCACGCCCTGTCGCGGCCCCTGCCAAAGCTGAGGGGTAGGTTGCGACCAATTCCGCATCCATTTCATGTCCCAAAACGATCACGGATGTCATGCCTTCCGGCAACTCATTCGGGGCTTCTGATAAATCACGGGTATCGATGCGACTGGCGTAGAGCCAGCGTTCATCCATATAGGTAACACCACACAGGTCCGCACCAAAAAACTTAGATATCCGTTTTATCTCCTTCGACATTTCGCTGGGGTCATCAATCTCAACCTGCTCAGGCGCTACTGGCGTGTCATAGCTGATAGGGGCCTGAAATCCTTCACGTCGACCCAGATCGGCGTTCCGATTTGTTATCACATCGGAGATCAGCCAAGACGCATTACGCAGCGCAAAATCGCGCTGCGTAAACCCGTCACCACGGCGCGGCGTCGCCTCCATTCGATAGGAGGCAAAAAAACCATCTGTTTGTTTTGTCCGAACCTTTTCGTCCCAGAACGCCCGTGTGAACACGTCATTGCGCTGGGTGAACCGTTCAAATTCGTCTGTGACTTCGATGCCCGCTGCTGCGTCATCGTTGGGCGAGGTCTTTTGATTTTTAAAATAACTCATGAAGACAAGCTATCGCGTCGCAATCGGGATGGACAAGACGCAAATGTAATGTCGAATTGGCAGGTAGATTTACGGGTGAACAGGAGTGTGAAAATGAAAGTTGGATTTATTGGTCTGGGTAATGTTGGTGGCAAACTGGCGGGCAGCTTGATCCGCAATGGCATGGACACTTATGTTTTTGATCTTAATGCAGATTTTGTAGCCGAAAAGGTAGCACAGGGTGCCACTGACGGCGGAAGTGCTGCCAATTTGATGCAGATATGTGATGCTGTTATCACCTGTTTGCCAACGCCCGCGGCCTCCGATGCTGTTGTGCAGGAAATGTTGCCGCACGTCGCTGCAGGCAAAATCTGGATGGAAATGTCGACCACTGACGCAATGGAAGTCAAACGTCTAAGCGCGTTGGTGATTGCAGCAGGTGGCGAAGCCGTGGATTGCCCTGTTTCAGGAGGTTGTCATCGCGCAGACACCGGTAACATCGCAATCTATGCAGGCTGCACCCGGGCGACGTTTGATAAGGTGTTGCCAATCCTAACACACATGGGTCGTCGTATCTTACACGTGGGGGAAATTGGCAATTCATCTACCCTGAAAGTTATGACCAACTACCTGGCAACAATGAACCTTTTGTCAGTTTGCGAAGCACTGACTGTGATGAAGGCCGCTGGTATGGACATGGCGATGACCTATGAGGCAATTGCAATTTCGTCGGGCAATTCATTTGTGCACGAGACTGAAAGCCAGCTGATCTTGTCCGGCAATCGCGATGTAAATTTCACGATGGATTTGATCCAAAAAGACATTGGTTTGTTTCAAGCAATTGCCGATCGCAATGATGTGCCGCTTGAACTGTCACCGTTGATGATAGAAATGATGATGGATGGGCAAAAACGGTACGGGGAACGTGCGCAATCGGATCGCATGATTGAACGCTTAGAGGAAGCAACGGGCTTGTCGATCACTGCGCCTGGTTTTCCAACGGAGCTGATTGACGACGAACCTGAAGAACGCGGATACGAAATTATCCCAAAACGCTAGCGTACACTTCGCTTGCTGCGGACCCTGCATTTAGCGTAAGTCCCGTGCGACCATAGAATTAGGGCAGGGCGCAATGAGTGACGAAGTGATTGGGACAGTATCGGCCTCGATGGGGCGTCGGGTTTTAGGAATAACCTCTTTGGCGCTGTTGGGTGCCATGCTGATTTATGTGTGCTTCACACAGCCACCAGAAATTCTGGGTCAGTTTTTCTTGTTTTTGACAGGGACTGCTGCGTTGTGGATGGCGGACAAAATGCGCCGCGCCACATCGACTGTTATTGAAATGACGGCGACCGAATTGCGCGACAGCTCAGGCGACTTGATTTGTCTTATCGAGGATATTGAAGGTATTGATCGTGGGTTTTTTGCGTTCAAACCTTCCAATGGGTTTCTGTTGAAAACCAAAAGCCCCGGCTCACGCATATGGCGTCCGGGACTTTGGTGGCGCGCGGGGCGCCGGATTGGTATCGGCGGTATGACGCCAGGAAATCAAACCAAATTTATGTCGGAAATCTTAGCTGCAACAATCGCGCATCGTGATCTTCAGCCGCCGCATTGATCCCAGCAGACCTGAGGGGAATAACGAGGTCGGGTGAAGACAAAGTTAACCACATCATGCGTTGCGAGCCCCGTGTCGAACGGTGGATCATAGTCGAGCCAAGTTTCTACAACGATAATATGTTCATTGTCTTTCATAATCGGCAGGCGATCCCCAAGGGCTGCGACGTCAGCGTCGGTAAATTCTTGTTTACTGGCACCCTGAACCTTGGACCAATTCATTTTGTAAGTGTTGGCGGTCAGATCATACCTGATTGAGGACACGCGGATTGTCGTGTCTTCCAGATCTGAAAGCGTCAAAAACTGAAATAATTTTTGTGCCCCAATCATATAGTCCCTATCCAGGGCCTCTTTTTCCCGCGAAATCATATCGCCGATCGTATACCCAGCTTTTTGGCTGATAGAATGTTGACGATATTCGTGAAAGATCGAAAAGGTTGAAAGGAAAACCCAAAACAACATCGGTACAATAATCGCTGTTTCAACTGCGATACTGCCTTCTTCGCCACGTTTGAAACGTGCGAGCGTCGTGCGCAATTTAGAATACAACATTATGATGGCTCCTGAACAAAGCCAGAAAAACCGTACATTCTACTTAGGTCTGTATCAGTGCTAAAGGCAAAGCCCAGACCGGTTGTAGGGAAAATTGGACGGAATTCGTAGCAGGCAACGACCAGCATCAATTCGTGTTCGCCACCATGTACAAAATTCCGGAGTGGTGAAATTTCGGGGTAGGTGTTTGTGCAATCACTTGGTTGACCCGATGGTCCAGTGTACGTTCGGATTTTGATAGGATTCATCGATAGGCTCAACTCAGCTTCGCAATTCTCTAGGAAGCCAGAGAAGTCGCAAACCATCGTCTTAAGGGCAGCGTGCGTAAGGTCTACGCCCGTATTCAAGCGAACATTACGTACAGCCATATCTACGCCACGATCCAAAAACATCTGGCGCACTGTGTATATGCCCATCTCGGCAGTCGTTAGGAAGATCCCAAAAACCAGCGGGATACCGAAGACGAATTCGATGGTCATATTGCCACCGTCTTCGCGCTTGAACCTTTTGAAAAAGGATTTGATGTGGCGTATCATTGGATCAACCTTAGTTGGTTAATTTGACTTGCAATCGCTTTGAAAGCTGTCGTGATCTCTAGACCTTCCACCCGGAAAAAGTGGCTGGATGAAGAGGCGCACGACCGCATGATATCAGCGCTAGAGTTACTTACTTCAAACCCAACGGACCATATTACAATGCCTTTGCTTTTCGCCGCTGAGCAAATGTTACTCAGCATTGAGTTGGCTTGGCTCGAGGAGTATTTCGTATATCTCCAGTCGTTCCACTGGTAAGAACTGACATGTCGGTCAAGGTAACTGGACACCGAGTTGAAGTTCCAATGCACGCGGTAGCTTGGGTATTGATAGGCCCACGGACGCAGGCGCGACGTCGAACTATTCACGCCGTCTGTCATCAAAACGATAGTCTTCAAAGTCTCTTCGTCAGTATAGCTTGATGGGCGGCTCGAAAAGACTGCGTCAACTTTACCTTGCTGGTTCAATGCCTGCGTAATTGGTTGAAAACTTGGATCAAGTAACGCAACGCCCCACTTCATACCCATGTGGATAGCCGTGTAGTTTCGATGGGTATAGTTGTCGATTGTTGCTTTCAAAGCAGTTTTATTTTGTGAAACTGGCAAAACTTCTTCGTAGCTTTGCATCGGACAACCTGGGTTGTCGATCTCTTCACCCAGTGTCTTATCAAAATACTGCGTGTGCTCCATATGTTGGTAATTCTTGTACAAGTCCAACGCAGCTAAACTAAAATCGCTTTCCTCGAAGTCGATGCAATTTGAATAGCCATGCAATCTGGTTGAACCAAGTTCATTAAAGATCGCTTCGCCAGGGTTCGCTTGGGCAGTGTATGGAACCAATGACACGGAAATCAGATCACTTGTTTCTGTCCGAATGACTTGGTCAACGAATTCTTTTGCCGCATTGCGCATATTTTGCATACGGCTGTTCCAGCGCATCGAACCAGAAATATCCAAGACTACCGAAATCTCAACATTCGAAATCCGTTCTTCGGCACCGCTTCGCGAAGGAGAGGTCAGTGTGTCGACGCCCAACATCGACATAAATTGGGTCGTTGTTGTTGCGTTGGCTTGGGCTGTCACGGTACGAAAGTTAATTCCATCGCTTACTGTAACTTGGGAAAGATGCTCGCTAACACCAGCCTTGTCAAAGTAGTCGTTAACAACCGCTTGCGGGTCGAAAGTTTGATCAAGATCGGCTGCCGCAAGAACGGCACGGTCAATCGTGTTTTGTAATTTGGTACGTTCCATTTCGTTGCGCATCAGGTCGACCCCAATACCCGCAACAAGAAGCATCATCAAGAATATGAAAACGGCAAATATCGTCATTGCGCCATCTTCTTTGCGCGCAAAGTGCTTGATCATAAACAGCATTTCATGCGGTGTGAGCCGACTATTGGCGTTGCTTTTGTTCGATTTGAGCACAGACATTATGGACCATCCATTTTTTTGTGGTGGGCCACGGAATACCCACTTGTTCGCAACTATGAATGACGGCGAAATGTGGTCGAAATCTGACGACACGAGGGTGAGTGTATGAAGTTTCCCAAATATAAGGGACAATCGTTGTCAATTTTGGCCACTGTTTACAGTTTTTTAACAATTTTGCGAATTTGGGCCGCCAAAAACCAAAATCTGTAAAATTTAGGCATGGATTTTCTTAGGATATAGAGAAGACCCATAGAATCGGGTATATTTTTCTAAAACTGCTCGAAAAATGTGCATTTAAACTCGCAGTTATTAACCAAGTCGTCATATGCTGCTGCCAATGATCGGTGTTGTATTGAGTCGGTCAGACCCAAAAGGAGTCGTCCTATGAGTGCCACCCAAGAGATGAGTTTTCGTGAAAGCGTCGACATGATGTTCAACCGCGCTGTAGCGCTGATGGACCTTCCACCGGGACTTGAGGAAAAAATCCGGGTTTGCAATGCGACATACACAGTTCGTTTTGGCGTGCGTTTGCGGGGGCAAATCCAAACCTTCACAGGATATCGTTCCGTACACTCTGAACATATGGAACCTGTTAAAGGTGGCATTCGTTTTTCAATGGGCGTCAACCAAGATGAAGTTGAAGCGCTTGCGGCGCTTATGACGTACAAATGTTCGCTGGTCGAAGCACCTTTCGGTGGCTCAAAGGGTGGTCTGTGCATTGATCCGCGCCTCTACGACGAACATGAATTGGAATTGATCACGCGGCGGTTCGCTTATGAGCTGATCAAACGCGATCTGATTAACCCATCGCAGAACGTACCGGCCCCCGATATGGGCACGGGCGAACGCGAGATGGCGTGGATTGCCGATCAATACATGCGGATGAACACAACTGACATTAATGCAAAAGCGTGTGTGACAGGTAAACCGCTTAACGCAGGTGGCATTGCAGGTCGTGTGGAGGCCACAGGTCGTGGCGTCCAGTATGCGCTACGCGAATTTTTCCGTGACCCGCAAGGAATGGAAAAGGCCGGATTGAAGGGCACGCTCAAAGGGAAGCGCGTCGTTGTTCAGGGTCTTGGCAATGTTGGTTATCACGCGACCAAATTCTTAAGCCAAGAAGATGGCTCTAAGATTACCGGTATTATCGAACGCGATGGTGCGTTGGTCGATGACACAGGGCTTGATGTTGATGCAGTTCAGAAATGGATTGCGAAACATGGCGGCATCACAGGCTATCCTGATGCAACTATTATCGAAGACGGCGCTACGGTTCTTGAGAAAGAATGTGATATCTTGATCCCAGCAGCGCTTGAGGGGGTTATCAACATTTCGAACGCGGATCGGATCAAAGCACCGTTGATAATCGAGGCTGCGAACGGTCCGGTAACGGCTGGCGGTGATGAGATTCTGCGCGACAAAGGGATCGTGATCATTCCTGACATGTATGCAAATGCTGGTGGTGTGACTGTGTCCTACTTTGAGTGGGTCAAAAACCTTAGCCACATTCGCTTTGGCCGTATGCAGCGTCGTCAGGAAGAATCGCGTCACCAGTTGGTTGTCGACGAATTGGAACGCCTCAGCTCTGATTCCGGCATTGGCTGGCAACTTAGCCCTAACTTTAAGGATCGCTATTTGCGCGGTGCGGATGAGTTGGAATTGGTGCGCTCAGGCTTGGATGACACCATGCGGATCGCTTATCAATCGATGCGCGAAGTTTGGCATGGACGTGATGATGTGCAAGACCTGCGCACTGCTGCTTACTTGGTCTCTATCGAAAAAGTCGCGGCCAGCTATCGCGCCAAAGGTCTGTAAGGTCCTTTTTTAAGCTTGATACTGTAGACAAATTTTAACGCACTCGCTTATTTTTAAGCGGGTGCGTTTTTCGTTTTGCCTTGGGCGGTTTAATTCCCAAAAAAGTCTTTGTCTGATGGCGACAGCGTTGATACGAATAGTTTCATCTGCAAAGCCCGTCCACCGATGATCAGATACCGTGACGTAGGAGATCGAACATGCGCTTTTCTGGACTACGCGTTCTAAAAGAAGGTCTGACCGGTAACAAAGGTTGGACGCCTCATTGGCGTGATCCTGAACCCAAAGCTGAATATGATGTAATTATCATCGGTGGCGGTGGTCATGGCCTTGCCACTGCGCATTACCTCGCCTCAGTACACGGGATCACCAATGTGGCCGTTTTGGAAAAAGGCTATTTGGGCGGCGGCAATGTTGGTCGCAATACAACGATTGTGCGGGCCAATTATGGACTGCCGGGCAATTCGGAATTTTACAGCCATTCGCTTAGGCTTTGGGAAGGTCTTGAGGCCGACTTGAACTATAATGTGATGCACTCTCAACGTGGGCTGATTAACCTATTTAATTCAGATGGATCACGTGATGCAGCAGCACGGCGTGGCAACCAAATGAGATCGCAAGGCGATGATTCCGAATTGCTAGACACCGCAGCGGTCCGCAAAATGTTACCCTATCTTGATTACGAACAAACGCGGTTCCCGATTTATGGCGGTCTTTATCACCCGCGCGGCGGCACTGCGCGGCACGACGCGGTCGCATGGGGGTTTGCCCGCGCGGCAGATCAACGCGGTGTCGATCTGATCCAGCAATGCGAGGTTACTGGCATTGATGTTGTTGATGGCGTCGTTAAAGGCGTCCAAACATCACGTGGTCCGATCCGCGCCAAGAAGGTTGGCATTGTCGCCGCCGGCCGCTCCAGCCAAGTCGCAGCAATGGCGGGTATGCGATTACCTGTTGAAAGCCACATTCTGCAAGCCTTTGTGACTGAGGGCATCAAGCCGATGATCGATCATGTGATCACTTATGAAGCAGGCCATTTCTACATCAGCCAATCCGACAAGGGTGGATTGGTTTTTGGCGGCAGTTTGGACCTGTATTCCAGCTATGCTGCGCGTGGAAATCTACCAATGGCTGAACATGTGATCGAGGCGGCGTGCACATTGATGCCAGCCATTACAAAGGCCAAAGTTCTGCGCAGTTGGGGTGGGATCATGGATATGTCATCGGACGGATCGCCAATTATAGACAAAACGCATATCGACGGGCTCTATCTGAATTGCGGCTGGTGTTATGGTGGTTTCAAAGCAACGCCGGGGTCCGGTCACGTCTTTGCGCATCTGATGGCAACGGGCAATCCACATCCAACAGCGGTGCATCATCGCCTTGATCGATTCCGAACTGGCGTTGGGGTGATGGATGAAGAAGCGACCGGTTCACAGCATAACTTGCATTGAGGGCAATGAGATGATGGTTGCCTCCGGCGGAAATATTTTGGGTCAAAAGAACAAAGGGCATTTGCCTTTTTGTGGAGAAATATAATGCGGCTGCCTTGTCCGATCTGCGGCGAACGCGATATTCGCGAATTCTATTATCAAGGGGCAGATATCGCCCTGAACCGTCCCGCCCCAGATGCGGAAGAGCAGGCGTGGCAGGACTACGTGTTTTTACGGGACAACCAGCCGGGTGCGCACCGCGATTTATGGCAACACGAAAACGGCTGTGGTGCATGGATTGTTGTCAATCGCAATACGGTGACACACGAGGTGTCCGGCGCTGTCCTTGCGGTGGATATCAAAAGGACACGCACATGAGAGTAGATGGTAAGGGCCTGATCGATCGCAGCGTCCCAATTTCATTCAGCTTCGACGGGGTCAGCTATCGTGGATTTCAGGGCGATACGGTTGCGTCAGCGTTGTTGGCGAATGATATTCGACTTATGGCCCGTTCCTTCAAGTATCACCGTCCGCGTGGCGTTCTGACCGCTGGCAGCGAAGAACCGAATGCGTTGATCACTGTGGGCTGCGACGGCGCCACTGACCCTAATGTCCGTGCGACAGTTCAGGAAATATACGACGGGTTAGAAGTTCGCAGTCAAAATGCGTGGCCGTCGTTGGATTTTGACGCAATGGCTGTGAATGATCTGGCGGCACCGTTCTTAGGGGCGGGTTTTTATTACAAAACCTTCATGTGGCCGCGTGCATTTTGGGAAAAGGTATACGAACCGATCATCCGCCGCGCTGCTGGTCTTGGTGCGTTAAGCGGCAAAACGCCAACGGACAAATACGAACGCGCTTTTGCACATTGCGATGTGTTGGTGATCGGCGCGGGTCCAACGGGGTTGATGGCCGCGCTGAAAGCAGGGCGCTCTGGCGTTGATGTGATTTTGGCTGACGAAGACAGTGTGATGGGCGGTCGCTTGAACGCCGAGACTTATCTTATAGATGGGCAAAAAGGGGCAGACTGGGCCACAAGCATCCTTGCCGAGCTGGTCGCGATGGACAACGTCCGGCTGATGCCGCGTACAACTATAGCAGGGGCTTACGACCAAGGTACATTTGGCGCGCTGGAACGGGTCAATCACCACACCAATTTACGAAATGGTAAAGCCCCTATCGAGACATTCTGGCGGATCGTTGCCAAGCAATCAATCTTAGCAGCTGGCGCAATAGAACGCCCGATTGCATTCCAAAACAATGACCGCCCTGGGATCATGACTGCAGGCGCGGTGCGCAGCTATCTGAACCGTTGGGACGTGGCCCCGGGCAAGGCAATCACGGTATTTGCCAACAATGACGACGCACATCGCACGGCTTTGGATATGCAAGCTGCAGGGGTTCATGTGGCCGCTGTGATTGACAGTCGCGCAAATGCTGTAGCGCTGGGCGATTACAACTTGATCAAAGGCAGTCATGTTTCTGGGACCAATGGGCGCAAAGGGCTGGAAGGTATCACTGTGCGTACGGCAACTGGCACGGATAGTATTGCAACCGACTGTTTGGCGATGTCTGGCGGGTGGAACCCAACTGTGCATCTGACCTGTCATATGAATGGCCGACCCAAATGGCGCGAGGATATCGCAAGCTTTGTGCCAACAGATGGTTCTATCCCAAACATGACCACGGCGGGGGCTTGCAACGGCGACTTTTCGACACTTGCGTGTTTGCAGGCAGGTCTAGATGCCGCGCAAAAAGCACTATCGGCGCTTGGGAAACCTGCAGCGGATGTAGCGCTGCCTATGGCCGAGGATGCACCATATAATATGGAACCGCTTTGGGCTGTACCGGGCAAAGGACGTGCGTGGCTGGATTTCCAGAACGACGTTTCGGTCAAGGACATCAAACAAGCCGCGGTCGAAAACTTCCGTTCTGTGGAACATATGAAACGCTACACGACCCAAGGGATGGCGACGGATCAGGGTAAAAACTCGAATGTGACGGCGTTGGCATTGCTGGCCGATGCGACAGGCCGTGGCATTCCCGAAACTGGTACGACGACTTTCCGGCCCCCATTTAGCCCAATTGCGATGGCGGCTTTTGGGGCAGGGGCCGAAGGTAAAGGCTTTGCACCTGAACGCAAAACGACCAGCCACGTCGCGTCGGTTGAAGCAGGTGCGCCGATGATGGAGGCGGGCCTGTGGTATCGTCCCAGTTACTTCCCGATCACTGGTGAAAAGAACTGGCGTCAGTCGTGTGATCGTGAAGTTGGGTTTGTGCGAAATACCGTCGGTGTTTGTGACGTCTCCACGTTGGGCAAGATCGATATCCAAGGGCCTGATGCCAGCGCATTGCTTGATCTGGTTTACACCAACATGTTTTCGACCCTCAAAGTTGGACGCGTTCGTTACGGCTTGATGCTGCGCGAAGATGGATATGTGATGGATGACGGTACTACCGCGCGTTTATCTGAACATCATTTTGTGATGACGACAACAACGGCAGCCGCAGGAGCCGTGATGCGGCATCTGGAATTTGTGACCCAAGTGCTACGTCCTGATCTGGATGTGCGGTTGATGTCTGTGACCGAACAATGGGCGCAGTTTGCGGTTGCGGGGCCAAAGTCCCGCGACTTGTTGAATGGTTTGCTCGATCAACCAATCACCAATGATGAATGGCCGTTCATGGCCTGCGGTGACGTCAGTATTTCGGGGATCAAGGGTCGGCTTTTCCGCATCTCGTTCTCTGGCGAACACGCTTACGAGATTGCCGTGCCTGCACGGTACGGTGACAGCTTGTTCAGGCTCCTAAAGGCGCAGGCCGAGGTGGCGGGGGGCGGTGCATATGGCATGGAAGCCCTTAATGTGTTGCGGATCGAAAAAGGGTTCATCACACACGGGGAAATCCATGGGCGTGTCACGGCCTTTGATATTGGGATGGATCGCATGATCAGCGCCAAAAAAGATTGCATTGGGAAGACTTTGGCCAATCGCAAAGGGTTGTTGGATGAGGGCCGCGAGCAACTGATGGGGTTCAAACCTGTTGGTGCAGTCAAACAACTTACAGGTGGTGCGCACCTTTATAACGAGGGGGACGAGGCAACACCTGCGTTTGACCAAGGTTACCTAACCTCAGTCGGGTTTTCGCCAACCTTTGGTCACTTCCTTGCGCAGGGTTTTGTGCGCGGTGGACAAGCACGGTTTGGGGACCGAATGCGAATGGTGGATCAAATGCGTGAAATCGAAACGATTGTAGAAGTCTGCGACCCTGTTTTCTTTGACCCAAAGGGAGAGCGTACACGTGGCTGACCTAATCGCAAAAACACCACTGGATAATTTAGCACCGATGACAATCGGGACTGTAACCTTAAGCGAGTTGAAGGTTGAACCGATCACATCGGTGTCTCTTTATACGGGGATGGGTAAAGCACTATCCGCTGCCTTGAAGACGGCACATGGAATGGCGATGCCGACGGCCAACCGCACCACAGGACGTGCCGGGACGCGCGCTATTTGGTTCGGGCGCGAACAAATGATCCTTATGGGTGTTAATGCGGATGTTAACCTGGCTGAACATGCCGCTTTAAGCAATCAATCAGATGGTTGGACGGTGGTAGAATTGAACGGGGTGGGCGCTGCGGATGTCTTGGCACGTCTTACGCCGTTAGACTTGCGGGGCAGTGTTTTCAAAAAGGGCCACACTGCCCGCACTGATCTGATGCACATGGCGGCCTCAATCACGCGGACTGGCGATAACGCATTTATGATCATGGTTTTCCGCTCGATGGCGGGAACACTGCTGCATGATTTGCAAAGGGCTATGGAAGGCGTCGCCTCGCGCGGTTAGTATCAGACCTTGAACCAAACCCGATTCCTGAACAGACCGGAGCCTGCTATGATGCGTTTTGCCCTAATTGTTACCTTTTGCGCTTTTGCCGCGCCAACGCTGGCCGCAGACAAGATCAGCAAAGACGATGATTGTGGATTTCAGGCCGACGTTGTTGCCGCGATCCAAGTTGCACGTTTAGATCGGGTGAAAGAGGCAAAATTAGCCGAAGCCATTGCTGAAACAGATCCAGCTTGGCCAGATGAATACAACAACGCGATCACCATTTTGGGTGGTTCGATCTATCAACTCAAACGCCGTGATCTTAAGACGGTGGATTTGGGCGTTCAATGGAAAGAAGCCTGCCTTTCGCAGTAGTCGCGACTCGACTCTGAGCGCCGCAGCACCAATATATATGCCATGAGCTTGCCCCCTGGATTCCTAGACGATTTGCGCACACGCGCCAGCCTGTCCCAAGTGGTCGGTCGTAAAGTCATATGGGACGCCCGCAAATCCAATCAGGGCAAAGGCGACATGTGGGCACCGTGTCCGTTCCATCAAGAAAAGTCGGCCAGTTTTCACGTCGATGACCAAAAAGGCTTTTATTACTGCTTTGGGTGTCAGGCGAAGGGCGACGCAATTTCATTTGTGCGCGAGACTGAAAACGTTAGCTTTATGGAGGCGGTGCGCATTCTGGCGGACGAGGCAGGAATGCCGATGCCTGCCCAAGATCCAAAGGCACAGGAAAAATCCGACCGCCGGACCCAACTGGCCGAAGTCATGGAACTGGCGGCCAAGTTTTTTCGACTGCAATTGCAAACAGGGGCAGGTGCCGATGCGCGGTCTTACCTTGATCGACGCGGTCTAAAGCCCGAGGCGCAGGACCGTTGGGAAATCGGCTTTGCCCCCGACACATGGCAGGGCCTGTGGGACCACTTAGTTGCTAAGAATATTGACGCCGATTTGATTTTGGGCGCTGGCCTCGGCAAACCCAGCCAAAAAGGCGGCAAACCTTACGATACTTTCCGCGGGCGTATCATGTTCCCGATCCGCGATGGGCGGGGGCGCTGTACGGCTTTTGGGGGCCGCGCGATGGACCCCAATGACAATGCAAAATATCTGAACTCACCCGAAACAGAATTGTTCGATAAGGGCCGCAGCCTTTACAACCACGGCCCCGCACGGACGGCTGTTGGTAAAGGTCAGCCGCTGATCGTGTCCGAGGGGTACATGGACGTCATAGCGTTGGGCGAACATGGGTTTGGCGGGGCGGTTGCGCCTTTGGGTACTGCTGTGACTGAACACCAGTTGCAGATGATGTGGCGTGTGTCTCCTGAACCAATTATTGCACTCGATGGTGACACGGCGGGCCTGCGGGCCGCAATGCGCCTGATCGATCTGTCGTTGCCCTTGCTTGAAGCGGGGCAATCGCTGCGGTTTGCGTTGATGCCTGATGGCTTGGACCCGGACGATCTGCTCAAAGCCCAAGGTACGCCGGGCTTTCAAAAGCTGCTGGATGGGGCCATTCCGATGGTTCAGCTGCTTTGGCGGCGGGAAACCGAAGGGCAGGTCTATGACAGCCCAGAACGCAAAGCTGCCCTTGATAAAACCCTCCGGGAAAAGATCAAATTGATCAAAGACCCATCTATTCGGGGCCACTATGGTCAGGCCATTAAAGACCTGCGCTGGCAATTGTTTTCCACTAAACGGACTGCATCTGCACGCCGTGAATATGCCCCACGCGGTAAATTCAAAGGTGGAAAATGGCAGCAGCCTCTGGAAAACGCGAGAATCGTGACGAAATCATCGGTTCTTGCAGGAACGTCTAGTCCAGAAATTGATGCCCACCTAGGTGAAGCTAAAGTTCTAGCTGCACTTATTGGGACACCTGAAGTGGCTGTAGAATTTGAGCGTGGGTTGGAAAGCCTGGTGTGTCGCAGTGGCGATCATGCGGATATTCGGCGGGTGCTTGTGCGTAACATTGGGGTCTCGGCAGAGGTGTTGCGTGAAAAAATTTACGAAGCACTGGGTCCCTTTGCCCTTGAAAACTTGCTGAACGCGGGCCATGTCGCAATCGTACCCTGCATTCGCACACCCGGCGACGTCGAAATGGTCCGCATGACTGTGACCGAAGAACTCGCGAAACTTGATGCGGTACGTGGACTAAACGCAGAGATTGCAGATGCGGCGGAAGACCTTTCTGGTGTTGCCGATGAGGACGTGACTTATCGGCTCTCTCAAGCGGCAAAAGCCGTGCAGGAATCGGTGCGCAGCACAGAAAAAACGAAGGTCGAATTCGACCTAGGCGCGAATGGCGCGAAGATGGACAAAGGTGAACGCAGTGCCTTAGACGCACTGATGGAAACGATTCGGTTCTCAAAAGGTGACACTTAGTTACTTTTGGACAGGATTCCTTAGGAAAAAGACGGTACTAGGGTGGCCGAATCACCCGAAGGCGTGAATGATTCTCTAACTGATTCGTTTTGCGAATCACTTACGAAGTTCTGACTAGGAGCACTCGATGGCCGCGAAAGACAACGAAGACGCAAAACGCGACGATGCAGATGGCGATATCTCACTGGATATGAGCCAAGCTGCTGTGAAAAAGATGATCGGTGATGCTCGTGAAAAAGGTTACATCACGTACGATCAGCTGAACACAGTTTTGCCGCCCGATCAGGTGAGTTCTGAACAAATTGAAGACGTGATGTCGATGCTGTCCGAAATGGGCATCAACATCATCGAAGACGAAGACGCCGAAGAAGAAGAGGCTAAAGGCCCAACTGATTTGGTTGCCGCTGAAGGTACACGTGATCTGACGCTTGGCAGCACTGGCCAAGAAAAATTGGATCGTACCGACGATCCTGTTCGCATGTACCTGCGCGAAATGGGGTCTGTTGAACTGCTGTCTCGTGAGGGCGAGATCGCGATTGCCAAACGCATCGAGGCGGGCCGCAATACAATGATCGCAGGGTTGTGCGAAAGCCCCCTGACGTTCCAAGCGATTACAATCTGGCGCGACGAACTTTTGTCAGAAGACATTCTTTTGCGCGACGTTATTGATCTGGAAGCCACATTTGGCGATCAGATGGGCGAAGAAGAAACAACTCCGGTTGTTCCAGTTGCACCTGTTGTCGAAACGCCGCCAGAACTCGACGCTGACGGCCACCCGATCCAAGTTGATGATGATGATGACGAGGACGAACAAGCCAACATGTCTTTGGCCGCAATGGAAGCGGCGCTGAAGCCACAGGTTTTGATCGCTTTGGATATTATTGCCGATGACTATGTCAAACTTAGCGAAATGCAGGACAGCCGTCTGTCCGCAACCTTGAACGAAGACAGTTCATTTTCTGCCAAGAACGAAAAAGCTTATCAAAAGCTGCGGTCTGAAATCGTATTGCTGGTGAACGAGCTGCACCTGCACAACAACCGTATCGAAGCTTTGATTGATCAGCTTTACGGCATCAATCGTCGCATCATGCAGATCGATAGTGCGATTGTTAAATTGGCTGACCAAGCACGGATTAACCGTAAGGAATTCGTCGAGGCCTATCGTGGTCGCGAACTTGATCCAAACTGGCTTGAAGAAATGGGCAAACGCCCTGGTCGCGGTTGGCAGATGTTTGTTGAACGCTCAATGGATAAAGTTGTCGAATTGCGCGGTGAAATGGCCCAAGTTGGGCAGTACATCGGTCTTGATATCCCTGAATTCCGCCGCATCGTGCAGCAGGTTCAAAAGGGCGAAAAAGAAGCCCGCCAAGCCAAGAAAGAAATGGTCGAAGCCAACCTGCGCCTCGTTATTTCGATTGCTAAAAAATACACCAACCGTGGTTTGCAGTTCCTTGATCTTATTCAGGAAGGCAACATCGGCTTGATGAAAGCCGTTGATAAGTTTGAATATCGCCGTGGTTACAAATTCTCGACTTATGCGACGTGGTGGATCCGTCAGGCCATCACGCGTTCTATCGCGGATCAGGCGCGTACCATCCGTATTCCAGTTCACATGATTGAAACGATCAACAAACTGGTCCGTACGGGTCGCCAGATGTTGCACGAAATCGGTCGTGAACCAACACCAGAGGAATTGGCAGAAAAGCTGCAAATGCCTTTGGAAAAAGTCCGCAAGGTGATGAAGATCGCCAAGGAACCTATTTCGTTGGAAACGCCGATTGGCGACGAAGAAGACAGCCAGCTCGGCGACTTCATTGAGGACAAGAATGCTGTGCTGCCTTTGGACAGTGCCATTCAGGAAAACCTCAAGGAAACGACCACGCGGGTTTTGGCTTCGCTTACGCCACGCGAAGAACGTGTTCTTCGGATGCGTTTTGGTATCGGCATGAACACCGACCACACGTTGGAAGAGGTTGGCCAACAGTTCTCGGTTACACGTGAGCGTATTCGCCAGATCGAAGCCAAAGCGCTGCGCAAGTTGAAGCACCCAAGCCGGTCGCGCAAATTGCGTAGCTTCTTGGATCAGTAAACGTTTCTTCGGTAAAAGTTCTGAAACCGTCCATATCTTAGGTGATGTGGGCGGTTTTTTTGGTCAAAGGCTCTATGAGCCAATCACGCACTTCTGAATGAATAAACCCCAAGATCAGGGCGCAACGCTTTTGGGCATTCTGAAAAATCTAAATATAACTTAATATCAGCAGGTTAGCTCGAGCCACTGCCTCGTGATTTTGACGTGTTCAAATTAGGTCCTATTTTTAAGGTAATCGGAAAAGGAAAATATCATGCGTAAAGTTCTACTTTCTCTTCTCATCACGGCTCTTCCATTGGCCGCTTCTGCGGTCGGCCTTTTTAGTCATCCCAAAATTCTTAAGGTTAAGGCTATTTCACCCACCAACTTCGAAGTAATTGAGGGGCCAGACTCGGGTCCACGGGCGTATTGGTGTGCCGCCGCTCTTCATGTTGAAAATACGCTTGGGCGCCAACAAAGCAGGATATACATCGCGGAAGGACGGGGCCCCAGCGTAACAGCACCGGGTCGCAAAGCGGTGCAATTCACAACCGTTCCCTTCGGTGACGTAGGTCCGTCAGTTTCAGTTTCCATCCGTCAGGCTGGCTACAACCTTGGATCGGGTCATGCATTACGCTTTTGTGATGACTACATCTCATCGGATATATTCTGATCCCACAAGCCAAGCGGGCGCGCCATCCATTTTGGCAGCCCGTATACTTTACAAACAACGACCCCTCCATTTTGTGATTGAAATTCACCTCTACCCAAACCCTAGCGGTTGTCCTATAACTGTGGATAAGTGAGGGACTAACCCCACAACAGGCACGAATGATAGATAGGGGACCGGCCCATGCGCTGCCCATTTTGCGGTAATATCGACACTCAAGTAAAAGACAGCCGTCCAGCGGAGGATCACGTATCCATTCGGCGCAGACGCTTTTGCCCCGCTTGCGGCGGGCGCTTTACCACATATGAACGCGTCCAATTGCGCGACCTCGTGGTCATCAAAACAAGTGGCAAACGTGAAGACTTTGATCGCGATAAGCTGGAACGCTCTATTCGCATCTCCATGCAGAAACGCCCGATTGATCCGGAACGGATCGATCAAATGATTTCTGGGATTGTGCGTAGGCTGGAAAGCATGGGCGAAACTGACATCGGATCGGGCCAAATTGGCGAGATCGTGATGGAGGCCTTGGCCCGTATCGACACAGTCGCATTCGTGCGCTTTGCTTCGGTCTACAAGAACTTCCAAGAGGCGGATGACTTCGACAAATTCGTCGCTGAGTTGCGCCCAGACTCCACTACGGAAGAGTGAGCGTAAACGCTGACACACGCTACATGGCGCTTGCCCTATCTTTAGGGCGGCGCGGGCAGGGGGCAACGTGGCCCAATCCTGCAGTGGGCTGTGTCATCGTCAAAGACAATCGGATCATTGGGCGCGGCTGGACACAACCGACTGGCCGCCCTCACGCCGAAGTGGTGGCCTTGGCCCAAGCCGGTGAACAGGCGCGCGGTGCTGACGTCTATGTCACGCTGGAACCCTGTGCCCATCACGGCAAGACCCCTCCCTGTGCGCAGGCGTTAATCGATGCAGGCGTTTCCCGTGTTATCATGGCAATTCCTGACAGTGACCCACGTGTGGACGGGCTTGGTGCAAAGATGTTGCGCGGTGCAGGGATCAAAGTGGAAACTGGATTGCTAGGCGATCAAGCCTTTAATGATCATGACGGATTTTTGCGCCGAACCGTGACGGGACGCCCTATGGTGACGCTTAAGATGGCGTCCAGTTTTGACGGGCGGATCGCGACGGGAACAGGCGAAAGTCAATGGATCACCGCAGGCCCGGCACGCCGGATCGTACATGCAATGCGCGCGCGGCATGATGCAGTAATGGTAGGTGGCGGCACGGCACGGCACGACGATCCCTCACTCAATGTGCGCGACCTTGGGATTGAACGTCAGCCTGCCCGCGTGGTGATTTCGCGTCGTCTTGATTTACCGCTCTTGGGCAAACTGGCGCGGACGGCTAACGATATTTCCGTTATCCTGTGCCATGGTAAAGACGCTGATCCGAGGCTGATCAAAACATGGACCGATTTGGGGGCACATTTGTTGCCTTGCCGCATTGCGAACAACCAACTCGATACTGAAGACGTTCTGAACCAGCTTGGCAAACATGGGCTGACACGAATATTTTGCGAGGGGGGCAGCACGCTTGCAGCATCTTTGATCCGCAACGATCTGGTCGATCAATTGGTGGGATTTACCGCAGGATTGGCGATTGGGGCCGAAGGACTGCCCAGCGTTGGTGCGTTGGGATTAGACATGTTGCACGAGGCACGGCGTTTTGCGCTGGTGCAAACCCAAGCTGTTGGACCGGACGTGATGCACATTTGGACGCGGGTGCCCGAGGCGGATGCATTTTAAAGATGGGCTGTTCAGATGAAACGGTCATATGTTTTGCATAACCTACAAAATCCTTGCTTAATCGGCTGATTACATCGAAAATCGGGAAAATCGCTTATAAACGAGGTTTCCCATGAGAAAACTAGCTTTTGCACTCGTCGCTTTGATCGCCTTGCTACATTTTTATATCGCGTGGTTCGAAATGTTTGCGTGGACAACGCGAGGACCAATGATTTTCGAAACCTTCCCGCCAGAGCTATTTGACCAAACGGTGCAAATGGCTGCCAATCAGGGTCTTTATAACGCATTTTTGGCAGTGGGCCTTGTTTGGTCTCTCTTCATTAAAGACGTGAAATGGCAAAATAATATCGCGACATGTTTCTTGGCTTTTGTCGCGGTCGCAGGCGTTGGTGCGGCTGTAACGGTTGCGTTGAAATCTGGGCTTATTCAGTTTGTTCCCGCAAGCATCGCCTTAGTTCTGCTTTTCATGTCCCGCAATTCAACACGCGCTCACAACGATCAGTAAAGGGGCGAATACCAGTCTGCTTTAGAAATTGCGGCGATTACAATTATGATCGGTCTGAGAGATTTTCAACGCCACAAATGTGCATAAGACGCAAATGCGCCCTGCATCTTTGAGATCAATCTGTTTAGGCTGGTGGGATGTGGGACATCCCCTTTCGCCAACCGTTTGACCGCAACCTCAACAGGACAAGCGAGTCCTGTTTTAGGGTCAAAGTAACGCGGATAATCAATCAAGGTCGCGTGGGCCAAACCCGCCAATGAGACCTCCGCGCGACGACGCGGTGGCACGTCACCCAAGTCTTGCGTCAGCCCCCAGCCCGCATAAAATGGCGCACCTGTGGTCACAACATGTACACCGCGCAACAACGCTTCAAATCCAGTGAGGGATGTCATGGTCCAAAGTTCTGAAACTTGATCCAGCAGCGCAGAAATGTCCGCATCTGGCACGACCAGATCAGCTAAATCCGTCGCATCAAACGCGCCGGTTCGCAGGCCAGCTGTCACGTCTGGATGCGGTTTATAAATCAGGACAGCATCAGGCCGCGCGGCTCGTGCGTTTTCCAACAATGCGCGATTGGTTGCAATCTCTCCGGCACCACATCGGATCGACGCGTCATCCTCGACTTGACCGACAACCAAAACCCGTTCGCCATTTGGCAGATCAACCGACCCGCCACCAAGGTTATATTTGCTAATGCCTTTGCTGGTCATAGACTGGATCAAAGCATCAGCCCGCGCGATTTGATCGGTGCGCATTTCTGCCCGCCGCGTGATCATCTGCTCCAACCGGGAGGGGCGGCTGGGGTCGTAGTAAATCCCAATATCGTCCGTCACCAACGACAACGGCGGCACCAATTCGGCACCCAAACCCCTTGAGCGGATGAACCCGTCTTCAACCCGCACCGCGTCGTGATGGCCAACGTCGGCCTTCCCAGCCCAGACCATCCAAGGGCGATCCGCTTGGCGTGCTTTTGCAGGATCATTTTGAAATATCATGCGCTTGTGATGGCCATAGACCTTTTGCAACGGCCCACGTTTCCAAAGCCGCATACCACTTGCGACCCAACCCTGATGATCCTCAGACCATGCGCGGGTCTGTGCGATCAACGCTTCTGCCGCGTCCTCGGCCGTCGCAAGCCGATCCTCATAAACGTCATACCATTTTGGATAAAGTAGCATCGAGGCTGCGAACAATTGTGCACGTGTCAGAATGCGTTGGCGGCGTTGCACTGGGAATTCGTCAACCGTAAGGCCCCAACCTGCATAAAACGGTCGGCCAAAAACACGCGGCTTATGACCGGTAAATATCGCCTCAAACCCCATCTGAGAGGAAACGGTGTAAATGCCAATCGCGCCTTCAAACAACCGCCAAGGGCTGATCGGGGCGTCAAAGAAGCTGATGCTATCGCTGGGTGCAACACCGCCAAAATATCCCGCGCGCAGACCCTGCGCTGTCTCGGGATGTGTTTTGATAACGATCCGTGCACCCGGGTTTTCTTCTTGGGCAACAAATAACATCTCTAGAAAACGATTGCGATCTGCACCGCTCGCTTTCACTGACGCGTCGCCATAGGTCTGATCAATCACCAAAACATAACCCGCAGGTGGGGCCGCAACATCCCTATCGATTGCGCTGTATTTGGTCAGATGCGCTTCTTGCATTCGGGCGATCAAGCCACGGGCACGGTTCAACAATGCTGTGTCATCTAAGGGATGCGTCGCAAGCAATATTTCCAACTCAGAGGGAACTGTTGGATCAAAATGAACGGCCTTTCGGTCGATCATTAATCCCAGAGGGGCTGATTTTTGAGCACGTCCTGGGTGCAATGATCGCCAAAATGAATCCTCGATCCGAACGATTGGGGCTTTATATTTCGCAGCTATCGCTTCGCCCCGATGGGCCGTTGGGCTTTGGCCCCAAACACCGACATAATCGCCGGCTCGGGGCAGACCCAATGACACGCGATAACCAGATAGGGCCAAGATACGACGCAAACGGGGTTGGGTTAGGAAACCAGTATTATAAACGCACAAACGCCGAACCCCTTCAGGTCCGGCGTCGTAATCGTACGGCACATCGGCCAGCAAACCTTATTGCCCAGCGAGGGAAGACAGCGCATTCACGGAAGTCGCGGAGCCCGTCAAAGCAGAAATTGCTTTGTTCCACTGGGTAAACGGCGCTTCGGTCACGTAAATTGTATCGCTGTCACGGATTACAAAATCGCGCGCTTGAAACATGCCATTTGGTTGTGTCAGGTCTAAAACATAAACCAATCGCTGTGCGCCTTGCAGATCATCACGACCCATCACGACATTTGCGACTTCAGCAGGTTCATTGCGGAAGATGAAGATACCAGTTGGATCAGCGGTTGCTGAATTTAGGCCGCCAACTTGTGCAATCGCCTCTAATGCAGACAGGTTCTGCGATTCAAACGGAACCCGCGATTGTCCACCTGTAGCACCAAGGGCGGTAAAGGCGCGGCTGTCTTCCTCTACCAGAATTCGGTCGCCACCGCGCAAGGCGATGTCCAATTCAGGATGATCATAAAGATCTTGGAACCAGATCTTACCACGTTCTTTGCCACGGATAACTGTAATCTGGGCAATTTCGGGCGCGATTGTCACACCGCCAGCGCGGGCCAGCATTGTGGATAATGTGCGTGTTGGGCGTTCGATGGCAAACACGCCTTGGCCCCCAATGGAACCGATCAGGGAAACGGTTGACCCGTCGCCCGCAACGCGGCGCACCTGAACTTGGGGGTCAGGAGTTTGTTCTGCCAGCTTTGATGTGATGATGCGGCGAATGGCTTCGGGCGAATTGCCAGAAGCGCGAATACGTCCCGCGTACGGCACAAAGATAAAACCCGAACCGTCAACTTGGACTTCTTCTAGGATCGTGGCGCTTGAGCCTTCGGTCGACAACAAGCCGTCATCAACGTTTTCCCAGATCGTCAGACCCAAAATGTCGCCGGGGCGAATGATGTCCGATCCAAGGGTAGCTGCATTTTTGAAAGCGTCTGAAAAACCCAAAGCGGGTGTAATGGCCGTGGCACGTGTCACACGATCATTGACCGACACGATAAACGCGTCGCCCTCTTGTTGCACAGACCCTTTATAGATCTGGCGTTTGTTCGGGCCAACTTGGGGCAAGCCACAAGATGACATTACGGCCAAGGCCGCAATCATAGCAATGGGACGCGCCCAGCGAATACCTGTTAAAGTCACTGCTCCGGTCTCCTCGACCTATATCTGTTCTGCCTCAGTCCATCGGGTTTTCCCGATTGGTTGCGACGGTTTGCCCGACGCGATTTGGTCTAACTTAACGGAATCCATAATCAATTGCTACCGCTAGGGGTGGTGTTCCTTAATCAACAAGACGCAACTGTTGCCTTGGTGCCGCTGTGCCATGTTCCAGTTCGTCGTACGGGTCTTCCGAGGATAGCATCATATCAACCACTTGGCGCATCAGTTGGCGTCGGCCACGGGCGGAGTAAAACCCACCGGGCAATTGACTGGTTTCCAACAGGTAGCGACGAAAATCTTTGTAGGCACGGTTGTCGGGGCGGCTGGCACCTGCGAAAAATTCTGGCAACGGTTGGTCAGACACAAATTCGGGTTGGGTGTAAACAGCGCTGCCAAACACCTTCAATGGAATGCCGCGCCACAGCACTTGCAATGCAGCGGTCGAATTGACGGTGACGGCAGTGCGCGCATCATTCAACAGTTGGGCCAACTTGCCCCCCCGCACAAAATGAACGCGGTTGGTAACGCCGTATTTTTTCGACATTTCGCGGATGCTGCGGCGCAGTGGGGCACGACCATCTTCCAACGGATGCGCTTTGAAAACCAAATGGTGGTGCTGGGGTGCACCTTTGGCAAAGCCTTCTATGACCAAATCAAGGAAGTCGGGCATTGTCTCGAAAGGAGAATGTTCTTGGAAACTGCTGTCATGCTCAAGCTGCAACAGGGCCAAATGATAGGGAAACCCCCCGTATTTGATGCGCAATGTGGAAATGCGCCGCTCGATTGCTTGCCACGGCATCAATATCAATCGGGTCAAATACAGCTGAAATTCTTTGGTTACACTTAGGTCGCGATGGGGGCGAAAGTTGCGATAATCGCCATTCCGGAACATCACAAACCAATGATATAGGGCACCGTAAAACACGTGATGGCGCATGTCGCCCCACCGCGCAGGAGGCAGTGGCGTTTCCATATCGGAGTTGGCCAGTGCCTTTTGCATCTGTGGGATCGTCATGTCCATCAGGCGGGAATTGCCGTTTGTGCCACCGCGTTCATAGGTGATCCAAAAGGGGCGCATGTAGCCTTCTTCAAACACATGCACGCCAATGCCGCGTCGTTTGGCTTCTGCCACGGCCGACGCATGAATAGGACGGGTATCGCCATATAAAACGATATCAGTGACCCCCTTGTCTTCGATCAGGTCAACAAAGGTCTGCGCCCACTCGTCCGTCTTGCCACGAAATGGAATGTATGTGCTGGGATGGAACCAGAATGCACGGTCCCCTGCATTAAATCCAACACGCCACACCTGTGACCCCGCCTTGCGCAACATGCGGCCAAGGCGATTAAAAAACGGTCCATGTGGTCCCTGAAGGAACAAAAAGACCCGATTTTCTGGCGTAGTGTGCAATGTGCATCCTCTAAAAATGACTTAACCAATAGCCAATTAACACCATTTAAACTTGGCTAAAATATGGCTTATGGAAACAGTACTCTAGCTTTGTTGTGATTGGCAGGGGAACTGACTCTATTGCCGCGCAAAATCAGTTTGATACCGGCCCACCTTGTCAGATCACCCCATCACCGCTACCTCAGGGACAACGCAAATGGAGACACCCCATGTTCACAGGCATCGTAACCGACCTAGGCACCATCGTATCCCTTGATCAACAAGGCGACCTGCGGGCCCGTATCCAAACCGGATATGACACTGCGGGCATCGATATGGGGGCGTCTATTGCTTCGGATGGTGTGTGTTTGACCGTCGTTGATTTGGGTCCCGATTGGTATGACGTACAGATCAGTGCCGAAACGGTGAATAAGACCAATGTGGGCGCATGGACGGTTGGTAAACGCGTCAATCTGGAACGCGCTTTAAAGGTTGGCGACGAACTTGGCGGTCACATCGTATCTGGTCACGTAGATGGCGTGGCCGAAGTGATCAGCATCGTGGACGAAGGCGACAGCACCCGTGTGCAAATGCGTGCTCCTGATGATTTGGCCCGCTTCATTGCATCCAAAGGGTCTGTGGCATTAAACGGCACATCGCTGACAGTGAACGAAGTGCAGGGCAACATATTCGGCATCAACTTTATCCCTCACACCAAAGAGGTGACGACTTGGGGCGACGTGGCCCTAGGCGATGCGGTCAACCTAGAGATCGACACGCTGGCCCGCTATGTCGCACGTCTGGCCGAAGCAGGGTAACGCCGCAGCGTCGTTGCTGGCCTTGGCCTCTATGCTCCGGTATGAAGCAAGGGAATCTGACCTAAGGTAGTGCCATGAGCTTTGAGACCCCTGGACCCGTTGAAACCGATCTGGCCACTGCGATTTCCCCGATCGAGGATATCATCGCAGACGCCAAAGCTGGCCGTATGTTCATTCTTGTCGATCACGAGGACCGCGAGAACGAAGGCGATCTGGTAATTCCTGCAAACTTCGCCGACGCTGATGCGATCAACTTTATGGCCACACACGGACGTGGTTTGATCTGCGTCACGTTGCCGGCAGAACGGATTGAGGAACTGGGCCTGCCAATGATGGCAATGCACAACTCATCGCGTCACGAAACCGCATTCACTGTTTCAATCGAAGCACGTGAAGGCGTCACCACTGGTATCTCAGCAGGCGACCGCGCTTTGACGGTGGCGACTGTTATCAACCCCGAAATGACATCAGCCGACATCGCCACACCGGGCCACGTCTTCCCCCTACGCGCCCGTCAGGGCGGCGTTCTGGTGCGTGCAGGACATACCGAAGCGGGCTGCGATGTGTCGCGCCTTGCTGGGCATTACCCATCTTCGGTGATCTGCGAGATCATGCGGCCTGACGGCGAAATGGCACGCCTGCCGGATCTGATCGAATACGCGAAAGACCATAACCTCAAAATCGGGACCATCAGCGACTTGATCGCATATCGTCGCCGCCACGATAATCTTGTGGTGGAAACGGACGCCCGTACGATCACCTCTGAACACGGTGGCGAATGGAACATGCGCATTTTCACCGATCAGACTTACGGCATTGAACATGTTGTGATGACCAAAGGCGACATCAGTACAAGCGAACCTGTCCTTGTGCGCACCCACGCGATGAACGAAGTCAGCGATATCCTTGGGCTTGGCACCAAATCCGTTGGCGAACTTCCCCGCGCGATGGAGATTATCGCGAACGAAGGGCGTGGTGTCATTTGCCTGTTCCGCCAACCGCGCAAAGAACTTTTCAGCAGCGATGAAGATGGACCCAAAGTTGTGAAAAATACAGGGCTCGGCGCACAAATGCTTGCGAAATTGGGACTTACTAAACTGACGTTACTTACAGATAGCCCAATGACCACCTATGTGGGGCTTGAGGCATATGGGTTAGAGATCACCGGTACACGTCCGATTATGGGAAAAAGCTAATGGCATCTGCAGAACAACACCACATCCTTGAGCGGCCAACGTTCGAAAAGTCTGTTAAGCTTCTGATTGTCGTCTCGCCCTATTACAAAGATATCGCTGACAATATGGTCGCAGGGGCCAAGGCAGAAATCGAAGCCGCTGGTGGCACTTGGGATTTGGTCGAAATGCCGGGTGCACTGGAGATTCCAACTGCGATTGGCATTTCAGACAGACGCAGTAGTTTCGATGGCTATGTTGCTTTGGGTTGCGTTATTCGCGGCGAAACGACCCACTACGACACGGTCTGCAATGATAGTTCCAACGCTATCCAGTTCCTCGGATTACAGGGGCTTTGCATCGGCAATGGCATCCTGACCGTCGAAAACCGCAAACAGGCCGAAGTCCGCGCCGACCCCAAAGATCAAAACAAAGGGGGCGGTGCCGCCGCTGCCGCCTTGCATCTGATTGCACTCGGCCGTAAGTGGGGCAACCAAAGCAAAGGTATCGGATTTAAACCTGCCTCGGAAAACATCCTGATGGCGGGCAATACAGGCGGAAATACAACAGCATGAGCGGCGTTCACTCAAATCTATCTGGCAACCAGCGGCGCAAAATGCGTTCGGCCTCGCGGCTTTATGCGGTGCAAGCCCTGTTCCAGATGGAACACTCTTCCCAAACCATCGATATCGTACGGGTCGAGTTCCTGAACTATAGGTTCGGTGAAACCTATGAGGGTGCGCAGATGGAGGATGGTGATATCGACCATTTTACCCGCGTTCTTGAAGACTCGGTTAATTATCAAGCGCAAATCGATCAACAAACGGATCGTGCTTTGGTTGCGAAATGGCCATTGGGCCGTATCGATCCGACGCTACGGGCTTTGTTCCGTGCCGCTGGCGGTGAAATGCGCGACATGTCTATCCCGCCCAAGGTGGTGATCAAAGAATATGTCGACGTGGCAGCTGCGTTTTTCCCAGATGGCAAAGAACCTAGCTTTGTGAATGCCGTGCTTGACCATATGGCGCGCGAAGAACGGGCCGCCGAGTTTTAAAAACAGGTATTTTAATCTAACCAATCAAGGGTGTTCATAATGCGGGCGATGCAAGTTGTAGAACTGGGCCAGCCACTGCAGATGAACGAGGTGGCGATGCCAACCCCTGCCGCTGGCGAAGTTCTGGTGCGCATCCACACCTGCGGTCTGAATTTTGGCGATCTGTTGATCATCAAAGGCACCTATCAAGAAAAGCCGCCGCTTCCTGCCACCATCGGGATGGAGATTTGTGGCACGATCACGGCGCTGGGCGACGGGGTCACCCACCTTAAAGTCGGACAAAGAATTGGTGCCTATTCAGGTGTTGGCGGTTTGGCCGATTATGCCGCAATATCCGCTGATATCTGCGTACCACTGCCGGATGATATGAACACCGTCGATGCGGCTGCATTTCTAATCGCATATGGGACAAGCCACGTCGCGCTAGATTACAAAGCACATTTGAAAGCAGGCGAGCGGCTTTTGGTTCTTGGGGCGTCAGGCGGCGTTGGCCTAACAGCGGTCGAGTTGGGTAAACTGATGGGCGCCGAAGTCATCGCCTGTGCACGCGGTGCTGAAAAGCTGGCCATCTGCAAAAAGGCAGGGGCTGATCATCTGATTAACTCTGAAACCGACGATATCCGTAAGATTGTGAAATCCCTGGGCGGCGCTGACGTTGTCTATGATCCGATTGGCGGCGATCAATTCAAAGCGGCCATGCGGGCCTGCAATCCTGAAGCACGGATTTTGCCGCTTGGCTTTGCGTCTGGCGAAGTGCCGCAAATCCCAGCCAATCATTTACTGGTCAAAAACCTGACGATCATCGGATTTTATTGGGGCGGTTATACCCGTGTGAACCCAAAGGTTCTAACTGACAGTTTTGCCACCCTGATCGACTGGTACAGCGCTGGGAAAATCAAACCACACATCAGTGCGACACTGCCGCTTGAACAAGCCAACGAGGCGCTGGAACTGTTACGTTCACGCAAAGCGACGGGCAAAGTTGTTGTTGAGATCTTTAAAACTTAAGCAATCGTTAATCGCTTTGGCCAAAGGTTAACGCGGGGCATTGGTTAATCAGGTGTGAATGGGTCTGAGATCAGTGAAATGTACAATTAGGCCCCTCGAATTGTACAAATCTTCAAAATTGGGCCGATTCACTCGAAGTTTCATGGCATAAAATGTACAATTTTGGGGGTCGTTTTGTACAGTTTTGTCAATATGGCTTTGCGAACGGTGCGTTAACGCCCCTTCATCTTGCCCCGCACCAATGTACGCTTTTTCTGTGCCTCGCGCAGATAGACAAACACCCCAGATGCAAGGATCATCGCGATCCCAATCCAGACTTCCAAGACAGGCAGATCCGCAAAAATCACCCACCCCCAAAACACTGCTAAGGGCAGTCCGATATATTCAAACGGGGCGACTGTGGCCGCATCTGCTAATCTGTAGGCTTGGCTTAACGCATAACCGATAAGCGCTGAATTTAGACCCAAGACCCCGAACAACCAATAGTCGCTTTGAGCGGGCCAAACCCATGCGCGTAGCAGGAATTGGACGGATGCATTGTCTGATCCTTCCGCAAATCGACCATCCCCAGCAATCAGATAAAATCCAATGGAAACAAAGATAAACATGCCTTGTATATAGACTGACAGGGCCGATGCTTTGCTTTCCACCCCCAACTTTCGCGTCATCAATTGGTTCAGCGCATAAGTGAGGGCAGCAAGCACTGGCAGCAGCAGGATAAGACGCGAAGCCCCCAAGGTATCGACGCCCTCCCACGGCCTTTGCATGATGATCACACCGACAAATCCAAAGACGACAGCACCAAGACGCAGTGGCCCCACCTTCTCGCCCAACACAGGGATCGACAGCAGCGTGATGAACAATGGTGCTGCGAAGAAAAGTGCAGTTGCATCAGCCAGCGGGATCGCGGCCAAGGCAAGGAAAAATGCCATATTTGAGGTAACAATCAGAAGTCCGCGCACAGCATGCAAAAGCGGCTGTTTGGTGCGCAAGATATGCCATCCACCCTCCATCTGAACAAAAATTAGACTGAACAAAATTCCGATGAAGGACCGAACGAAAACCATCTCGTGCAGGGGGTAACCGCCTGACAGCTGTTTGATCATCATGTCATTGATAGAAATACAAAAAACGCCACCTAAGACGAAAAGGATTCCAAGATTTGCGTTGTTCTGAGGGGCAGTTGTCATGGTTTTAGGCCTATCATGGAAAACAATTTCGGCAATAGGATTGTATCCGGGAGTCGCAGAAAAATTCGTTGCGCGAAAATGGGGCTAAGTTGGAAGAAAACAAACCATATTGGCTGAATTCGCTCCAAGTCGCTGAGGTTTGCGCGGCTCTGCTTATACCTTCGGTCCCAAAATAATGGACCTCCGATGTCACTGAGATGGCAGATAACCCTAAGGAGAGGCTTAACGCGATATCGGTGCAAAGATGGGCCGGTTGAAAAAATTAGTAGCTGATAGATAAATTTATAATTAAAATCAATATCTTACAATTGCATTTCTAAGTTCTGTTGGGCGGATTTTCAATGGTATCCAAGATCAACTTGAGTATACAGCAGAGTTCCAGAGAAAGAGCAGTTGGGGCAGTTTGAGCAGTAAAGGATAATGCGAAGCCAGTGTGCATTTCTGCACTGGTCTCTGGGCTGGGACATCCGTAGTTTACATTAACCTCTGGTGGAGACCAAAATGCCCTGCATTCTAGATATTAAAGACCTACGTAAATCTTATGAAGGTGGGTTTGAAGCGCTCAAAGGCGTCAGCCTTGAGATCGAAGAGGGTGAGATCATTGCCCTACTTGGCCCGAATGGCGCTGGTAAAACCACTTTAATTTCAACCGTTTGTGGGATTACTTCCGCCACGTCTGGGGTCGTGAAAGTTGCTGGTCATTGTATTAAAGATGATTTCCGCGCAGCACGTCGGTTGATTGGTCTTGTTCCACAGGAAGTCGCGTTAGAGCCGTTTGAAAAGGTGATCAACACCGTGCGTTTTTCGCGCGGGTTGTTCGGAAAGCCCCGTGATGAAGCAATAATTGAACATATCCTTCGACGCCTGTCTCTTTGGGATAAGCGGCACAGCGCGATCAAAGAACTATCCGGTGGTATGAAGCGCCGCGTTTTGATCGCCAAGGCGTTGGCCCATGAACCTCGTGTGTTGTTCCTGGACGAACCAACCGCTGGGGTCGATGTCGAACTGCGCAAAGACATGTGGGAAATCGTGGCTGATCTAAAGGCTGATGGTGTAACGATAATTCTCACGACACATTACATCGAAGAGGCCGAAGCTATCGCCGACCGTGTGGGTGTTATCGCCAATGGCGAACTGTTGTTGGTCGAAGAAAAGGCGAAGCTGATGGCCCGCATGGGTAAAAAGGAATTAGAGGTTCAGTTGACCGAACCGCTTGACGAAATTCCTACCGCGCTGTCCAAATTCAACCTGACACAAACGGAAGATAAGTCGTCCGTGATTTACACATACGACACCAAAGGCGAACGGACAGGCATTACTCAATTGTTAAACGAAATCGCTAAAGCTGGCTTGTCTTTACGCGATGTTTCGACACGTCAAAGCAGTCTTGAAGATATCTTTGTGACGCTTGTACAGGAGGACGCGGCATGAATTGGACAGCAGTAAAAGCAATCTACGTATTTGAAATGGCGCGGTTTTTCCGTACCTTCTTACAAAGCCTGATTTCTCCAGTTATCTCAACATCGCTTTACTTTGTCGTCTTTGGGGCAGCCATTGGCAGTCGTATCGATAAAGTGGATGGGGTGGACTACGGTGCATTTATTGTGCCCGGATTGATCATGCTGACCGTGATGACTCAAGCGATCTCAAACGCATCATTTGGGATCTACTTCCCCAAGTTCATTGGTACAATTTATGAACTGCTTTCAGCGCCAATTAGCTTTCTTGAGATCGTGTTGGGCTACGTAGGCGCGGCAGCAACCAAAGCGATGTTCATCGGTGTGATCATCATGATTACGTCGTTCTTCTTTGTGGATATCCAAATCCAACACCCCGTTGCGATGGTGCTGTTCCTTGTGCTGACTTGCATCAGCTTTGCGTTGTTCGGGTTTATCATCGGCATTTGGGCGAAAAATTTCGAACAATTACAACTGGTCCCATTGTTGATTGTCACACCGTTGGTCTTTCTAGGTGGTTCGTTCTATTCGATCTCAATGTTGCCACCGGTTTGGCAAACGATTTCCATGTTTAACCCGGTAGTCTATTTAATATCTGGATTCCGCTGGGCGTTCTTTGGTCTTGAAGACGTGCCGGTCATGACCAGTTTGCTGGCCATTGGTTGCTTCACGGCCCTTTGTCTTGCGGCAGTTTATTGGATTTTCAAAACGGGTTGGCGCATCCGTACTTAATCAAAGACCTGAAATTATGACGGCCCTTGTTTGAACAGGGGTCCCAAACTAGATCGGAAGATATGAAACGCTGGATTCCTTTTCTCAAGTCCGACCCAACGGTTGCAATTATTCGTCTTCAAGGCATGATCGCCAGCGGTGGGCGCGGTGCGCTTAACGATCAGGCTTTAAGCAGCATGATTGAAAAAGCCTTTAGCCGTGGCAAACCTGTTGCTGTGGCGCTTGAGGTGAATTCACCCGGCGGCAGTCCGGTGCAATCCTCGTTGATCGGTGCGCGGATCAGACGTATGGCTGAGGAAAAGAACATTCCAGTCATCGCGTTTGTCGAAGATGTTGCCGCATCCGGTGGGTATTGGTTGGCTGCTGCTGCTGACGAAATCTATGCGGACCCATCGTCTGTTGTTGGATCTATCGGGGTGATTTCTGCGGGCTTTGGGGCCCATGAATTACTTGCGCGTCAAGGAATTGAGCGTCGTGTTTACACAGCTGGAAAATCCAAATCCATGTTGGACCCGTTCCGCGCTGAACAGCCTGAAGATGTTGATCGACTTAAGGGCTTGTTGAACGATATCCATGCTAATTTTATTGATCACATCACAGAACGACGTGGTGAAAAGTTGAATAAAGAAGTGGAACTTTTCACTGGTGAAGTCTGGCTTGCCAAACGTGCCGTTGATCTTGGTTTGATAGATGGAATCGGCCACTTGAAACCGATGCTCACAGAGCGCTTTGGCAAAAAAGTAAAGTTCCGCAGGTACGGTCTTAAGCGATCATTCATGTCGCGCTTTGGGGCGCATATGGCGCAGGACGCGATGGCATCTGTTGAGGAAAGGGCTGCTTTTGCGCAGTTTGGGCTTTAACCTATGATATTCAAGATCGTAACATTGTTCTTAGTGTTCATTGCTTGCCTCGCAATGTTGGGAAAAATGCACTGGATCGGTGGCAAACGGTTACAAAACGCTAAGTGTAAGTCGTGTGGTCGTTTTCGCATCGGCAAAGGCCCTTGCGGCTGCGGGCGTGACAAAACCTAAGACCTGTACGTATCGCAAAGGAACGCCCTATGACCCATAGCCTTGTGACTGGCGCTGGCCATCGATTGGGACGGGCAATGGCGCTGTATTTGGCGGGGCGTGGCCATGATGTTGCTGTGCATTACTCCAGTTCTGATGTGGCTGCGGCCAAGGTCGTGGATGAAATAAGGGCGATGGGTCGAAATGCAGTTGCTTTGAGGGCTGACTTATTGGACGAAGATCAGGCGTCAGCACTGCTGAAGGGTGCATCAGATCAGCTGGGTGGCCCAATTGGTTGCCTTGTGAACAACGCCTCAATCTTTGAATATGACAGTGTCGAAACGGCGACACGCGTGTCATGGGATCGGCATATGAACAGTAACCTGCGTGCACCGTTTATTTTAACGCAAGCGATGGCGGCGCAGGGCCTGACGCCAAAGTTGGATGATGACGACGAACCCTATGCCGCAGGACTCATTGTTAACATGGTTGATCAGCGCGTGCGAAAGCTGACCCCAGATTTCATGACATATACCTTAGCAAAAATGGGATTATGGGCTTTAACCCAGACTTCTGCGCGCGCGTTGGCACCTAGCATTCGTGTAAACGCAATTGGGCCGGGGCCAACGCTGCAGGGTGGGCGACAGGATGCGACGGATTTTGTAAATCAGCGGGCCGCAACAGTTTTGAAACGCGGCTCGAATCCATCGGACATAACAGCTGCTTTAGGATACTTTCTTGATGCTCCCGCGGTGACCGGGCAGCTGATTTGCACGGATGGCGGGCAACACCTTGGATGGGAAACACCCGATGTTATTGGTGTCGAGTAAAGCTGCCCCTACGTTAGTTCTGCACCGCGTTCATAATTGTTACAAATTCGTTACTAAAGTGCCTTTGTTTTCAGTGTGTTGTAAGGCTTCAATAATTTAACTGTTTTAAATCAAATGGTTAAATATGTGCCTATTTTTTAGGCATATCGGTGAAACAACCATTAATGAACGAAAATTCACGGGTACACAAAAGTTATACGCAGAGTTATCCACAGGAACGGTGGACGACTTAATGGTTGATCCAATTTGAGCTACAGTGCAGCCACATCAAGAATCGAGCGCGACTCACATGGTAAATGAACCTATCGACCCACAACCTCAAGATGTTCTGCCAGTCCCGCAGGGGCATGAGGTTATTCAAGCCTATCTAAACACATTAGATGGGTCCCCTGGGGTCTACCGCATGCTTGATCACGAAAGCCGCGTTCTTTATGTGGGTAAGGCGCGAAATCTACGTGCGCGTGTCAGTAATTATGCCCGCCCCAGTGGCCATTCGGGTCGTATTGCACGTATGATCTCGATGACAACATCAATGATGTTCCTGACGACGCGGACCGAGACCGAGGCGTTGTTGCTGGAACAGAACCTGATCAAGCAGCTAAAACCAAAGTTTAATGTGCTGCTCCGTGACGACAAAAGTTTCCCCAATATTCTCGTCACCGCCGAACATGATTATCCCCAGATCAAAAAACATCGCGGTGCCAAAAAGGAAAAGGGCAGTTATTACGGCCCCTTCGCCAGCGCGGGTGCAGTCAATAGAACACTGAATCAATTGCAGCGGGTTTTCTTATTGCGTGATTGTTCCAATTCGATGTTTGAAAGCCGCACACGGCCTTGCCTGCAATTTCAGATCAAACGCTGTTCTGCCCCTTGCGTCGGAAAGATCAGCCCGACCGATTACCAGCAAACCGTTTCTGACGCAGAAAAGTTTCTAAATGGTAAAAGCACCGATATTCAGGGCCGTCTGGCTAAAGATATGGCACTGGCATCCGAGGAGATGGAGTTCGAACGCGCAGCCGCGTTGCGCGATCGAATCAAAGCGTTGACCCAAGTGCAAACCACCCAAGGCATCAACCCCAAAGGCGTGTCCGAAGCTGATATTATAGCGTTACACCTCGACAGCGGTCAGGCTTGTGTTCAGGTGTTTTTCATCCGTGCCAATCAGAATTGGGGCAATCACGATTACTACCCGCGTGTTGGCCCAGATGTGGACGCCGCAGAGGTATTAGAGGCATTTGTAGGCCAGTTTTATGACACTCGTGAGCCACCCAAGCAGGTGATCCTGTCCAACGACATTGAAAATCTAGATTTGATGGCTGACGCGCTGTCGATAAAGTTGGGGCGCAAAGTCGACGTGCTGGTGCCAAAGCGTGGCGAAAAAGCAGACCTTGTTGATGGGGCGATGCGCAATGCGCGCGAAAGTCTGGCCCGTAAAATGGCTGAGACCGCAAGCCAAGTCAGGTTGCTCAAAGGTGTGGCCGAGGCCTTTGATCTGCCCGCATCACCAAAGCGTATCGAGGTCTATGACAACAGCCACATCTCCGGGACAAATGCAGTTGGGGGCATGATTGTCGCTGGCCCCGAAGGGTTCATGAAGAACCAATACCGCAAATTTAATATCAAAGGTGAGGACATCACACCCGGTGATGACTTTGGTATGATGAAAGAGGTTTTAACCCGCCGTTTCAAACGCTTGCTTAAAGAAGATCCTGATCGGGACAGGGGGATGTGGCCCGATCTGCTGCTAATCGATGGCGGTGCAGGGCAGGTGAGTGCTGTGCGTGAAATTATGCAGAAATACGGCGTTGGCGATATTCCGATGGTCGGTGTGGCTAAGGGCGAAGATCGCGACGCTGGTAAGGAAGAATTTTACCGTACAGGACAGCGCCCCTTTGCGCTGCGCCACAACGATCCGGTATTGTATTTCATTCAACGGATGCGCGACGAGGTGCACCGCTTCGCAATCGGCACTCACCGTGCCAAGCGCAGCAAGGCAATCGGGGCGACACCACTGGATGATATCGCGGGCGTTGGTGCTGCGCGTAAGCGTGCAATGTTGGCGCACTTTGGATCAGCCAAGGCCGTCGCACGGGCAAATTTGGCCGATCTTGAGGCGGTCAATGGCGTGTCAAAGGCGTTGGCGCAGAAGGTGTATGACTACTTTCAAACCAGCTAACGCCATTAGGTTCACAAAGAATCGCAGTTTATGTTGTCTGTGTGCCCTTTCACCCGCCCCAAAGGATCGCTAACTATACGGCTATGAATTGGACAATACCCAACATCCTGACCGCGATACGTTTGGTTGCAGCCCCTATGGTTGCGCTGATGTTTCTATATTTCACAAGACCTTATGCAGATTGGTTTGCGCTGATCCTGTTTGTGAGCGCCGCACTTACTGACTGGCTTGATGGCTACCTAGCGCGCAGTTGGCGCCAAGAAACTAAATTGGGTGCGATGCTAGACCCAATTGCTGACAAGGCGATGGTGGTAATTGCGCTGATGGTGATCATCGGATTTTCCAGTTGGTCGGGTTGGCTGGTGCTGCCTGCGACTGTGATTTTATTCCGCGAAGTTTTTGTTTCGGGATTGCGTGAATTTCTTGGGGATACAGCTGGCACTTTGAAAGTGACCAAACTAGCGAAATGGAAAACGACCCTTCAAATGGTTGCAATTGCTGTATTATTTTCCCAAGGGGTGTTTGAGCATTACTTTGGCATGTCGATCATAGGCATGGATGAAGGTATAGTGAATGCGATCCTTTCTGGCGATGAGCCGGATCATTTAGGTCTTGGGTGGAAGCTAATTGGCGCACAATGGTCCGGTCAAATTGGATTGCTGTTGTTGTGGATTGCTGCGGCCCTGACTGCGATTACGGGGATTGATTATTTCCGCAAGGCGATCCCCCATCTGAAGGATGCTGAGTGATGGATGTTTTGTATTTTGCATGGGTCCGTGAACGGATCGGAATTCCACGTGAGCAGGTGGAAACTACTGCAAAAACCGTTGCCGATTTGGTGACAGAATTGCGTGGTCGCGAAGACAGATATGATCTGGCATTTTCAGACCTGACGGCCTTACGGGTTGCCGTCGATCAAAAGTTGGCGGACTTTGACGCGCCCCTTGAGGGTGTGCGTGAGGTTGCGTTTTTTCCACCGATGACTGGCGGCTAGCCCATGCGAATTTCTGTTCAAGAACAACCCTTTGACCTTGGGGTGGAAACATCTGGCTTCGCTGCTGGCCATAAAGACATGGGTGCAATTGTGACCTTTACCGGCATCGTGCGTGATCTGCCGGATGATCCATTGATCGCGATGGAAATCGAACATTACCCAGGCATGACAGAGGCAGCATTAGCCGAGATTGCACAAACCGCGATGGACCGTTGGTCATTGGGCGATGCGCTGGTCATTCACCGTCATGGGCGGCTTGTTCCTGGCGAGATGATTATGATGGTGGCGACTGCGTCAAAGCACCGTAAGGACGCGTTTGAGGCAGCGGAATATTTGATGGACTACTTGAAATCCCGTGCCCCATTTTGGAAGCGCGAGATCACAATGCAAGGCGCGGCATGGGTTGCGTCGAAATCCGAGGATGAAGATGCGCTGACGCGATGGTAGGAAAACAGTGCTGCGGTCGCTGGATCGAAGTTTTGATCTAGCGTATCTCGTAGTCGCTCGTTGAAATCAAAAGAAAATTGCAATCGGTATTGCGTCGGTAACATGTCGGTATCGCGTAGGTGCATCAATTGGTACCAAACCGACTTACCCCATCATGACGCCTGTTGGTTACTTTCAATATAGGCCCGCATCTCTTCTGTTTCGTGACGGGCGTCGCGAAGGCCATCCATTGCTGCGCGCAATTCTGCTTCAGTCTGGCTTAGTTGATTGGTCAACTCGGCCTCGCGTTGTTGCAGGTAAGTGATGGCTTGATCACGAGTTTCTTCGGCTTCGTGTAATTCTTGGCTCATACGGTCCAATTCAGCCACGTCGCCAGCGGCCACCCGGGTAAAGCGGTGGACCAGCCAATTGGCGAACCAGCCTAGGCAAAAGGCTACGAACAGAATGATCGCTGTGGCGATTACAAATTCAGTTCTGCTCATCTGCTGTTCCTTCTGTACCAGTCTGCGCGTCGTCTACTTGCTGTGTATTGCTGGTTTCTGCAATAGATTCCAGTGTTGTTTGCCCCTCATCCAAAGTTGGTGCAGGGCGGATCAGGCGGAATTCAATCCGGCGGTTGGCTTCACGCCCGCCTTCAGAGTCGTTGTCTTGAATGGGACGGGTTTCGCCGTAGCCCTTTGCCGAGAAAGAAGAGGTCGGAACCCGGCGCGCCCGCAGTTCATTTAAAACGGATTGGGCACGGCTTTGGCTTAGCGCAAGGTTCATTTCTTCACGCCCTTGGCTGTCCGTATGGCCCTGAATTTCCAATCTTAATTCACCGCAGGTTTTGAGCAGTTCACCGATCTTATCCATTGTGCCCAAGGTTGCGGCATCAATTGTTGCGCTGCCTGGTTCAAAGTTAATCTTGCCAGCTTCAAGGATTTTATTGATGTCCGCTTCGCATTCATCGGCCGTAGGCAGCCCAGCAACAGGGTCTAATTTTTCCAAATAGGCGACGTCGATTTCAAATTCTTGCGCTTCGCCTAATTTGGTTGCCAAAAGCGTTGCTATTGTACGGTTTGCATTTGGGTCACCAGTGTTGCCCCGCACGCTTAGGGTCGTGGGTGTGACACTGACCGCGCCATTGCTAAGGCCAGATAAGGCTTCGATACCCGTCAAAACACGCGCCGCCCAATCGTTTGGTAGGCCGTCAACGACACGGGTCGCAATGTAAACTTTGTCAGATCCAAAACGTGCTTTGGCATAGCTGTCGACTACGGTACGGAGATTGTCATTGCTAAGACGTCCGCGCAATTGCACTTGGCCCTCGGGGCTGAGGGTCGCAGTGAATTCTGGTGGCCCTTGGTTCGGATCAACAGTTTCAGGCAGTTTTGCATAAAGTGCAAAGGCTTCTGGGAGGGCTGTTTCCAACTCGCCTACGACGCGGTCGAATTGCCCTTGGGCGATACCCCCCGACCCTATAAAAGTTATGTCGGCATTTGAGATGGTGACCGAACCGCCGCCCAATTCGTTCAAAGCTTTAATGCTCTCATCTACGGCTGTTGCCCAATTGGTGCTGGGCACACCCATGCCAACGGTACAGTTGGCTTGGCCTTCAAGGCCCGCAGCTTTTGCTGAAGCCAGAATTATCCGTTTGGCGTCTTCTGTATCGGCAGAACAGGCATCAAAATGTGCGCCGTTCTCATCAATTAGAAACCTTAAGGTAAATGGCGTGATGACGGGGCGTGGGGCAGCGATGTCCAACCGCAACCGCAAACCCGGAGGGGCCGCGCGGGTCAGCCGCTTTTCCATTGCAGCCTTATCTTCGGCGCTGTCGGCAATGGCAGTTATCGCAACGCGCCCCGCAGAAACTGATACCTTCGAGCGTGGCAACTGTTCCATTGCGTTAAGCGCGAAAGACAATGCATCTTCCCAGCCCTCGGGGGTCGGGTAATTTGCGCTTTCGATGAGGTCCGTGACTTTGCCATTTCCACTCATCGCAGCGAAACGTTCAAGAATATCGTCGCGGTCTGTTTTTGATGGGATCAGTCCAATGACCGAGATGCCTGCGTCGTTGCGCAAGATTTCTGCCGAGAAACGTGGGGGCGCGATAGCGGCTGTTGCCTCGACCTCCATGTTATCAATAACACGTGCTGCATCAACAATTGTACCTGCCATGCTAAGGGCTGCAAAACGTCGGGCCTCGTTTGGTGCTATGCCTTCAAGGGTGACCTGCAAACCGTCGGCTTCGACCTCGGCCCACGGCATTTCCGCGTTATCAAGTGCTTGGCGCACGCCGATCTCCGATGTTTCTTCGATCAGTTTAACAGAGAAGTTGGCCGCCACCAAAGACACGGCCGCAGCCGAGACAAAGGTGATGGCAACAATGGCAATCGCAGACAGACGCATAGGCGTATTTTTATCTCGGGTTATGGGGCCAAGGGAGGCGTAGGGTGTTAATAGGACCTGTCGGCAGACGATTCAATCAAACGAACAGGGCTACGGCAAAAAATAACAGCGGAATCATGCCAGTGTCTCGGTTTACGCGAAACAATTGCAAGCATTTCGCAGGATCGTTGATGTCTAGCCCGCGCAATTGCCACGCCATGTGCCATCCCATTGCCCAAGGGCCACCAAGTGCGATGACCATTGCAAGAAGAGATGGGTTTGGTAGGGCGCTGAAAATCACTGCGATTCCAAATAAACCAACTGTAATCACTAAGAAACGTCGCAACCATTCGGGCGTTTTTTCGGCGAACAGGCGTGCAGTTGATTTGACCCCGATCAGTGCGTCGTCTTCGGTGTCTTGATGTGCGTAAATCGTGTCGTAAAACAGTGTCCACGCGATGCCCGCGAGGTATAGAACCACTGCGGGTGCTTCCAAACGTCCAGTGTGTGCAGTCCACGCCAGCAATGCCCCCCAATTGAAGGCCAGCCCAAGGAAGACTTGAGGCCACCATGTGAACCGTTTGGCGAAAGGGTAAACGGCGACAGGAATAAGCGCGAGAACGCCAAGTTTGATCGCAGCCGTGTTGAACGTCAGCAAAATACCAAAGGAAATAAGGGCTTGCAGCCCCATCCAGATCAACGCGCCTTTGCCGCTGACTTGGCCTGACGGGATAGGGCGCGATCTGGTCCGTTCAACCTTTGCGTCGATGTCGCGGTCGGAAAAGTCGTTCCAAGTGCAACCGGCACCGCGCATAAGCCATGCCCCAGCTGCACATCCAGCTGCGATCCAAAGATCGTACCAGGTTATGTTTTTATCATGTAGCATTGCCAGCATCAGGCCCCACCAGCAGGGAAGCAATAACAACCATGTGCCAATCGGGCGATCTGCCCGTGACAGGCGTAAATAGGGCCGCGTCCATTCGGGCGCTAGGGTGTCGACCCAATTGTCTTTTACAGCATCTGCAACCTGACCGTTTTCAGGTCCATTTGTCGACGCGTCTGGTACTGGCGGTATGTCTTGCATATGTAATGTCTCATGACAGCTAAGATACGCCTTTACATAGACATGCCCCTAAGTGTGGCGCAATCGGTTCCTTTGACGCGGGAGCAGGCGCATTACCTGTTTGGGGTGATGCGGTTGTCCGTTGGAGCGCAGGTTTTGTTGTTTGACGGCATGAACGGAGAATTTTTGGCAGACGTAGTCGAGGCTGGTAAACGGGGCGGGACGTTGCTGATTGCGTCGCAAACGCGCCCTTTGCAGATGCCGCCCGATTTGTGGCTTTTGTTCGCACCGATTAAGAAAACGCGCACAGACTTCATCGTTGAAAAGGCGGCGGAAATGGGGGCGTCGCGTATCGTTCCGGTGCAGACAGAATATACCAATTCAGGCCGTATCCAGCGGGATCGGCTGCAGGCGCATTCGGTCGAGGCGGCGGAACAATGCGGCGGGACGTATGTGCCGCAAGTGGACGAGATGAAGAAATTGGACCGCGTCTTGGCCGATTGGGACGCGTCACGCCAAATTATGTTCTGCGACGAAGCAACTGCAGATGATCCCGCGACACCATTTGAGGGTGGCACAGGGCAACCCGTTGGGCCGTGGGCGGTTTTGATTGGTCCTGAGGGTGGTTTTTCGCAAAAAGAACGCGACCGGCTGCGCGCCATGGACTGCGCCCATGTGGCGCAATTGGGTCCGCGAATTTTGCGTGCTGATACCGCTGCCGTTGCCGCATTAACAGTGTGGCAGGCTGCATTGGGGGATTGGGTATGAGTTTTATTCGACCAGAAGCGGTTGCGGGATTGAACCGTTGGCGCGAGGCGCTTTACGGCGGTGCAGTTCTATTGGTGGGCCTGTTTTGGCTTTTTGGATCACGGGGGTTGCTGCATTTACTGGGTTATCCGGTGGCAATTCTGGCGCTTGTTCTGATCTGGGTCGGTATTCAACGTGCGCGTTTCCGGTCGGCCTCTGATGGGGCGGGTGCTGTGCAAGTCGATGAGGGGCAAATAACCTATTTTGGTCCTATGACGGGTGGTGCAGCTGCGCTTGCAGACCTTGAGCGTCTCACATTGATCCGTAATTTGAAGCCCGCCCATTGGCGTTTGGATACGCCACAACAAGACAGCCTGCTTATTCCCGTCAACGCCGCAGGGTCTGAGGCTCTTTTTGATGCTTTTGCAACGTTGCAGGGTTTACAAACAGAACGCATGTTGGCCGAATTAAATGGCCCTGGTGATCAACCGGTTGTGATCTGGGAACGGCGATCTTTGCGCCCTTCACACGTCAGGTTACATTGACACGCCTGCAAATTCACATCATCCCTAAATTCCCAAACCAGCCATTCTCGGAGCAAGTCTATGTCCATTCCACAAACCGGCGGCGGACCCATCGAACATCACGATCAATTGGCCGAGCATTTGGCCGAGGGCTGCAAACCCAAAGAGGATTGGCGCATCGGGACCGAGCACGAGAAGTTCGGCTACTGCAAAGATACTTTGAAGCCGTTGCCATATGACGGCGAACGGTCGATCGTTGCGGTGTTAGAAGGTTTGCGGGATCGCCACGGCTGGGCAGAAGTGCGTGAAGGTGGCCATTTGATTGGCTTGGAAAAAGACGGCGCGAATGTTTCGTTGGAGCCAGGTGGTGCTTTAGAGTTGTCAGGGGCCCCAGTTGAGACAATCCACGAGACATGCGACGAGGTGAACGTTCACCTGCGTGAAGTTAAGGACATTTCGGACGAGATTGGTGTGAAATTCATTGGTCTCGGCGCTGCTCCGATTTGGACCCACGAAGAAATGCCATTAATGCCCAAAGGCCGTTACAAGCTGATGGATGCCTATATGAACAAGGTCGGCACCTCTGGCACAACGATGATGCGCCGGACTTGCACGGTTCAGGTGAACCTTGATTTCGCATCAGAGCCGGACATGGTGCAGAAGCTGCGCGTCGCCTTGGCTTTGCAGCCCGTAGCGACGGCACTTTTTGCGAACTCGCCCTTCTTTGAGGGCAAGTTGAACGGCCATAAATCATGGCGTGGCCGTGTGTGGCGTCACATGGATGATGCGCGTACAGGCATGTTGCCGTTTGTGTTTGAGGACGGCATGGGGTTTGAGCGTTGGGTGCAATACGCCCTCGATGTGCCGATGTATTTTGTCTACCGTGATGGCAAATACATCAACGCACTTGGCATGTCGTTTCGCGATTTTATGAAGGGCAAGCTGCCTGCATTGCCTGGTGAGACACCAACGATGTCTGATTGGGCCGACCATTTGACCACCGCTTTCCCTGAGGCACGGATTAAGAAGTTTATGGAAATGCGTGGGGCTGATGGTGGGCCTTGGCGTCGTTTGTGTGCGTTGCCAGCGTTCTGGGTTGGTTTGATGTATGATCAAACTGCGCTGGATGGCGCATGGGATTTGGTTAAAAACTGGACGGCAGAGCAGCGTGATGAGTTGCGTATTGCAGCGTCTGTTGATGGTCTGCAGGCTAAAGTAGATGGTATCAATATGCATGACATCGCGCGTGAAGCTGTGGCGCTGAGCCATAATGGTTTGGCAGCGCGTGCGCGCAGTGGTGCGGGGGGTATGGTTCCAGACGAGACACATTTCCTGAACGCGCTGCACGAAAGCATTGAGAGCGGCAAGACCCCAGCGGATGAGTTGTTGGATCGTTATCACGGCGATTGGAACGGCGATATCACGCGGGTGTTTGAAGATTATTCTTACTGAGAAAAAGGGGGGCGTTGCCCCCGCACTTCGCGCTCCCCCAGGATATTTTCTGCCAAAAGAAATAGGTAAAAGCGGGATCGTTTAGAGGGTCTTTTTGCCGATCTTTGGTTCTGTGCCTGCCCGTATGCGTTGGATGTTTTCGCGGTGTCGATAAAATATGAGAAGCGTTAGGAAAACCCCCATCACTAGGGCTGTGCCTGCACCCATGAATACCAAAAAGAATGTTGATGCTGCAGCGGACACCAAGGCACCCATGGACGAGATGCGCCAGCCAAATGCGCCTATCAGCCATGCTGCGCAGCACGCTGCGCCAATGGGGAATGAATAAGCCAGCATTATGCCTAAAAACGTCGCAACCCCTTTGCCGCCATTGAACTTTAACCAAACCGGGAAGCAGTGCCCAAGCATTGCCATGACTGCAGCCAATTGTGCTACGTCTTCACCACCGAAGTAACGGGCCAATAGGAGTGCTGTGGCCCCTTTTGCCGCGTCCAAAACAAGAGTGAGTGCGGCTGCACTTTTGTTCCCAGTCCGCAGAACGTTTGTCGCACCGATGTTCCCGGATCCGATTTCACGCAGGTTCCCAAGGTTCATCGCGCGTGCAACGACCATGCCAAATGGAATTGATCCAAGGAGGTAGCCAATGACAGCCCAAAGGATCAGGATAAAAACGGTATTTTCAATAATAGGCATAATCAATTTGTTCCGAATACTTTGTTGCCGCTGACATATGTCGCAATTACTTTACCCTGCATCCGCTGCCCGTCAAATGGCGTATTGCGGGATTTAGATTTGAGGGTGGCGCGGTCCATCACAAAAGGTGCGTCTGGATCGAAAAGGACCAAATCCGCTGGTGCACCCACTGTAAGACGACCGGATGGCAGCCCAAGCCGTTTCGCAGGGTTGAATGACATTGCCCGCCACAACGTCGGGAGATCGATCATATCGGCGTGTACTAAACGCATGGCGGCGGGCAGGAATGTCTCGAGTGCGACGGCGCCACTTGCCGCCTCTTCAAAGGGTAAGCGTTTGCTTTCCTCGTCTTGGGGCGTGTGCATTGAACTGATGATGTCGATGAGACCCGAGGCGACGGCATCGACCACGGCAAGTCGATCTTCTTCTTCGCGCAGGGGTGGTTTGATTTTGAAAAACGTCCGGTAATCGGCCACGTCCAGCGCATTTAGCGTCAGATGGTGGATCGATGTACCTGCAGTGATATCCAGCCCGTTTGCCTTGGCCCGCTCCAAAGCAGGTAGGGCCCGCGCTGTTGTGATTTGATCGGCGTGATAGCGTGCGCCCGTCATCTCGATCAGGGCGATGTCGCGGTCCAACCCCATGCGTTCTGCCATTGCTGACACTGCGGGCAATCCGCGAAGCGATGCGAATTTGCCTGAGGTCGCCGCTGCACCGTGACTTAAAATTGGCTCTTGCGGGTGTGCAATAACCAATGCGCCAAGGGAGCGGGCATAGGTCAGCGCGCGGCTGAACACTTTGGTGTCCGTGACAACGCTATCGCAGTCGGTGAATGCGACAGCGCCGGCGTCTAGCAAAAACCCAATCTCGGTCATTTCACGACCTTTGCGCCCCTTTGTCAGGGCCGCCATTGGATGAACATGAACGGGTGCTGCTTCGCGGGCGCGACGAATTACGAATTCCAGGCTTTCGGGATTGTCGATTGTAGGGTCAGTGTCGGGGCGTGTGACCATTGTTGTGACGCCAGCAGCAGCAGCAGCCTGACCAGCTGTGCGAAAGCTCTCCTTGTGCCGCTCGCCGGGTTCGCAAACCTTGACGCCGATATCCACAATGCCGGGGGCGAGGTATTTGCCACTGCAATCAACGATATTTTGTGCGTCGTGCTGCCCGTTGCTGTCACCGGGCATGATGTCTGTGATTATGCCGTTCTCGACCAACAGGCTGCCGCGGGCCTCGGTCGCTGCCTCTGGATCAATGAGTTTGGCATTTATGAACAGGGTGCGGTTTGTTTGGGTCATGATCCGATCCATATAAACAACGCGGTGAAGATAAACATGAACAGAAGCGCATATGTGGCGATACGGCCCGACATTGCAGCCTCAGAGGGTCGCTTTTTGGCAGGCTTGATTTCGTCATTGCCAGTGCCAAGCTGCGCACTGTCGTTGGGAAGCGGTTCAAATGTCACGGGTGTGCCCTCAGTAAAAAATGTAGCGATATGGCGTAGGGGGGATTGAACATTAAGCGGTTGCGCCAATCCCCCGAATGCAGAAGCTGATACCAGCAATAGATGACCTTTAAGCAGGTCTAGCTGCTGGCTCATTTGATCAACCTGATCGAAAGGTACGTCATTCCCTGTGCTTAGATATCCAGCAAGACCCAGTCCTTCAAGATCGCTGACCGAGAAGATCTCGATGAAGTCTTCGTCCAAAAATGTGGCACCCAACGCGTTTTTGAGCGGCCATCGGGGGTCATCATCGGTAGGGTTTACGATGGTGTTAAATGCAGCAATTTGATCCGTTGGCAGGTCAATCGCAAACAGGCGGATCACGCCACTTTCAAATGCAGGTATGTTCATTGTGCTGCTCATGATCCGGCCTGCGCGGCGATTGCATCATCAATGATCTGACATACAAGTTTCGGTCGATCAATGTAGTGCATTGTTATGGCCGTACCGTTGGACAGGCGGAGCTGGATATTCCAGAAAAACCGTCGATGTGTTGATGTGATTTCGGACAAAGGCACTGAATGTGCTGCAAGGTCTTCTTCGGGATTTTCATAGATCAGTTTGCTGGGGGTCAAAGTCCACTTGGCTTTGCGGTGTTCTAACCACTGAGTGAAATCATCCAGCACAAACATATACAGCAGGCACAGGCTGACGGCTGTTAGGAAGGCAGATAATCCGCCTATAAAAGGCCAAACGGGTGTCAAAAGCACATAGGTCACAAGAAAAATACCAAAGCTGCGCAAACCAAAAGCGCGCAATGAGGGTCGCCATATTTGAATGGGCGTCGCGTTCATGCGCGGCCCTTTAGGTTTCTGGCAAGCAGGTCCATCGCAGCCATACGAACGGCGACGCCCATCTCGACCTGCTCTTGGATCACACTGCGGTTGATGTCGTCAGCAATGTCGCCGTCAATTTCGACGCCGCGGTTCATTGGTCCGGGGTGCATAACAATGGCGTCTGGTTTTGCATGGGCCAGCTTGTCAGCGTCTAGGCCAAAGCGGTGATAATATTCACGTTCAGACGGGATGAACCCGCCGTCCATGCGTTCTTTTTGAAGTCGCAACATCATGACAACATCGACGTCTTTGAGGCCCTCATTCATGTCGTCAAAGACCTCGACCCCGAATTCTTCGATCCCCGAAGGCATCAATGTTGGTGGGCCGATCAGGCGGATGCGGTTTTCCATCTTGCCCAACAGCATGATGTTTGAGCGAGCAACGCGGCTGTGTGCAATGTCACCGCAAATTGCGATGGACAGGCGGTGAAGGCGGCCCTTGGCCCGTCTGATTGTTAAAGCATCTAACAATGCTTGGGTTGGGTGTTCATGCCGTCCGTCACCAGCATTTAGAACCGCGCAATTCACTTTTTGAGCCAGCAGGTCCACAGCACCAGAGTGGGGATGCCGCACAACCAAAAGATCCGGGTGCATTGCGTTCAACGTCAAAGCTGTGTCGATTAGGGTTTCGCCCTTTTTGACGGAAGACGCTTGCATCGCCATGTTCATAACATCTGCACCCAAACGTTTGCCTGCCAGTTCGAAGCTGGCTTGGGTCCGTGTTGAGTTCTCGAAAAACATGTTTATCTGGGTCAGGCCGGACAGCACATCGGAATGTTTTTTGCTGCCACGGTTTAGCGCCACATAATCTTCGGCCAGATCAAGGATCGTTGTGATCTCTTCCGGCCGTAATTGTTCTATCCCCAAAAGGTGGCGATGCGGAAATGTCATGTGCGGGACCTCGTGATATTTGAGGCGTTATAAAGGGGGGATCGGATTGCGGCAAGCGCCTCGATTTTTAAGAAAGATGCCTCCGGCGGGGATATTTAGGGCCAAAAGAAATCAAGGGGCGTTTTGTCTGTTGTTTTATACAGTTAGAGTGGTCTCATGGAATCAGCAGAGTTTCATTCCGCCGCCGCGATGTTGGCATGGCAGGTTGAGTTGGGCGCAGATGAAGCAATCTGTGATTCTCCGATCAATCGCTATGAGTTGCCGGCCGCATTGGCCAAACCTGCAAAGGCGGCGGCAGTCGATCCGAAAGCAGCGTTGAAACCTACGCCTATCGCCAAAGCCCCTGAAGTTGATGTTGTTGCGATCGCACAATCGTTGGCCGCACAGGCTGGTGATTTGGCCGCACTTGGGCAGGCCTTAGCTGGATTTGAACATTGCGAATTGAAACGTGGTGCCCGCAATATGTTGTTTGGTGCGGGTGTCACGGGGGCGTCGTTGATGGTTATTGGGGATGCACCCAACCGCGCCGATGATCGGGCTGGTGTCTTTTTTGATGGCGCAATTGGTCAATTGTTTGACAAGATGTTTGCTGCGATTGATCTAACCCGCGGCGGGGATGCGCCATCGATTTATCTGTCGCATGTAATGCCGTGGCGCACGCCGCAAGATCGCGATCCTAAGCTGGCAGAGCTGGCGATGTTGAAACCTTTTGTGCAACGCCAGATTGAACTTGTGAACCCGGATATTGTTGTCCTGATGGGCAACATGGCGTGCCAATCTTTGTTGGGCAAGCGCGGGATCACCCGATTACGTGGAGATTGGGTCGAAGTTGTCGGCAAGCCGACCTTGCCGATGTTTCATCCCGATTATTTGATGCGTAACCCTATTTCCAAGCGCGATGCATGGGCTGACCTATTGTCGATCAAATCCCGTTTGCGGGGCTAACAACCGGAGAAATCATGAGCCGAATTGACGAGAGTGCCGCGTTTATTCCTGTACGCATAGCTGTTCTAACGGTGTCCGACAGTCGTGGGCTGGATCAAGATCGATCCGGTGATGTTTTGGTGGGTCGGTTGACAGACGCGGGTCATATACTGGCGGACCGTAAAATTCTGACGGATGAACGCAATGATATCGCTGCACAATTGCGCGATTGGTGTGACACGTCAGAAATTGATGTGGTGATCAGCACGGGCGGTACGGGTCTGACAGGTCGTGATGTAACCGTTGAAGCCCACCGTGATGTTTACGAAAAAGAAATTGATGCCTTTGGGACTGTTTTCACAATTGTCAGCATGCAAAAAATTGGCACATCGGCGGTGCAAAGCCGTGCGACGGGCGGGGTGCGCAATGGAACCTACCTGTTTGCATTGCCCGGCAGTCCGGGTGCGTGCAAGGATGCGTGGGATGAAATTTTGGTCCGTCAGCTAGATTTTCGCCATCGTCCCTGCAATTTCGTCGAAATATTACCTCGTTTAGATGAACATCAGCGACGGAAATAGCATAGCTGTCCGTAACAACACTGTGCACTTGGTATTTTTGCAAAGCAAACTAGGTTAAAGGTGGGCTGAAGTGATCGGCCTTTTAGGGATGTAGCATGCGGTTTTTAAGGCAAAGTTTGGTTGGTGTGTTTCTGGCCGCGTTGACGCTGGGGTTATTGGCCTTTGCGGGGCAAATGATCGGCGGCGCTGTTCAGGAGCGTATGAGCAAAGAAAACCGGGCTCGCCCTGCGCAGGAGCGCGTGTTTGCTGTGAACGTCATTCGCGCAGAAATGGGCACGCAAACGCCCGTTCTAACAACCTTTGGTGAGGTGAAAAGCAGGCGAACCCTTGAACTACGTTCTGCGGCTGCGGGCCGTGTGATTGAACTGTCCGACCAGTTTGTAGATGGCGGCGCAGTCACAGCAGGCCAAGTATTGGTGCGGATTGACCCTGCAAATGCCCAATCGACGGTCGCGCGCGTGCAGGCAGACATTGCGGATGCCCAAGCGGATGGGCGGGATGCAGAACGCGCCTTTGCGCTGGCCAATGATGAACAAACCGCCGCGCAAGAGCAGGCCGATTTACGGGCCAAAGCACAGCGGCGCCAAAGCGATTTGCTGGCGCGTGGTGTTGGCACTGCGGCGGCATTAGAGACTGCAGAATTGGCCGCGTCATCCGCCCGTCAGGCCGTGCTTGCGCGCCGACAGGCTGTGACCCAAGCACAAACGCGAATTGATCAGGCAGCTTCGGCCATATCGCGCGCAGAAATCGCGCTGGCGGATGCGAAGCGCGAATTGGCTGATACGACTTTGATCGCCCCGTTTGATGGCAAGTTGAGTGCCCCAAGTGTCGTGACTGGCCGTTTGGTTGGTGCCAACGAACGGTTGGCGGAATTGATTGATCCGGCCGCGTTAGAGGTATCTTTTCGTGTATCTACTGCGCAATATGCACGATTGCTAAACACATCCGGTGACATCCTGAACGCAGATGTGAGCGTAATCTTGGATGTTGCTGGTGTGGATTTGACCGCACAAGGGCGCATTAGCCGTGCCAGTGTCGGAGCGGGTGAAGGGCAAACCGGACGTCTAATTTTTGCAAAGTTGAACGGCAGTGTTGGTTTCAAAACTGGCGACTTTGTCAAAGTTCGCGTGCAAGAACCCCCGCTTGAAAATGTTGTGCGTTTGCCATCCTCAGCTTTGGACGCCAGTGGCACAGTTTTGGTGCTTGGCTCTGAAGATCGGCTGGAAGCGATCGAGGTCGAAATGATACGGCGACAAGGGGACGACATTCTTGTGCGGGGTCGTGGCCTTGAAGGGCGCGATGTTGTTGAGGGACGCACGCCGCTGTTGGGTGCGGGCATCGTGGTTAAACCCCTGCGCGGGACAAACGAAATCCCTGATGCCCCGTCGATGGTTGAATTGACGGAAGAACGCCGCGCCAAACTGGTTGCTTTCATCGAGGGCAACACACGGATGCCCGCATCTGCCAAAGCCCGCGTACTGGCCCAATTAAGCGAAGCTCAAGTGCCCGCCCGTATGGTCGAGCGCATTGAGGGTCGGATGGGAGGCTGACGATTATGCGCGCTATTCCAAACGCCGCTGGCGGCATCCTATCCTATTTTACCCGTCACAAGACGGTTGCAAATTTACTGCTGGTTATCATGGTTGTGGCCGGTGTGGTTGCGATCCCAAACATGCGGGCCCAGTTCTTCCCTGATGTGATTATCGACAATGTCACTGTCAGCGTCCAGTGGAACGGGGCAGGGGCCGAGGATGTCGATGCAGGGATTGTCCAAGTTCTAGAACCTGGGTTGTTGGCTGTTGAAGGCGTCGAAAGTTCCTCCAGTGTGTCACGCGAAGGCTCAGGTTATATCGTCCTTGAATTCACGCCGGGCTGGGATATGGCGCGGGGGGCGGATGATGTGCAATCGGCTATCGACACGGTCTCTACCTTACCCGACGAGGCTGAAGAACCAGCAGTGCGGCGTGGTGCATGGCGGGATCGTGTGACCGATGTGGTGATAAGTGGGCCAATCGCGCCAAAGCAATTGGGTCAATTTGCTGATGAGTTTGTTATCCGATTGTTTGCGGCGGGTGTGACCCGTACGACAATTCGGGGTGTAGCAGCACCACAGGTTATGATCGAAGTGCCATCGTCGCAATTGATTGCCAATGACGTCACAATGTCCCAAATCGCCGCCGCTATTGCGGAGGAAGTAAACGCCGATCCGGCAGGTGACGTGACAGGTGCAAATGCGCGTGTGCGCACAGGCACCCAGAAACGAACCGTCGAGGAAATATCGGGCGTTGTTTTGCGCTCAAACCCTGATGGCAGCACGCTGACCGTTGGCGATGTGGCGCGGGTACTGCAGCAAGGCGTCGACCGTGAACGGGGTTATTTTGTCGGGGACAACCCTGCGATATCGGTGCGGGTTGATCGTTCAAACAACGGTGACGCAATTGCAATGCAGGCATCGGTCCAAGAGGTGGCGGACACCTTGCAATTGACCTTGCCCCGCGACGTGACAATCGGGCTGATCCGTGCGCGCGCCGCAGCGATTTCAGCGCGTCTTGATATCTTGATCGACAACGCGATGATTGGCCTGATGTTGGTCGTGGCGTTGTTGTTCTTATTCCTCAATGCTCGCACTGCGTTTTGGGTGGCTGCAGGTATTCCAGTGGCGCTGATGGCCGCGATTGCGCTGATGTATATTGGTGGGCTGACCATCAACATGGTGAGCCTGTTTGGTCTGATCATTACGCTTGGGATTGTGGTGGACGATGCCATCGTGGTGGGCGAACACGCCGACCATCGTGCCCGACACTATGGCGAATCCCCTGTGGTTGCTGCGGAAAATGCTGCACGCCGTATGGCTATGCCTGTTTTCGCTGCTACACTCACAACTGTGATTGCCTTCTTTGGTTTGATTGCTGTTGGCGGCCGCTTTGGTGATCTGATCGCTGATATTCCATTCACGGTGATCGCCGTGCTGATAGCGTCCTTGGTTGAGTGTTTCTTGATCCTGCCAAACCACATGTCCCATGCGTTGGTCGCGATAGATAAAAAGCGTTGGTATGACATGCCAAGCCGTGTTGTGAATATTGGTTTTGATTGGTTCCGTGCCAACATCTTCCGCCCGTTTATGGGTCTTGTGATCCGCGCCCGATATGTCGTTTTGGCCAGTGTTATTGTTGTGCTTGCAAGTCAAGTGGTGCTGTTTATCAATGGGGACGTCCAATGGCGGTTCTTCAACGCGCCCGAACGTGGATCGGTCACTGGTAACTTTGCGATGACCGAAGGGGCCAGCCGGGAAGATACCCTTGCCATGATGCGCGAAATGCAACGCGCAACCGAGGCGCTTGCGACCAAGCACGAGGCTGAGACGGGTGTAAACCCAGTTGATTTTGTGATTGCCGAAATTGGTGGCAACGCGGGCCGTGGCCTTTCTGGGGTTGAGAGCAAAGACGCTGATTTGCTGGGCGGTATCTCGATTGAATTGATTGATGCGGATTTGCGCGTTGGCTATTCCAGCTTTGCCTTTGTCGCCGAATTACAGGACATGGTTGTGCATCACCCCTTAGTCGAGACGGTCAGCTTCCGGTCATGGCGCTCTGGCCCTGGTGGTGATGGTTTGGACGTGCAGTTCTTTGGCGCGGAAACCGATGTGCTAAAGTCCGCAAGTCAGGATTTGCAAAAAGCCTTGTCGATCTATCCCGAAGTCAGCGCGATGCAGGATAATTTAGCTTATGATAAGGAAGAGCTGATCCTTGATCTCACAGCCCAAGGTCAGGCGCTGGGCTTTACCATCGACACGTTGGGTCGTGCCTTGCGCAATCGTTTGAACGGGATTGAAGCGGCGACATTCCCTGATGGTGCCCGCAGCGCTACCATTCGTGTCGAGGTGCCAAGCAGTGAGTTAACGGCAGATTTCTTGGAGCGGATGCAAATGCGCACCCCAACTGGCATTTACGTTCCATTGGCCGATTTGGTCAGTGTTGAACGTCGCACTGGGTTCAGCACGGTGCGCCGCGAAAACGGTATCCGCTTGATTTCAGTCACAGGCGATGTGTCTGAAGACGATCCCGCCCGCGCCACTGAAATCAATCGCGTTTTGGCTGAAGATATATTGCCCAACATTGCCTCGACCCGTCAGGTTGAATGGCGCATGGCAGGTCTTAGCGAACAGGAAAGCACGTTCCTGAATGATGCTTTGACAGGGCTGATCCTATGCCTGACCGGAATTTATCTGGTGCTATCATGGGTCTTTGGCAGTTGGACGCGGCCTATGGTTGTGATGGCGATTATACCGTTTGGATTGGTTGGTACGATTTATGGCCACGCCGCGTGGGGTGTGCCGCTTAGCATGTTCACCGTTGTTGGATTGTTGGGGATGACAGGTATTATCATCAACGATTCGATCGTTTTGGTCACCACTATCGACGAATATGCTGAGGATCGCGGACTGGTGCCGTCCATCATCGATGGCGCTGCGGATCGATTGCGGCCCGTCATGCTGACAACGCTGACAACTGTGCTTGGCATGTCACCATTGCTGTACGAACAATCCCAACAAGCGCAGTTCTTGATGCCGACCGTGATCACGCTGGTCTATGGCCTTGGGTTTGGGATGTTGCTTGTGCTGCTTGTCGTGCCTGCATTGATCGCGGCCCAACACGATGTTTCACGTCACATCACCGCAATGCGCCGCGGTGTTGGCGCACGGGCCAGTGGATTGGCGTGGAGCCTTCGGGTGCTTTGGCTCGCCATTTTGGCATGGGGCGCGGCCACCATGGGCTACACAATCGGCTTTGGCACATTGCCTGCACAAATCGTCGCCCAAGTGCCAATGACCGCCGATATGTCACCGATGATTGCAGCGCTTAGCTTGTTTATTGCGGGGAGCGCCGCACTTGTCCTCACGGCCTATATCTTATTGGCGCTGGGCTTTCAGATCGGTGCGCGGCGCAAACGGCGTTTGGCTTAACCGGCGGTACAGCCGCGAATATCGACGGAATGTGTGGAGCCAAGGATGGTGATGCGCACGTCGGATCGATTGATGGAAAACGCAGGACCAGCGGAATGATACATCTGTGACACGGCAACAATCTGGCCGCCTTGGCGTGTCGTCTTAGGCTCGCTGACCCAGATAGCGTCTTGGCCGGCTTCAATCACTGCTTCTTCGCGGCCACCAGCGGACGGCATGGTCACACGCGCCTCGATTTGCATGCCATCAGATGTCGGAGTGATCCGACAGGTTGCGGCACGGACGCCAGCCTCGCTGGCTGAATACGGGGCAGAGGCCAATGCGGAGGCAATGGATGGTGTCGGAACACCGCCAGCAGCCTCGAGCGTTGTGTCAAATTTCAAAGTATAGGGCGCGCAAATGTCGGAACAGACACCGATGTCCATACGCCCCTTTAGGCGGATCGGTTTGTCCGCACGTTTGGGGGCAATGTGCAGTGGGATCACCACAGATCCCTTGTAGCCAATTGAACGGGTGCCATCATCATGAAACACTTTGGGCTGCGGCCATGTGATCTGCAAATTATCAATATTGCGGGCGCCGTTCCAGCTGAATTGCGGGGGGATGCCAGAATCACCGGGCGCACGCCAATATGTTTTCCAACCGTCCGCCAATGTTAGGCGCAGTGCGGCAACGCGGCGGCCATCGGCCAATTCCCAACCCTGCAAGACCTCAGCCACCACAGGCACAGGGGTTTGTGCCAATGCAGGCACGGCAAGCGTTGCAGAGAGGGCGATGGCGGACAGGAGAGGTCTAAACATACTCTATAAATGGCGACCCAGCCGCCAAATGCCAAGTCACGTTGCGGTTAGCTATGTTTCGCGCATCCCTTAAACGTGCGCTTATGGCACTTGCGCCACAGTAGGTTGATGCCGCACACTGGGCATAAGGACCCCAACTTGGAGCGACCTGTGAGCACGAACACGATTGAATTGTCTGGGGATTTGGCAGGTAAGCTGCTAATTGCCATGCCCGGAATGGGCGATATGCGGTTTGATCAATCGGTGATTTTTATGTGTGCGCACTCGGCCGAGGGAGCGATGGGATTGATCATCAACAAACCTGCGCAAGATGTAGTTTTGGGCGATGTTCTGGGACAACTCGACATCGACGTCAGCCAAACAGTGCAGCAATTGACGGTGCATATAGGTGGTCCAGTTGAAACAGCGCGCGGGTTTGTGCTACATTCGCGTGATTATGAATCCAATTTGCAAACCCTGAAGGTAGACGATGATTTCGGGATGACCTGCACCTTGGATGTCCTCGAAGATATTGGCAAAGCGACGGGGCCTTCGCGGTCACAATTGATGCTTGGTTATGCAGGATGGGGGGCAGGTCAGCTGGAGGGCGAAATTCGTCACAATGGTTGGTTGGTTTGCGAGGCATCGCCTGAATTGGTGTTCGAAGTTGATGATGATGTGAAATGGTCTAAAGCGCTGAACTGCATCGGTGTGAACCCGTTAACCCTGTCATCAATGGCTGGACGGGCATAGATCGGTGCCTGCGGGTTAACGAGGGGCAGCTGCCCTGCGCAATCTGTCATTGATCGCACGGCCCAAGCCAACTTGTGGAATAGGGGCAATCGCAATGGGTTTGCCCGTTTTGTCTAAGCGATGCAGGTGATCAAACAGGTTTGCCGCGGCTTCGATCAGATCGCCACTTTTGGATAGGTTCAGATCACATTCCATGGGGCCAAAGCCCAATAGAACTTCGTCTGTCTTTGCTTCGATGACATCCAAACGAACGGCTGCGTTCGGGGCGTAGTGTGAGTTCATCTGCCCCGGCGCGGTGATTTTTGAGGGCGCGCTGTGTGGCACTGCGATTCCCAGCACAGCTTCAATCTGTTCAGCTGTGACGCCGCCGTGGCGCAACACTGTCACATTTGGTGTGACCCCCAAAATTGTGCTTTCTAGCCCAACACCGCAAGGTCCATCATCGACGACGGCGGCAATCTTACCCGCCAAGCCATCCAGAACATGCTGAGCCGTTGTGGGGCTAATGCGTCCAGACGGATTGGCCGAAGGGGCCGCAATTGGTGTGTCAGCAAGGTGCAGCAATCGCTGAGCTGTCGTGTGTTTGGGTACGCGAATGGCCAACGTATCCAAACCTGCGGTGACAAGAGAGGACAAACCGTGCCCGGCCCGCAGTGGCAGTACTATGGTTAAGGCACCCGGCCAGAAGTGATCTGCCAGCAGTTGGGCCGTGTCATTCCACACGACATATTTTTTGGCGCTGGCAACATCAGGCACATGCACAATCAACGGATTGAAACTGGGCCGGCCTTTGGCCGCGTAGATGTTGGCAACAGCGGTGCCGTTTCGGGCATCTGCGCCCAATCCGTAAACCGTCTCGGTCGGGAAAGCGACTAAATCGCCGCCGCGCAACAACTGTGCTGCACGGTCCAGATCGCTTTCAATTGCCCTAAGGTGAAGCGTAGAAAAAGTGGTCATTCGCATCCCCCTGTGACGCCGCGTTTAGGTTGCTTGCGGGGATATAGCCCCCCATGCTGAACTTGAATATGTCCAATACAAGGCCGTTTGCCGCTTGCCAAGCTGGCCTTTGCCCCTGATTGAGACACCTACGCAATACCGACGTGATACCGACGTTAAACATACGCCGAATTTAAGAGGTCCAAATGCCATATCGTGCCCCCCTAGACGACTACAATTTCCTGTTTGATCATGTCGTGGGATTGGACCAAGTCCGCGCAACCGACCGGTTTGAAGAAGCGACAGATGACCTGACCCGCGCCATTCTGACCGAAGCGGGCAAGCTGTGTGAAGAGGTAATGTACCCCGTTCAACGGGCTGGGGATTTGACGCCGTCTTACCTTGAAAATGGTGTTGTGCGCACGGCAGATGGTTACGCCGACGCGTTCAAAGCGATCGCGGAAGGTGGTTGGATTGGCATGTCCGCTGATCCCGAATTTGGTGGCATGGGATTGCCCATGACTGTGACTACAGCGGTTAACGAAATGATGAGCGCGGCCTGCCTGTCTTTGCAGCTTGCCCCCCTTATGTCTCAAGGCCAGATCGAAGCGCTGGAACACCACGCGTCTGATGCGATCAAAGAGCTGTATTTGCCCAAACTGATTTCAGGCGAATGGACCGGAACGATGAACCTTACCGAACCTCAGGCGGGGTCTGATGTAGGTGCATTGTCGTCCAAGGCGGAAGCCAACGGTGATGGCACCTTCCGTGTAAGTGGCCAGAAGATATACATTTCTTGGGGTGATAATGATTTCACCACCAATATCTGCCACCTCGTTTTGGCGCGTTTGCCAGATGCGCCAGCGGGGACGAAGGGCATCAGCCTATTCCTTGTTCCCAAGCGTTTGCCAGATGAAAACGGCAACGCTGGTGTCGCCAATTCGCTCAGTGTTGTAAGCCTAGAACACAAGATGGGCCTACACGGATCGCCTACTTGCGTGATGCAATATGACGAGGCCACAGGCTGGTTGATTGGCAAGGAAGGCGGCGGAATGGCCGCCATGTTTACCATGATGAACAACGCCCGTGTGGGTGTTGGTGGCCAAGGTATCGGTGCCGCCGAGGGCGCGTATCAACATGCGCTGGCCTATGCGATGGACCGGAAACAAGGCCGCACACCTGTTGAGGGTGGCAGTGGCACAATCGTTGATCATGCCGATGTGCGCCGCATGTTGTTGTCGATGAAAGCTGATGTTTTTGCGTCCCGCGCGATCGCATTGTCTTGCGCCGTTGCAATAGACATGGGCACAGCGACAGGAAACGCCGAATGGAAATCCCGCGCCGCATTCCTGACCCCGATCTCCAAAGCCTTCGGCACTGACGTCGGTATCGAGGTCGCCAACACCGCCATACAGGTCCACGGCGGCATGGGCGTGATCGAGGAAACAGGTGTTGCGCAATACGCCCGTGATGTGCGTGTTACTGCGATCTATGAGGGCACAAATGGTATACAAGCCATGGACTTAGTCGCCCGCAAGATGATGGATGGGGGCGAAGTTGCCAACCGTTTGATTGATGAAATCGAAGCCCACGCCGAAGCTGCTAGGGATCGTTTTCCCAATATGGCGGATGATGTTTGGCAGGCCTGTGAAAGCCTTCGCGAAGCCACCGATTGGCTGACATCCGAGGGTGATTTGAACCAACGTTTCGCTGGCGCTGTGCCGTACTTACGCGCCTTTGCTCGTATCTTAGGGGGTCACCTACATCTGACGGCTGCTCTTGCAGATACCAAAGCAGGTAAACGCGAAAAACTGGCCCGCTTTTATATCAAACGTTTGATGCCTGAATACACGGGCTTGCTGGCCCATGCACAAGCGGGCGCAGACGATCTGTACGCCATTAGTCTTGAAGAGTTGGCGTCCTGATGGCTGATATTGCACCAAAAGGTTTGAATTACCCGTGGGAAACGCCGCCTGAAACCGGGGTCCCAATTGAAGTGGCTCCTGGGGTTCTATGGTTCCGTCTTCCGTTGCCGATGAAGCTGGATCACGTCAATATTTATGCGTTGGACGAAGGTGACAGCTGGACGGTAGTCGACACCGGATTTGCCTCAAAGAAATGCAAAGCGATCTGGCAGGCGATGATGGATGGGCCACTTGGCGGCAAGCCTATTTCACGCGTCGTGGTGACCCATCATCACCCAGATCACATCGGTCTAGCCGGTTGGTTGCAAAGCGATTTTGGGGCTGAGTTAGTGACGACACGCACCGCTTGGCTAACTGGACGGATGCTGACATTGGACATTCAAGAGGTGCCAAACGCCGAAAGTTTGGCATTTTACAAATTGGCTGGGATGGATGCTGAATTATACGAAAAGCGGTCCAAAGAACGGCCGTTCAATTTTGGCGATATCGTAGCCCCAATGCCGTTGGGCTATACGCGGATCAAGCAAGACGATCAGATAACAATGGGTGGCCGAACATGGGACATTCATATGGGCAATGGTCACGCGCCGGAACACGCAACGTTCTGGAGCAGGGACGACAATTTGGTTCTGGCTGGGGATCAAATACTATCCTCGATCAGCCCTAATGTTGGCGTCTACGCGACCGAACCTATGGCCGACCCGATTGGCGAATGGTTGGAGGCTTGTGAGCGATTGAACCTTTTGGTGCGGGACGATCATCTGGTTTTGGGTGGTCATAAACTGCCCTTCACTGGCCTGCCGAACCGGATGCGTCAGTTGATCGACAATCATCATAGTGCCTTGAAGCGGTTGGCTGTCTATATCGCAGAACCCAAAGCTGCGTCCGAGTGTTTCTCATGCCTGTTCAAAAGACCGATAGGTGAGGGGGAATATGGCCTAGCACTGGTTGAGTCTGTCGCGCATTTATCGCACCTTTACCAAACGGGCCTTGCGACGCGTGAACTGCGCAGCGACGGCGCGTGGGTGTATCAAAGTAAAGGATAGCGCATGGGCGATGAGGTAAAGACAGCAGCAGAAGCAATTGAAGCAGATGCGCTACCACGTGTTCACGAGGTGCACTCGGATCCGGCAATGCCGAACGCTGGTGACAAGGCGGTGCCTAAGGGCGTTGCGAAAACACCCATCCAGAAAAAAAGCCAAGCGCAATGGGCGTACGAGCGTTTAATTATCTATCTTAAGAATTTTGAAGAACAGTTGGATAACGAACACGAAGCGGCAATGGGTTTTACAGGCGGCGATGCAGGTGTGCTTCGGATTGAAGGCATGGGGTATTATGATCCTGATATCGTTACGTTTTATGGATCAGACCCTGCAGGCGGCCGGACGCAATTGGTGCAGCATGTCAGTCAATTGAATGTGATGCTTCGGGCTGTGCCAAAGGCTATGGAGCAGGCTGAACCCAACCGGATTGGCTTTCGATTGGCGCAAGATCTGGAAGATGACGGTGGGAAACCGGCTGAAGGTGCCTAATCACGTTTAGCATTGTTTGTGTCCTGTGCCGCTTTGACGTGGTGACAGCGGGTAACACTTGATGTAATTAGCACAAAATTATTAAGACCAAGGAGCGACTCATGGCTGAATATAAACACGGTAGTATGGATACCAAAGTGCAAAAAAGCACATATGAGGGCTTCATCAAGTTTGGAACGTGGTCCGTTGTGGTTGTGATTGGTATTCTGATTTTCATGGCGATTTTTGCAACTTAATCTAACGAAATTACGCTGGGGGCGTTTGAATTATGCGGATTTTGGCCAGTTTAATTGTAGTGGTTTTTTTTGCAGCATGTTCGACCGTGCCAGCGGGCCCTCAAGCCAGCGATGAAACAATAGCAGCCACAGCGTTTCGCGCTGATGGTCCCGCGACATTGACGTTGATCACAATGATCAACAATACGTCACAATCAGGTGCACACACAGCATTGATGATCAATGGATCGCAACGCGTGATTTTCGACCCAGCAGGGTCGTTCCGCAACGAAAAAGTGCCCCGGCGCGATGATGTTCTTTATGGAATCAGACCTGTGGTTTTGGCAGCATACAAGGGCGCACATGCACGTTCAGCGTTTCATATTGTATTGCAGACTGTTGAAGTTTCACCGTCGGTTGCAGAACGCGCAATACGGTTGGCAATGGCCCGTGGGCGCGTTTCTTCGACCCAATGTGCGGCTTCTACCATCGGTCTATTACAGCAACTGGATGGATTTTCGAGCGTATCACGGACATTGTTCCCGAAACGTTTGATGGAAAACTTTGCGATATTACCGGGCGTCGAAACCGAGAAATATTATGAAGACGATGAAGGTACGATTGTCGACGGTATCGCCAAGGTTGATCTTTAAGAGCCATCAAAGGCTGGTTATCCAATCAGATAGACGCTTGCGCCTAAGGCGATTGCACCAGCAAAGATTGCAAAAATCACATTGCGGGTGAGAATTCCAACGCTAATAGTGACGATCGCTGCGATCAATCGCCCAAGTTCTGGGCCCGTGCCTGCCTCGTTCGACAGCGCTACAATTGGGGCCACAAGTGCCGGAATTATAGCGACAGCCGTATAGCGTAAATACCTAAGCGCCCATGCTGGCAGTGGCCGATCTCCAACCATTCCCAAAAATGAAAACCGCAATAAGAAGCTGCCGATTCCCAGTGTGAATATGATGAACCAAAGGGTGCCATCGCTAATCATTGTGCGTCCCCTTTTTTCCAATTCAACCAAACCTCGGTTTGTGATCCGGCTGCCATCCCAGCAAAACCTGCGATGATAAGACCCAGCGAATAGGGAACCGTGATGCACAAAAGGCTAACAATGATTGCTACAATTGCTGCCACTAAATGCGGAAGGCTGCGGATCATCGGTGCGATCATCGACAAGAATGCGATAGGTAATGCGAAATCGATTGGAATGCTTGCGGGCAACTGGGTGCCAAGAGCCGCGCCCAAGAAACTGAAGGTGAACCATGCGGTGATGACCAATGTGCAAGTGCCAAAGAAATATGCCGTTCGTTCAGTGACGGTCATATCAGGTTTGTCTTCGAATTTTGCGTGGCTCAATGCATAGCTTTGATCGACCAACATGTACGAAATCAACGCCCGGTGCCAAAGTGGTGCCTTGCCCAAGTATGGCGTTAGGGCGGCCGAATACATCGCAACCCGGAGGTTCACAGCCAGCGCAGAAATAAGCACGATGATTGTGGGTGCTTCTTTTAACATCAACTCAAGTGCGGTGAATTGGGCAGCGCCCGCGATCACAACAAATGAAAAACTCATGACTTCAAACAGGTTCAACCCTGCCTCAGTTGCAATGACGCCAAACAGCACGGCAAAAGGCGCAGCAACCAAAATAAAAGGAGCTCCGTCGCGAACGCCTATCCAGTAGGCGGATTTGGTGGTGGTGGATGTCATGTGAAACTCTTAGATTATCCCAAACGATTAGCTGTCTTAGGATGGGGATGCAATTGGCCAGATCAGATGAATTGAACGACTACTTACTGGCACCCGATCCTGCACGTGCTGGTTTGACGCGGCATGTTGTTGGCACAGATCATACTGGCGCCGAAGCAGAGTTGTCTGTGGTCGAGGAACGCCCTTTGACGATTTTCCTGAACCGTCAGGAGATCGTGACAGCGATGACAATTGGCGACTACCCTGAATATCTGGCGCTGGGGTTTCTGCGCAATCAAGGGATGTTAGCGGATGGTGACGTGATCACTGGTGTTGATTTCGATGAGGAACTTGAAACGGTTGTGGTTCGCACTGAAACTGTGACCAATCACGAAGAAAAATTAACTAAGAAAACCCGCACCAGCGGCTGCGCGGTTGGCACCGTTTTTGGTGATATGATGGAAGGGCTTGAGGGGCTTGAGCTGGCCCAAACCCCTGTGCGAACCTCATGGCTTTATACATTGGCGGCCAAGATCAATCGCACGCCTAGCCTATATCTTGAAGCGGGTGCCATTCATGGCACGGTGTTGTGTCATAAAGACCGCCCGCTTGTTTATATGGAGGATGTAGGGCGCCACAATGCAGTTGATAAAATCGCAGGTTGGATGCTGAAAGAAGGCGTGAGTGCCGAGGATAAGATCCTATACACGACGGGCCGATTGACCTCGGAAATGGTGATTAAAACTGCAATGATGGGGATACCTGTGCTGGCATCACGTTCAGGATTTACGGCGTGGGGTGTGGAAATTGCACAACAGGTTGGGTTGACGTTGATTGGTCGAATGCGGGGACAAAGGTTTATGTGTCTCAGTGGCAAGGACCGTCTGATTTGGGATGCTGACCCTGCAAGGGTGAAAGACGAGCCGCGTAAGTCGGGACGCAAAGGGGGCAAAACATGAGTGCGCCCCTGGGTGTGATACTTGCGGGCGGATTGGCCACGCGAATGGGTGGTGGTGACAAAGGGGCGTTGCCCTTAGGGACCTCGACGCTTTTGGACCATGTGATTGGGCGCTTATCCCCCCAAGTTCAAGGTATTGCGCTGAATGCGAATGGCGATGGAACACGGTTTTCTTATTTGGGATTGCCAGTTGTCGCCGACAGTATTGAAGGTTTCGCAGGTCCATTGGCTGGGGTCTTGGCGGGCCTTGATTGGGCTGCAGAGCAAGGTGCGACAAGTATCGTTACGGCTGCTGCGGATACACCGTTCTTCCCGCACGATCTGGTGGCACAGTTGCAACTGGCTGCTGATGGTATGGAGCACCCATTAGCCTTGGCAGCAACCCCTGACCCAAAACGGGGCAAGTCACGTCACCCTACGTTTGGATTGTGGCCAGTTGCATTACGTGATGATTTACGTGACGCGTTAAATCAAGGTGTGCGTAAGGTTGTGCAGTGGACGGATAGTCACGACGGCAAGTTGGCGATGTTTCCAATCGACCAAATTGATCCATTTTTTAACGTGAACACCCCTGAAGATTTGGCCCGTGCAGAGTTGATGTTATGAGAGTTTTTGGTGTGGTCGGATGGAAGAACGCCGGCAAAACGGGCCTGATGGAACGCTTGGTGACTGAGATCACGGGAAGAGGGTTTACTGTCTCGACCGTGAAACATGCTCACCATACCTTTGACGTGGATCACGCAGGTAAGGATAGTTACCGCCACCGCGTCGCTGGTGCGCAAGAAGTCTTGCTGGCCTCGCGCAATAGATACGCGTTGATGCACGAATTGCGGACCGAGGACGAGCCGACTTTGACCGAATTGCTGAGCAAACTTGCACCTGTCGATCTGGTCTTGATTGAGGGGTATAAACGCGACGCGCATCCCAAAGTAGAGGCCTTTAGAGCAGAGACAAACAATCCATTGATTGCAAATGATGATCCAACGATTTGCGCAGTAGCATCTGATACACCAATGGACCTTGATCGTCCTGTTTTTGACCTGAATGACACAATCTCGGTCGCTGATTTCATCTTGGCCGAGGTTGGTTTGAGCATATGAGTGATGCCATCAAACCACCTCCCTTGCGCAACGATTGCTTCGCGCTTCCGGCTGGGGTGCACTGGACGCCGGTTGAGGACGCACTTGCGATGCTGCGGGATCGTTTGACGCCCATCACAAGTGTTGAAACGATTGTTATCGGTCAAGCGATGGGGCGGGTTTTGGCAGCCGATGTTTTAGCACCACGCGCCAACCCTCCGCTGCCGAATACAGCCGTGGATGGGTATGGGTTTGCTGGCGGTCGTCTCGAGGGTGTCCACACGATGCAATTGCTGGATGAACGTGCGGCGGCGGGACCGATGTTGGAACGCGAAGTGCCTGTGGGCCACGCATTGCGAATTTTGACCGGCGCTGCTCTGCCATCTGGTGTGGATACAGTTGTGTTGCAGGAGGACGTAACCGCGCATGCAGGGCAGATTGCTTTTAATGGGCCGATTAAGTCAGGTGCGAACACACGGTGCGCGGGCGAGGATGTTCAGGCCGATGAAATAATTCTAAAGGTTGGTCGTCGTGTGACGGCTGCAGATATGGCCCTGATGGCCGCAACGGGTGTACATGAGGTTTCTGTGCGGATGCCGTTACGGGTTGCTGTTATTTCAACAGGAGATGAACTGATTGAGGCGGGACAGACCGCTGAGCAAGATCAGATTTACGACGCAAACCGCCCGATGTTGCTGTCGATGATTGCGTCTATGGGACACGATGCGGTGGACATGGGACAATGCGCAGATGATCGCGCTGCTTTGCGGGTCATGATGGATACTGCCGCCTCTACGGCAGATGTGATCCTGACCAGTGGTGGCGCTTCTGCTGGGGACGAAGACCATGTTTCAGCGCTTTTGACGGACGTAGGAACAATGCAATTGTGGCGCATAGCGATCAAGCCGGGCAGGCCTTTGGCGTTGGCGATGTGGAACAACACCCCTGTGTTTGGTTTGCCTGGTAACCCAGTTGCCGCGATGGTCTGTACATTGATTTTTGCACGTCCCGCGATGGCGCAATTGGCGGGGGCGGGCTGGGCAGAGCCAGTTGGCTATGATGTGCCCGCAGGGTTTTCTAAATCAAAAAAAGCAGGGCGCAGCGAATATTTGCGAGCCCGAATGCTTGATGGGCGCGTTGAGGTCTTTGGGTCTGAAGGGTCAGGGCGCATCAGTGGGCTTAGCTGGGCGGATGGTCTGGTTGAACTGCCCGAGGGCGCACTGATGATCAATGAAGGCGATTTGGTGCGTTACATTCCGTTTGGCAGTTTCGACATTTAACGTTTGGTCGCATTTGGATGCCTGATGGGTCGTTTGCCGCCTTGTTTGGCATGCTTTCGCTGGATAACAACTCCCAATGACACAAACATCTCACACCCCCGCCCAAAAAACAGTCGTAAACAGCTGGAACGAATGGGACCCGCTGCATCATGTGATCGTTGGTCGTGCCGACGATTGCCACATCCCAGCCGAAGAACCCGCGCTGGATGCGAAGGTGCCCGAAGACAGTGATATGCGTGGCCAATGGGGGCGCCGTCCACAAGAGACGATTGATCGTGCCAACGAGTTGCTCAACAACTTTGCGGACATGCTTGTCAAACGTGGTGTCCGCGTGGATCGCCCTGACAGCATTGATCACTCGACGCCCGTCACAACCCCCGATTTTCATGCCGAAAGCCAATTTGGTTGCATGCCGCCGCGCGATGTTTTGCTGACTGTTGGGTCCGAGATGTTGGAGGCGACGATGTCTTATCGCTGCCGTTGGTTTGAGTATCTGAACTATCGCCCATTGCTACAGCAGTATTTTGAGGATGATCCGAAGTTCCGTCACGAAGCAGCCCCGAAACCTCGTTTGACGAATGCCGATTATCACCCAGACTATCTGAGCGAAAAGATTGGCGACACACAGCGTTTGAAGTGGGCTGAAGAGAAGTTTTTTGTAACGACCGAAGAAGAGCCTTTGTTTGATGCCGCCGATGTCTTGCGCTTTGGCCGTGATCTGGTGGTTCAGCATGGGTTCACAACGAACCTTAAGGGGATCGAGTGGCTGCGCCGTCACTTCCCCGATCACCGCGTTCACACAGTCAATTTTCCGGGTGATCCCTATCCGATCCACATTGATGCGACGTTCACACCGTTGCGCCCCGGTTTGATCCTGAACAACCCACAGCGCCGTCTGCCAGAAGAACAGCGCAAAATGTACAATGACAACGGGTGGGAAATTGTGGACGCCGCGCAACCTGCGCATAATTCGCCGCCTGCGCTTTGCTATTCCTCAACATGGTTGTCGATGAACGTGCTGGTGCTGGACCCAAAGACCGTTTGCGTTGAGAAGTCCGAGGTCTATCAGGCGGAACAGATGGATAAATTGGGCATGAACGTGATTGAGGTCGAGTTGCGAGATGCATATGCCTTTGGTGGTGGTTTGCACTGCTGCACGGCGGATGTTTACCGTGAGGGCGATTGCGAAGACTACTTCCCCAATATGCCGTCCTAGGGAAAGTTTGGTCATCCATAATTTTTTCATATTTGGATGAATATAAACCGACCCTGATGTGTTTCTTATATGCGCCTCTTCTTGCACGGGGCGCATATAAACCAACGGGGAGGGCGAAAATGCTCAAAACAATAATGCGTGCAGCTGCGGTGGCTGTGTTTACACTGGCTGGTCAAACTGCATTGGCCGGTGGACATGCCGCCAAAGCTTGGTCACTTGATAACGAAGCCTCAAAGCTGGCTTTTGGATCCGTCAAAAAGGATGTGATCGGTGAAGTTCACAGTTTTGAATCCATTTCCGGCATGGTTGAAGCGGATGGTACTGTTACCGTTGAGATCGATTTGACGTCGGTTCAAACCAACATCGATATTCGCAATGAACGCTTTGGCGAATACGTTTTTAATGGTGTTGCAACGGCTAAACTAAGCACGATGATCGATCTGGACGCGATGGATAAAATGGCTGTTGGCGCAACTGAAATCATCGACATCGAAGTTACCTTATCCTTCTTAGGTGCCGAGATCGAAATTGAAGCAGAGATGTTTGCTGCGCGCTTGAGCGATACTAAAGTTCTGGTGAATACAAATGATATTATCTTTTTGAGCACCGAAGATGCAGGCATCACCGCCGGTATCGACAAGCTGATGGAATTGGCAAAGTTACCGAGTATCACACGCACATCCCCAGTGACGATGCGCCTAATCTTTGACAAAGTAGAACAGAAAGCTGAGGCAGCACCCGCTGCCCCAGTTACCATTGTGGCTGCTCTTACCGGTGATGTGAACGCTGGTAAAAAGGTCTTTAAGAAATGCAAAGCCTGTCATGCGGTCAAAGCAGGTAAAAACGGTGTTGGGCCGTCGCTGCACAAGATCGTTGGTGCAGATGCAGGTGTGAGCGAAGACTTCAAATACTCTAAAGCAATGGCCGGTTCTGATTTGGTTTGGGACGTTGAAACCCTAAGTGCATTCTTGGCAAAACCACGTAAAACGGTCAAAGGCACTAAGATGGCATTTTCTGGTTTGAAGAAAGAAGCCGACATCGAGAATGTGATCGCATACATCGTTTCAAAGTCAGAATGATATAAAGTGGGTTGCAAAACCCATTCCTACCCATGTTTGCCTTTGTAATTGTATGGTCTACCTTGTGGTCAACCAATAGGAGACAGATATGAAACCCATCCTTGCTATATCCGCCATGCTTTTTGTGATCCCCAACGTGGTCCTCGCCGATAGCCACGGCTGCGCAGTGAACATGAGTGTTCGTTTCGTCGAAGGGGCCCCAGTAGATCGGTTTGTGATTACCAACGAGTCTAAGGTTGCTATTGCGCAAGCTGAAGTCTTGTTTGATCTGCGACCGTCGGTTGGAAGATTAGTCTTTGATACGCAAAGTGGTGGCTCTGGCGTGGAAGTCTTCCAACCCTTTCAAAGTGAAGATACCACTTTGGACGTAGCAGACGGCGCCGAAGGGTTGCGTATGCCGCTGAATGGTTTGGCGGGTGAGGCCTCTACCAGCTTTAGCATTGACGTTGATGACCGTCTTATTGCTTCTGAACTGGGTCAAATCAGGGTGTCAGGATCTGAAATGCAAGGCGCTGTTGTGACCATTGTTGTTGGAACAGACAGCTATGGAGCTGTTTTTGATGGAAAAAACAAGGCCGTATTTGGCGCAGATTGCGCCGATACGATCTAATCGAATGTCCCTGCGACACGGCCGAGTAACATAAATGCTCGGGCCGTGCGCGTATCTGAAAGTGCAGATATTTCGCTGTCGTTAGCACGGGGTTCGAATTCCGAAAAAACCTTGTCGAAGCGACGTAGGAAGTGGTGTGCCGCATCGCGGAAAATCGGGTCCTGTTTCATACGTCCTGATGTCAGTGCCAGTGATGAACGATCCCGTACACCGCCCAATGCAGCCACGGGGCGTCCACGTGCGCCGCCTGCAAATTGACGCCAAATTTCCGAGCGAGCCCGATCTGGGCGAAGGTCATCCATATAGATGCCATCTTGGCTAAGAAGGGTCAGTACGTCTTGTGCGGCTTGGATCAGTTTGCTGGCTTCGCGATCTTTGAGGGCGCGGCGCAGAGATACAAAACCAAGTTCATCTTCGGCAGTTTCTGGGAAGTTCATTGCGCGAATAAAATCTTCATTTGGCAAAGGTGGTGTAATGTCTTCAGCAGTTGTGCCAAGCGCCAGCACTGGTTGGTCATCAGGAGCAGCAACAACTGCGGGGGCTATGCGCGGTTCTTGTGCCGATGCGTCCCGACGGGTCGAGAACGTAGCGAGTGCGGTTTCTGTTTTACGGGCAGCAGCTGCAATTTCGTCTAACTTACGGGCAACAGACGGTTCATTGCCAAGGTCGCGACCTTGGGACTGGGCGATGTAGGCCTGACGGATCGCATCAATCGCCGCTTGTAAACGTTGACTTTCTTCACGCATCACACGGCTGGCCCGTGCAGCAGTCGCGGCCACCCAGATCATTGCAACAGGCATGAAAATCGCCAACATCATGATCAAGAACTGCATCCCACCGCTATCGGCAGATAATGTTGGATCAGATGGCAAGGTCAGAAAGAAAATTGCCGCCCCAATCAGCCAAATCACACTAAGGGCGATTGCGACGACTTCGATCACACTGATACCACCGTGCCGAGGCCGGTCATAAATGCCCAACGGGGTCGGGCGTGATTTGGGGGGCTGATCGGACATTTTTTGGGAACCTATCAGGCGTAAACGATGGAAAGAACTTCGTAGGATTTGACACCGCCGGGTGTGCGGACTTCGACGCTGTCACCTTCTTCTTTGGCGATAAGGGCGCGGGCGATGGGGGACTTAATATTCAGCAACCCGTCTTCAATGCTGGCCTCATATTCACCAACGATCTGATAGGTCTTTTCCTCTTCGGTGTCTTCGTCCACCAAAGTGACCTTGGCCCCGAATTTGATACCGCCAGACAGTTTGGACGGGTCAATGACATCAGCAAGCGAAATCACACCTTCCAGTTCTTTCACACGCCCCTCAATGAAGGACTGCTTTTCCTTGGCTGAATGGTATTCCGCATTCTCGGAAAGATCGCCGTGTTCACGGGCTTCAGCAATGGCTTTGATGATAGTAGGGCGTTCAACCGTTTTCAGGTGCTTCAGCTCTACTTCCAAATCAACATACCCTTTGCGGGTCATTGGGATCTTTTCCATAACATCGGTCCAACTGTGAAAAGCGGCCCACAAAGGGGCCGCTGTTAAAGGTTACGTCCCAAATGACCCAAACGGGTATGCAATTGCAAGCCTTCTACGCAAGTTGAGCCGATGTTAGCTGTCGTATTGCACGACCTCGTATTCGATTCCGTCGTGGTCATCGAAGTAAAACCGCTGGCCAGGTTCGTAGTCATAGTGTTCCCCTGCGACAAAGCCCGCATCAGTCACGCGTTGTCGCATAGTGTGGATATCGTCGACGACCACAGCGATGTGATTTAGGCCGCCTATGGTATGATAGGATATTTCTTTCGTGGGCTGCGATGTCTGCTCTTGATACAGGGCAAGGTAGTGATCTTTGGTTCCGACGTGGATCGATTGGCCCAAAGCCTTGCTGTCGCCCCGCCAGCGAATGTGCCACCCAAATAATTCAATCATCCATGCCGCAGTGGCCTCGATATCTGAGACGGTGTAATTTGTGTGTTCTAAACGGGCAGTCATTGGGTTTCCTTTCAAGGGTGATTTTTCTATCGTAATTTCTAAACCTAACTTTAGGTCAAGGATTTTCTTTGGAGGGTGAAATGGCAAAAGACGGGATGACAATCGGGGCACTGGCGACACGTACGGGATTGGCCGTTTCAGCGATCAGGTATTACGAGGCACAGGGCTTGATCCGCCCCTGGCGCAATGAAGGCGGCCAGCGGCGGTTTGAACGGGCTGATCTGCGCCGCCTTAGCTTTGTAATGATCGCGCAGCAGTTTGGGTTCACGTTGCCGCAGATAAAGGAACAGTTGGATGCGTTGCCAAATGGTAGGACACCAACAAAAACCGATTGGGCTAAGATCAGCGAATCCTTTCGCGCGTCATTGGATGCACGGATCAATACATTGACCCGGCTGCGGGACAATTTGGATGGGTGTATCGGGTGTGGGTGCCTTAGCTTGCCAAAATGTGCGTTGTATAACCCTTCCGACAGCGCGTCGCTTAAAGGGCCAGGGCCAAGGTATTTGATGGGTGATAATCCCGCGCGTTGAGATGCTGTGCTGCGGGTGGCCTATTCTTTGGCGGTTTCGGTGTATCTTTTAGCAAATTAACGCGTTTACGTGGTGTCGAGATTGCATTGATTTGTCTGCTAGGATACCCAATGACGAAAGATTATTGCGTCTTGGCTGCCGTGCCAAACGCCTGTGAAAAGGGAGCTGACAAGATGGCCGATATTGAACGCGAAACAATGGAATATGATGTCGTCATCGTTGGGGCTGGCCCCGCTGGCTTGTCAGCAGCCATTCGTCTGAAGCAACTGGATCCTGATTGCGATGTTGTCGTTTTGGAAAAAGGGTCTGAAGTGGGTGCACACATCCTATCAGGCGCGGTTTTGGACCCATGTGGTTTGGAAGCTTTGATTCCTGACTGGAAAGCCAAAGGCGCACCTTTGAATACGGCTGTAAAGGAAGACAACTTTTACATGCTGGGTGAAGCGGGCCAGATCAAAATCCCTAACGCGCCGATGCCACCGCTGATGAACAATCACGGCAATTACATCGTTTCTATGGGCAATGTCTGCCGATGGATGGCTGAACAAGCTGAAGAATTGGGCGTAGAGATATTTCCAGGCATGTCCTGTTCTGAATTGGTTTACGGTGACAACGGCGAAGTAAAAGGCGTCGTGGCGGGTGTATTTGGTCTGGAGGCTGATGGTACAATCGGTGAAAATACCGAGCCGGGCATGGAACTACACGGTAAATACGTGTTCTTGTCCGAAGGCGTACGCGGATCACTGTCGAAAGAAGTGATCGCCAAATACAATCTTTCTGATGGTCGCGAGCCGCAGAAATACGGCCTTGGCATGAAGGAAATCTGGGAGATCGACCCAGCCAAGCACAAAGAGGGCACCGTGACGCACACAATGGGTTGGCCATTGGGGGCTAACGCAGGTGGCGGCTCGTTCGTTTACCACCTTGAGAACAATCAAGTTTACGTCGGTTTCGTGGTTCACTTGAACTACAAGAATCCACACATGTTTCCATACATGGAATTCCAGCGTTTCAAGCATCATCCGATGATGAAGGACCTGTTGGAAGGCGGTAAACGCGTAGCTTACGGCGCACGTGCAATCTCTGAAGGTGGATATCAATCGATGCCGAAGATGGTCGCACCCGGCGTAGCCCTGCTGGGCTGTTCTGTTGGTATGGTCAACGTGCCGCGCATCAAGGGCAATCACAACGCGATGTTGTCTGGTAAAGCTGCGGCTGAGGCTGCGATGGCCGCGATCAAAGCAGATCGCTCTGGTGATGAGCTGTCTGATTATGAGACAGAGGTACGCGGTGGCGCAATCGGTAAGGACCTTAAAAAGGTCCGCAATGTAAAACCGCTGTGGTCAAAATTTGGTTTGATGACCTCACTTGTGGTCGGCGGCTTCGACATGTGGTGCAACACACTGGGCTTCTCGCTGTTGGGCACGCTGAAGCATGGCAAGAATGATGCGGATTCGACTGAAGAGGCCAGTAAACACAAGGTAATTGAGTATCCTAAACCAGATGGCAAACTGTCATTTGATCGCCTAACGAACGTTGCTTACTCGTTTACAAACCACGAGGAATCGCAACCTGCGCACCTTCACCTGATGGATCCAACCGTTCCAGTCGGTGTGAACTTGGAAAAATATGCAGGTCCGTCAGCGCGCTATTGTCCGGCTGGCGTGTACGAATTTGTTGAGGAACCGGGCAAAGATACTAAGTTTGTCATCAACTTCCAAAACTGTGTCCATTGCAAAACATGTGATATCAAAGATCCAAGCCAGAATATCAATTGGACGACACCGCAGGGCGGCGATGGGCCAAACTATCCGAACATGTAATCACACAAATATGTGGCTGACTTGAAAGGTGGGCGAAGGCTCGCCTTTCTTTATGTCAATCACGCAGCTGTGCGCTGAATTTAGCAGGTAAAGCTGCCAAGCCATTGCACCTTTTCACTGACCTGTTAGCTTTCCTTAAATCAAACGTGAGGTTACCTTGTGATCCGATTTCTGATGTCTACGGCTTTGGCTGCGACCCTTTCCTTTGGCGTGGGCGCACCGCTGGCTTATGCGCAAAGCGCTTCGGGGTCCTATTTGGCTGGTCGTCAGGCTGCATCGCAAAACGATTTTGAACAGGCATCGCAGTACTTTGTAAAAGCGTTGGCTCGTGATCGAAGTAACCCTGAATTGATGGAAGGAGCGACACTGTCGTTTCTGTCTTTGGGGCAGATTGCACGTGGGGTTCCGATTGCCAAAGCCATTGAGCAAGCTGGATTGCGCAGCCAAACAGGGAGCATCTTGTTGATTGCCGATTTGGTAATGCGTGAAGATTTTGATGGTGTGATAGCGCGCGACGGCGAAAATGATGGCATCGGACCTTTGATCGATTCCTTGATTTCTGCATGGGCAAAACTGGGGCAGGGCAAAGCAAACGCAGCGTTTGAGGCGTTTGACGAGGTTGCGAAACAACCGAGCATGGGCGGATTTGCGATCTATCACAAAGCGATGGCCTACGCAGTCGTTGGTGATTTTGACAGCGCCGAAGGATTGTTTTCAGGTGACGAAGCAGGTGGTGCCAGTGGCACGCGGCGTGGCGCTATGGCGCGGGCTGAAATTTTGTCACAGTTGGATCGAAATGAAGATGCGATTCAGACCCTAAGGCTTGCGTTCGGGACAGCAACCGATCCAGAGTTAACCCTACTTAACGAAGCATTGAATGCTGGTGAAAAGGTTCCCTTCACTCATATCAAGTCTGCGAAGGATGGTGTGGCCGAAGTTTTCTATTCTCTCGCAGGCGCTTTGCGCGGAGAGGCGTCGGCTGAGTACACTTTGCTGTATAGTCGTGTGGCCTATGCCCTGCGTGCAGATCATATCGATGCCTTGTTGTTGAATGCGGAGTTACTGGAAGAGTTAGGTCAATACGACCTTGCGATTGCAGCTTATAAAAAAGTTCCTGCAGATCATACAGCGTCCCATGCCGCTGAGTTGGGGCGTGCTGCAGCCTTGCGTCGCGCAGGTAAGCCAGATGCAGCAATCGAGGTGTTGGAACAGTTGGCGCGTCGCTTCCCAGATATGTCGATCGTGCATTCGACTTTAGGCGACTTTTTACGCGGACAAGATGCCTATGCTGATGCCGTTATGTCTTATGACAAAGCGCTGAACCTGACACCAGAGGACGCACGTAGCCGTTGGTTTGTTTTGTACGCCCGGGCCATCGCACATGAACGTCTCGACAATTGGGAGCTCGCAGAGGCTGACTTTCGCGCAGCTTTGGTTCTTAATCCAGATCAACCGCAAGTCCTGAACTACTTGGGTTACTCGATGGTTGAACAACAGATCAACCTAGACGAGGCGCTTGATATGATTGAGCGCGCCGTTGCAGCACGTCCTGACAGCGGTTTTATCGTTGATTCACTGGGTTGGGTTCTGTTCCGTTTGGGTCGTTATTCGGAAGCCGTCGTACATATGGAAACCGCAGTTCAACTGATGCCAATCGATCCTGTAGTTAACGACCACTTGGGTGATGTTTATTGGTCGGTTGGCCGGACACGCGAAGCTGAGTTTCAATGGAGCCGTGCCTTGTCCTTTGTTGATCCAACAGACGCGGACGGGGAAGCCGACCCAGGCCGCATTCGGCGCAAGTTGGAAATTGGATTGGATGCTGTGCTGGTGGACGAGGGTGCAGATCCTTTAAAAGTTGCGAATGACGATTGAGGTTTTCGCACCTGCAAAGGTTAATCTAACCCTACACGTCACGGGGCAGCGGGAGGACGGCTACCACACTTTGGATTCTTTAGTTGTGTTTGTGGACGTCGGTGATCAACTCAGACTGAACGAGGCGACAAAGATGTCATTGAATGTGGCTGGCCCATACGCAAATGGCGTTCCGACTGATAGTAGCAATCTGGTTTGGCGGGCTGGCGCACTTTGTGGACTAACTGCCGAAATTAGCTTGGAAAAAAACCTGCCAAATGCGGCAGGTATTGGCGGTGGCTCGGCGGATGCTGCTGCGGTCCTTCGCGCGGCAATTCAATTGGGATACGGTCCACAAGGTGATGTTGCATCTTTAGGGGCGGATGTTCCTGTTTGCATGTCGTCGGCACCGCAGCGGATGCAGGGTATCGGAGATAAATTAACGTCAGTCGATAACTTACCGAACCTTTGGATGGTTCTGGTTAATCCAATGCAACATGTTTCAACGCCTTCTGTTTTTGCGGCGTTAAAAACTAAATCGAATGCACCGATGCCTGCGGCCTTGCCATTTTGTGAAACTATTAATGATTTTTGTTCATGGCTTGGTGATCATCGTAACGATCTAGAAAGCCCGGCAATTGAAGTTGAACCGGTTATTGCTAAGGTTTTGGGCATGTTTTCAGACGCTCTGATTTCAAGAATGTCGGGGTCCGGTGCAACCTGTTTTGGCATCTATCCATCTTCGCAAGCCAGTGAAATTGCCGCTGCGCGGATTAAGAAGTCGAACCCTGATTGGTGGGTTGCTGACGCCAAGGTTCTCAAGGGTTAGTTGATACGTTCAACCACATAATCTGCCAGATCAATCAGCATCTGTTTAACAGGATGTTCAGGCAACGCTGACAACGCCAAAGTGCTTTTTGCAGCCCAAGCGATCGCCTCATCGCGGGTATCAGTTAGGGCATTATGTTTGTGCAACAGTGCCAAAGCCATGTCAAAATCACCATCCTCTTGCTGGCCTTTTTCGATGGTGCGTTTCCAAAATGCGTGCTCCTCGGCGTCGGCTTTAGCAATGGCTTTGATCACAGGCAATGTCAGCTTACGTTCGCGGAAATCGTCACCGACGTTTTTGCCTGTCGCAGACGATTGTCCCTGATAATCGAGCAGGTCGTCGACAATTTGGAAGGCAACGCCCAACGCATCACCGTATTCAAACAACGCTTTGACTACGCCATCATCAGCATCGGCAATGACACCGCCAACTTTTGTTGCGGCAGAAAATAGTGCGGCAGTCTTTCCACGGACGATCTGAAGATAGACCCCCTCATCTGTTTTCAAATCCCGAGCAGCGGTTAGCTGTAGCACTTCGCCTTCGGCAATTGTCGCGGATGCGTTTGCAAGGATATCAAGCACCCGCAACGACCCCGTCTCAACCATCAATTGGAATGAACGGGAGAACAGGTAATCGCCAACAAGGACCGACGATTGATTGTCCCACAATAGGTTGGCGGTTGGGCGACCACGTCGCTGTGCGCTTTCATCAACGACGTCATCATGCAGCAAAGTGGCCGTATGAATAAATTCAACCGTTGCGGCGAGGTGGATGTGATACGGGCCCTTGTATCCGCACATATGTGCCGCTGCCAAAGTTAGCATTGGGCGCAAACGTTTGCCGCCTGCCTCAACCAAGTGTGCAGTAACTTCGGGGATACGTGGGGCGTGCTCTGATGCCATACGTGCACGGATCAGGGTATTCACTGCGTCCAAATCTTTTGCCAAGTATGCGGCCATTTGGTCGTGTGGCTTTTGCTGTGCTGGGTTGTTTATCGTTGTGTCGGCCATCAGTTTCCCCCGCGTGGCCCCTCGACTGTGGGGCCGCATGTCTTTACATCATTTCACATGAAGGAACTCTTACGCACGACCGACCCAACGATCATTGCCTTTGCCACGGCCCTTCTGTCTGGCGAGGATATAGCCTGCTTTCAAATGGACGTAAATATGAGCGTGCTTGAAGGTGGTATCGGGATCTTCCCAAGACGATTGATGGTACGCCCTGACGAACATGAAATGGCAGTGCGTGTGATGGCGGACAATGACATTCCTTTGGGTTTATGAGCGACTTTGTAGGCCTGACCCAAGACGCCTTTTTGGGTGGTAAGGTGCAGTTATTGCAACCTAAAATTGGCTACCGTGCAGGCGTTGATCCAGTTTTTTTGGCAGCAAGTGTGAATGCGTTGCCGGGTCAATGCATCTTGGATTTAGGGTGCGGCGTTGGGGCTGCGGCATTGTGTCTTGGTGCACGTATTCCTGACGTAGAATTGATCGGCGTGGAGCGGCAAGCCGAATATGCCGAGCTGGCGCGTCGAAATGGGCTAGAAACGGTTTGCGCAGATCTTAACGATTTACCTTTGATGATACGCCAAAGGCAATTTGATCATGTCATCGCGAACCCCCCATATTTTGATCGGAATGCCAGCATTGCCGCGCGCAACCTTGGGCGGGAGGGGGCGTTAGGTGAGGACACGCCTTTATCCGATTGGATGAGCGTGGCGGCGAAGCGTTTGAAGCCCAAAGGGTATGTTCATTTTATCCACCGGATCGAGCGACTCCCTGATCTGATGGCCGCTGTTCCAGCGGTTCTGGGTAGTCTTCAAGTTTTGCCGTTGGCTCCGCGTGTCGGGCGTAAGGCTGAATTGGTCATTTTTCGCGCACGCAAGGATGGACGCGCGGCATTTGAATTATTTTCACCCTGTATTTTGCACTGCGGCGAACGGCATGAACGGGACGGCGACAGTTATATGCCTGAAATCAAAGCAGTTCTAAGAGATGGTGCTGCGCTCAAGTTTTAATCACCTGTTAATTCCCCTATGTTCATAATGCAGGTGCGGCGTGACAGAGCGAGTTTTTCGTGATTCACTTGTCATGCAACTTATCAGCAAGGAGGATTGAATGAGCTTAAACTCGCATCTGGAAGAACTGAAAAGAAAGCATACCACTCTCAGTCACGCGGTCGAAACGGCGCAACGTGCGCCCGCGAGCGATGATATAGAAGTGGCGACAATGAAGAAGCAGAAGCTTCGATTGAAAGAACAAATCTCACGGCTCACAAGTTAGATTAAATTTGGCGCGGGACTTATTGGTTGCCGCGTCGATTATTCACTTTGCGCATTAACCGGGATGATATTTAGTTCAGCAGTTAAGTCTGCTGTCTTGCCAACCTCAGCCAATATCCATTCGCGAAACGCTTTGATTTTTGGCCGATCTTGGGTTCCCTCTGTACAAAGAATTCGGAAACGCGCCCCAGTTCCTAAGGCAGTTTTAAACGGCATCACCAACCGGCCTTCTGCAATATGTTTTACCACAAAAGCGCGTCGCCCTAAAACGACACCTACCCCAGATAGTGCCGCATCGACAGCGTGGTCACCTTGTGAGAACTGAATACCATGGATTTCATCCATATCTATGTTGACCGCGCGAAACCATTCGGCCCACCCGGCCGCTGGGTTTAAGAAATCGATGCTGTGATCAATAATAAGCGGCGCTTTGGTTAGACTTTCCAACGTGGGATAGCGTTCTGCCAATTCCGGCGTCATCACCGGCGCCACCCATTCTTCTGCCAACGGCAATGAAAATAAACCTTTGTCTGGCCCGTATCCAAAACGGATGGCTACATCGATGCCATCTCGACTGAAATCCATTATCCGCAAAGATGCAGAAAACCGCAGTTCCACCTCGGGATGCGCTTGCGCGAAGCCGTACAAACGTGGCGCAAGCCATTTGGCTGTGAAGGCGGGGCCTGCTGTTACATTTAAGGTTTCGTTGTCTTGTAGTCGTTCCGCGCATCGCCACGCTGCGGCAAGTGCCTGAAACCCATCCTTTGCGCCGGGTGCTAAGGCGGTACCTGCCTCTGTTAAATCTACGGCTCGGTTCATGCGCCGGAAAAGGGGGGCACCCAAATGTTCCTCAAGGGATTTGATTTGATAGCTAAGGGCGGCTGGTGTGACATGTAATTCGTCGGCGGCTTTTGCAAATGACATGTGCCGTGCAGCGGCATCAAATGCACGAAGAGCGGTAAGGGGGGGTAAGCGTTCTGGCATAGTTCAGTTTAATACAGCTTAACTGAAGCAATGAAAAGTCTCGTTTGTCAGTGCCAATTGCTAGGCCTATGTTGGTGTCAATGCAAAAACGCTTATGCAAAGGATTTACAAAATGTTTGAAGTATCTTCACACGCCGCCGTTCAAGAAGGCATCAAAGCCGCCCATGCAAGCCGCGCAGAGGCTGTAGAAGCTGCATGGAATTGGTTGTTTGGTAAGAAATCTTCCCGCTGAAGGCACGCGTAAAGCTAGCTACCTACTTACGGGATGAGAAAAGGGCGAACCTCTTAAGTAGGTTCGCCCTTAGTTTTTATCAAAAGTACTGTCTTAAACGAAAAATTGACCGCCATTTGCTGAGATTGTTGAGCCGTTGATAAAGCCTGAATCGTCTGATGCTAGGAACACAACGCAACGGGCAATTTCTTCTGGTTCACCCAAGCGGCCGGTTGGAATCTGTGCGACAATTCCGTCACGCACTTTTTCAGGAACGGCCATAACCATGTCCGTCGCGATGTAGCCTGGGCAAATCGCATTGGCGGTAATGCCCGCGCGGGCACCTTCTTGGGCTAGTGATTTCACAATTCCCAGATCGCCGGCTTTAGTCGCTGCGTAATTTACCTGCGCAAATTGACCTTTTTGACCATTGATTGAACTGATGACCACCACACGGCCGAATTTGCGTTCGCGCATACCGTTCCAAACGGGGTGTACGGTGTTGAATACACCAGTCAGATTTGTATCGACTACTTCATGCCATTGTTCGGGCGTCATCCGGTGGAAGGGTGCGTCGCGGGTGATGCCAGCGTTTGCCACTACGACATCGACTGGCCCAAGATCGGCTTCGACTTGTGCGATACCCGCTGTGCTTTCTTCATAGCTAGCGACATTCCATTTGTAGGTTTTGATACCTGTTTCTGCTGTGAACTTCGCGGCTGCTTCATCGTTGCCTGCATAAGTTGCAGCGACAGCGTAGCCTGCGTCTTTCAACGCGGATGAAATTGCGGCACCGATCCCTCGGGATCCACCTGTAACAAGAGCGACGCGAGACATTATAGAGATTCCTTATTATTGAATTCGAAATGAAATTACAAAAATTATAAACTCCGCGCAACAATATTGCGTAGTGTTTTTGATATTTTTTACACGCCCTATGCAAAGGGCGGCACAATTATGCGCCGCCTTTACTTAAGTTTGGTTACGGACGCTCAAGACACATCGCGACGCCCATGCCGCCACCGATGCAAAGTGTGGCAAGACCTTTTTTGGCACCGCGGCGTTTCATTTCAAACAACAAAGTGTTCAAAATACGTGCGCCAGAAGCTCCAATCGGGTGACCAATAGCAATCGCGCCGCCGTTGACGTTCACAACAGCCGGATCCCAACCCATTTCTTTGTTTACGGCGCAGGCTTGGGCTGCAAACGCTTCATTGGCCTCGACGAGATCAAGATCTTCAGCTTTCCAGCCGGCTTTTTCCAAGGCCTTGCGGCTGGCATGGATGGGTCCAACACCCATGATTGCCGGATCAAGACCCGCAGTTGCGTAGGACGCAATACGCGCCAATGGCTCAATGCCACGCTTTTCAGCCGCATCGGCGGTCATCAACAAAGCTGCCGCTGCCCCATCATTCAGACCGGAAGCATTTGCGGCAGTAACAGAGCCTTCTTTAGCAAATGCAGGGCGCAGTTTTTGCAGTGATTCCAACGTAGCGCCGTGACGGATGTACTCGTCCGCATCGACAATGATGTCGCCCTTGCGGGTTTTGACGGTAAACGCAGCGATTTCATTGGCAAATCTCCCAGCTTTTTGGGCAGCTTCTGCTTTGTTTTGCGAGGTAACAGCGAATGCGTCCTGCATTTCACGGCTGATCTGCCATTTCTCGGCAACGTTTTCAGCGGTTTGACCCATGTGATACCCGTTGAACGCGTCCCAAAGGCCATCGCGGATCATGGTATCGATATATTTCATATCGCCCATTTTGTGACCTGCACGCAAATGGGCGGCATGTGGGCTGAGGGTCATATTTTCCTGACCGCCTGCAGCAATGATGTCTGCATCGCCCAATTGAATATGCTGTGCTGCCAATGCAACGGCGCGCAATCCAGAACCGCAAACTTGATTGATTGACCATGCCGATGCTTCTTGTGGAAGACCTGCGTTAATGTGCGCTTGGCGCGCTGGGTTCTGGCCTTGTGCAGCAGTCAAAACCTGACCCAAAATAGTCTCGGAAACTTCGGATTTGTCGATGCCTGCGCGTTCTACAACGGCTTCCAATACAGCCGAACCCAAATCATGAGCTGGTGTGTTGGCGAAGGCTCCGCCGAAGCTGCCAACTGCCGTGCGAGCGGCGGATGCGATGACGATGTTTGTCATGGTAATATGTCCTCTACCTGTTCTGGCAAAGAGGCATCTTCAGTGATCAAAATTACTACCAAAGCCCCCTCCGCCTTGGTGTTTGTTAGACCATTTGCCGCGCTGCGGCAACTGATAGGGTGGCTCACTTGAATTCAAGATGCAGCTTGCTGTGAAGGCTCCGTTGCCCATCGCGGCCGTGTTGACGGCGCACTGAAGAAATATCCCTGCAAACAATCGGTTCCTAAAGCGATCAGAGTTTCTGCTTCAGCCCGTGTTTCTACAAACTCGGCGACGGTCAACATATCAAAGTGCTTGGCAATACCTATGATCGCTTTGACTAAGGCTTGGTTGTCTGGGTCTGTGTCGATGGATTTTATAAATTGCCCGTCAATTTTCAACACGTCAAAAAAGAAATCTTTGAAGTATCGCAAAGCAGTATGGCCTGAGCCGAAATCATCCAAAGCAAAACTGACGCCAAGTAATTGAAACTCGTCCATGAATTTAACCACGGATTGTGGCGACCCCATCGCAGAGCTTTCTGTGATTTCAAGAATTAATCTTTCAGCTATTGTCTTATCCCGTTCGATCCAGCGGAAAAAATTCTGCTTCCATGGACCAAATCCGATGCTCAGGGCAGACATATTGATTGAAAGGCGTAAGCTTTGATTTTCAAATAGCGCCTTGAGGCCCATGTTAAGAGACAAAGCATCAATTTTGCGGCCAAGCTCAGTACCTTCAATAACTTCAATAAAGTCTTTGGCAGGAATGATCCGGCCCGTTTCATCCAAAACGCGAATAAGCCCTTCGTAAAACCCAACCTTGGTTGGATCGTTAGACATCATCACGGGCTGATAAGCCAAAAGGGTATTCTTATGTTCGATGGCTGCGCGCACCATTTCCATCGTTTGATTGTCACGATTTCCAATGGCTATATCCAGCGGGCTTTGGGCGAACCTAGGCGCATGTTGTCCTTGTTTGAATCTGCGGTTCACTGAACATTGTCTCCTTGCGCTTACCTTTTAATCATGGCGCAGTATCTTCTAATATTTTTTTAATATTCGCTTTTTGTTCTAATTGGCGCAAAGTATGAATGGAAAGTGATCGAAGATGGAACGATGCGGTTGGGCTGGCCCTGAACAGATATATTTGGATTACCACGACACAGATTGGGGTGTTCCCGAATATGACAGCCGTGCACTGTGGGAAAAGTTAGTTTTAGATGGGTTCCAAGCAGGTTTGAGTTGGCTTACCATATTGAAAAAACGTGAAAATTTCAAAACTGCTTTTGCCGATTTTAATCCCAATATCATTGCGACCTGGGGAGAAGAGGACGTCGCCCGATTACTACAGGATGCGGGAATTATCCGACACAGGGGGAAGATTGAAGCGACCATCGGCAATGCGCGTGTTTGGCAAAAGATAGAACAACGTGAAGGATTTGACTCATTTTTGTGGAATTATGTTGACGGATCACCTTTGCAAAACCAGTGGGAAACGCAGGCTGATGTTCCCGCGTTCACTGATTTGTCGACCCAAATTGCTAAAGACCTTAAGAAAGAAGGCTTTCGATTCTGTGGCCCAACTATTGTATACGCATTCATGGAAGCGGTCGGCATGGTGAACGATCATTTGGTCACCTGCCATCGCCATGATGAAGTGGCCAAATTAATCCGATAAACTGCCGTTGACTCTGCCCATATGCCCCGTATAACGCGATTTCATTGGTGTTGGTGGCCCCTGCAAGGGGATGCCTGTCGGGGTTCGCCCAAAGGACAACGCCCTTCATAGCCAGAAATGGCACCTTAAGAAGGAGAACAGTCGTGACTAAACGTACGTCTGCCAAACATAAATTAGACCGCCGCATGGGCGAAAACATCTGGGGCCGCGCTAAATCCCCAGTAAACCGTCGTGAATATGGCCCCGGCCAGCACGGTCAACGTCGTAAGGGCAAATTGTCCGACTTCGGTATTCAGTTGCGCGCAAAGCAAAAGCTGAAGGGTTACTACGGCGATCTTACAGAGAAGCAATTCCGTCGCATCTACGGTGAAGCCGTACGTGTTGGTGGCGATACAGGTGAAAACTTGATCGGTTTGCTAGAACGTCGCTTGGACGCAGTTGTGTACCGCGCTAAATTCGTTGCAACAGTTTTTGCTGCGCGTCAGTTCGTGAACCACGGCCACGTCAAAGTGAACGGCAAAAAAGTAAACATTCCATCATACCGCGTCAAAGAGGGTGATGTGATTGAAGTACGTGATCGTTCCAAGCAATTGGCCGTCCTTCTTGAAGCCACACAATTGGCCGAGCGTGACGTTCCTGATTACATGGACGTTGACCACTCGAAAATGACTGCAACATTTGTTCGCACACCAACGCTGGGCGACGTTCCGTACCCAGTTGTTATGGAGCCAAACTTGGTTGTTGAATTCTACGCGAAGAACTAATCTTCGCCGAAATTCGAATAGTATCGGGGCCGTCCTTCGTGGGCGGCCTTTTTCGTTGTGTGTTTTCAAATCCCTAATCAAAAACTGCGCCTCAAATCGAATTGAGGCGCAGTTGCGTAATGTACGATTAGGGAAGTCTAGGTTTATGCGTCGGCATTTCCCGGCGCATCAGTTTCTACAGAAGCCTCCAGAATATTGGCGATTGGATCGACACCAAGTGCCTTG
>JBLHPE010000005.1:0-82232 GCA_047624005.1 Ascidiaceihabitans sp.
GACGATCACCGCAAGTTCACCCTGAGGACAGCGGCGCTCGCAAAAGGCATCAAAGCAACTGTGGCAGCACTTATACCCGCCATCAATAAAAGAGGTGTGCTTGCATCGACACCTGCTGCGCCACGCCGTGCGGCTTCGGCCCCGAAAATCAACGTCGGTACGTAAAGTGGCAAGACAAGCAACGACAATAGCAACCCACCACGTTTGATCCCAACTGTGAGTGCCGCCCCAAATGTTCCAATGACCGACAGTGCAGGGGTGCCCAGTAAAAGCGACAGTATCAGCCATCCATAGCCTTGCAGCGGTAGGTTCATCAAAACCCCCAAGACCGGCGCAGCAAAGACCAAAGGCAGACCTGTAGTGATCCAATGCGCCAAGGCCTTGATGCTAAGCGCGGCCTCAAGTGGCAGCGGTGCTGTTGCAAGCAAATCCAATGTGCCGTCCTCAAAATCCAAAGCTAGAAGGCGGTCCAATGACAACAGGCAAGCCAGCAAGGCCCCGATCCACAAAACACCCGGTGCGATGCGAGACAACAATTCGGTGTTCGCGCCAACCGCAAAAGGCACCATCACAACGACGATCAGAAAGAAGGCGAGGCCAAGGCCAAAGCCGCCCCCTGCCCGCACAGCCAGTCGAATGTCACGGATCAAAAGCGCCTTCACAAAAACGCCTCGTCGCTTGAGCCCATCGGTACATCAGCGCGTGCGATAAACGGAGTGACATCAAGAACCTTTGCATCCGTCAGCCCAAGATCAATGTGAGTCGCTATTAATGCCATCCCGCCATTTTGCAGATGGATCCGGACAGCACGGCCAAACATGTCAACCGAAGCTGTATCCAATGAAACCGTCGGTTCATCCAAAACCCAGATTGGCCGCGCTGTGACCAGCAGTCTTGCCAAGCCCAGACGCCGTTTTTGACCAGCAGACAATGTGCCTGCCAACCGCTCTGCAAGATCATTTAGGTCAAATACGGCCAAAGCGGGTTCGATATCCGATTGCCCAAAAACTTCAGCCCAGAATGTCAGATTCTCACGCACACTTAGCATCGCCTTTAATCCGTCAGAGTGTGCTGCGTAAGCAATCTGATCCTCAGCACCCGTCACTTCACCACTCAGCGCTGGCTGCAATCCTGCAATGGTCCGCAACAGCGTGGTTTTGCCAACACCGTTTGGCCCACGCAAGATCAATGCCTGCCCTGCGGCCAATTCAAATGACACACCTGCCAAAACGGGCATACCGCCACGCGCAATTGTCAGGTCTGTCACATTCAATATCATGAATAGAGGGATATCCTATTAATGCGCCGCGTCAAATCCCAATTCAAACAGGGATCATCGCCAGCGCGATACGCCGTCCTTCGCTGAGCAGCACATTGTATGTCCGTGCCGCAGCGGGAGTTGCCATCGCCTCGACGCCGATGCCCGCCTCTTCCAGTTCCTCGCGCAAGGCCGCCGGAATATGCGCGACGTCCTCACCCGTCCCCATGAACAAAACATCGATTTTGCCAGCAAGGTCCAGCAGCGTCGCGCTGTCCTCATAGCCACCCCATGCGAACGTTCCAGTGGGACCAGTCAAAACGCCCCCATGCGTCACGATACCTCCGATACGGAAGAAACCGGGGCCATAGCCCTCGATGGGTTTGGCGTCTGTATACTTTATCTCGTTAAGGCGCATGTTATCCGCTCCAAAATGGCAGGCCCATGATGGCTGAGGCCCCGATCACTATATAAGCGACACTCTTGTATAAGCCAGCCTTGTCAGGATTGAAAATCGCCGCGCCTATCAAATTACCGATGCCGTTGGGCACTGCCATCAAAAGCCCGATAACGAGCGGGGCCAAGACCAGCTCACCGCGCAGCCCCACAATCCCAATGATTAGAAAATCGCCAAAGAATAGGAACAATAACATATTGGCGCGGACCACACGGACAGGCAAGGTGCTGGCCATATAAAACAAGATCACCGGTGGGCCCGGAACACCACCTATGCCGCCAGAAAAGCCAGACAACGCACCGATACCAGCAACCAACGGCGGATGCATCTGGCCACTATAACGCAGCCCAAAGACCAGACAGACCAAAAGAACCAAAGAGATCGAGGACACGATATAGCGATAAGTTTCCGGCGAGATCGTCGACAACAAGGCCAAGCCAACTGGCAACATACACGCTGCACCACCCAGCAACAGCAGCAGATCACGCCGCTGCGCATCCTTTAGCGCGGGCTTTACCAAAGGGATCGGCCCCACGATATCCATCGCCATAAGAGTTAAGATGGCCCATAACGGTGGCACAACTTGGGCGGCAAACGGCAGGTAAATCATTGCCGTACCAAAACCGGAAAAGCCCCGCACAATGCCTGCCAGCAATGCACCAAAGACTAAAAACCAAATGCCCTCGAGCTGGATCGCGTCGAGGAACACCGTGGTCATTTGTTACGCGTCGATGTTGGCGTATTGTCCGCCTGCTTTTGGATCAGTCTTGGACCAATCACGTTTCACACCAAGGTACAAAAGGAATGCAGAGGCAACAAAGACCGAAGAATACGTCCCTACAATTACACCCCAGATCATCGCAAATACGAAGCCACGGATCACATCACCGCCCAGTACAAACAAGGAAATCAGCGCTAATAAGGTTGTGACCGATGTCATGACTGTGCGGGCAAGGGTTTCGTTGATGGAGATGTTTAGAACTTCCGCCAACGGCTTTTTCTTGTACTTGCGCAGGTTCTCACGAACACGGTCAAACACAACAACGGTGTCGTTCAACGAATAGCCAACAATTGTCAAAAGCGCCGCGATGATCGCCAGATCAAACTTAATCTGTAGTTCCGAAAAGACGCCAATGGTGAGGACCACATCGTGCACCAACGCAGCCACTGCGCCCAAGGCAAACTGCCATTCAAACCGCAACCAAATATAGATAAGGACCGCCCCAATGGCGAGGACAACAGCAAGCGCTGCCGTCTTAATCAGCTCGCCTGAAACTTTGGGGCCCACGGATTCAACTGATGGAAACTTCATATTCTCATCGATTGTACGCAAGCCATTTTGCACAGTTTCGATCGTCTCAACCGTTACTGCCTCTTGCCCGTCTTGGGCCTGTATCCGGATCATTGCAACGTTTTGATCATCACCGAAATTCGGATCAAACACCTCTGTAATTGAAACGTCGCCAAGGCCCAGTGTTTCTAACGAAGCACGGTATGCGCCGATATCAATTGGTTCTGCGCTTTGGGTCCGGATGGTTGTACCACCACGGAAATCGATGCCAAAGTTAAGCCCTTGGTACAGATAAGATCCAAAACCGACCATCATCATCAGCGCCGAAATTCCCAACCACAGCTTCCAACGGCTGAAGAAGTCAAAGTTCGTGTTTTCACGTACAAGTTTGAGACGCATTGGATTAGACCTCAATCGTTTTTGGACGGCGGCGTTCAAACCAAATCACAACCATCAGCCGCGTGACATAGATGGCAGTGAAGACCGACGTAAGAATACCAAGGCCCAAGGTAATCGCGAACCCGCGCACAGGGCCAGAGCCCATAACGAACAAGATCACAGCAGTGATGAACGTGGTGATGTTGGCGTCCAAAATAGCGGACAGCGCCTTTTCATATCCCAGCTCAATCGCGCGAGCGGGTCCCTTGGACGTTTTCAGCTCTTCACGGATACGCTCAAACACCAGCACGTTTGCATCCACCGCCATACCAACGGTCAACACAATGCCCGCGATACCAGGCAGTGTCAGAGTTGCACCAACAAGGCTAAGCAGGCCAAAAATCAGACCCACATTGATGATCAGAGCGACGTTAGCGAAAAAGCCAAAAAGACCGTAACTAAGGAACATAAAAACCAGCACGGTGCCAAAGGCGACCATCGTCGCGATCTTGCCCGCATCGATGCTGTCTTGACCCAGTTCTGGACCAATCGTGCGTTCCTCTAGGAAGGTCAGCTTTGCAGGCAACGCACCTGCTCGCAAAAGGACGGCCAAGTTAGTGGTCTCTTCAACGCTGAAACGGCCCGTGATAATGCCTGATCCACCTGCAATATGGGATTGGATTGTCGGAGCGCTGACCACCTCATTGTCGAGGACAATAGCAAACGGGCTACCGATGTTATCAGCCGTGTAATCCCCAAAGCGACGTGCGCCAGTGGTATTGAACCTAAAGGACACCGCGGCCCCGCCGTTTTGATCGAACGAGGGCTGGGCATCCACCAAATCGTCACCCGCAACAACGGGCGCGTTTTCGATAATAAAATACTGACCGGGTTGGTCAAGCGACGGCACAACAGAGTTGCCAGCACCAGCAATCGCGTTCTCATCATTCGTTCGGGAGATGACAGGATTAAACGTCAAACGGGCTGTGGTCCCGATGATGGCCTTCAACTCGGACGCGGAGCCAATGCCCGGCACTTGGATCAAAATACGCTCGGTGCCTTGGCGCTGGATCGTGGGTTCGCGTGTGCCAACCTCGTCAATCCGGCGACGGACAATTTCCAGCGACTGCTGCATTGTACGCTCATCCGTTGCCAATTTCTCGGCGTCAGACAATGTCACAGACAGCAAATCGCCGTTCGCACTGACCGCGATATCATAAGCACCCACACCTGTAAGGGACTGAACCGGTCGGGCCAAAGCGCGCACAGTTTCAAGGGCTTGTGCCATTCCAGTCACGTCGCCAATACGGACACGCAATTCATCTGGGGGCGAAGGTTGCTTGCGAATGGTACCAACCGTGGCACGCAAAGGGCGCAACGCATCGCGCACTTCTGGCCAAGTGGCCTCCATCCGCGCCTGATAAACATCGGCCACTTGCACTTCGGCCAGCAAATGCGCACCACCGCGCAAATCAAGACCCAAATTAACCAAGCCTGCAGGCATAAAGCTGGGCCACTGCGCCACAATCTCTTGGTTCGCAGGGGTATCAGCGCCCAACTCGATAGCGGTTACAGCATCATTGCGTTGCTCGACGCGGGTGTAAAACCCATTGGGAATTGCCAAAAGCAAGCCCACCGCACAGGTGGCCCAGATCAGGACCCGTTTCCACGATTCAAATTGCAGCATTGGGCTGGCCTTTTAGATGCTTAAAACGCGAGTTTACTTCGCAGGTTCGGTTTTTGAGATGACCTGAGCGATGGTGGACTGCACCATCCGCACCTTTACACCGTCCGCGATCTCAACTTCAACTTCGCCCTCTTCATGCACTTTAACAACCTTGCCGAACATACCCCCAGCGGTCACAACTTTGTCACCACGGCGCAGGCCGTTTACCATCGCCTGATGATCTTTCATCTTCTTTTGCTGTGGGCGGATCAGCAGGAAATACATGATCGCGAAGATCAAAAGAAGTGGGATGAATTGGGCGAATTGGTCCATGGAGAAGTCCTTGTGAAAGCAATGATCGCCCACCGTTTCTGATGTCGCGAATTTGGGCAGAACTTATGGAGTGTTGTGGGGCTTTGCAAGGTGGGGTGGAAGGGTATTTTGCAGGGACTGATTTAAGAGCTGGCGAGGGTCGGAATGCGCGCCATGGTGGTGGTGGTGATAATAGGGGTGACTGATAGCTAAAGTCTTTTGGACCAAATTATTTTTGGATTTACACCCCGTCCGTTTTGGGGTGCTTTGCTGATCCTCGGCATTTTCGTATGCACGGCTCTCGTTTTCGCTGTTTTACCCAAAGCAGATGATAAGCGCCCGACGTTAATAAAATTGCGGGATAATCTCGGGTTATCAATGTTACCGCCCGCCTTGTTCGTATTTGTCACCCTATTATGGACAACTGCCGAACAAGGTCTGATGATCGGTCTCTTGAATAAAGATGTAGAAGGATTGGGAGCTGAAAGAATAATTGAACTGCAAGAAACTGATGAATCAGATCAACAACAGACAACAACAATTGTGCAGCCAAATATAGAAATATTACTAGGTGTTATTTTAGCATTGGGTTGAATTGCTCGAGATAGCCCTGAAGACGCCAATGGCGCGCCTTCTAAGCATCAATCGGCCAAGACCCCGACAATCCAATAACCCTTCAAAACCCCATCTAGCCCCCCACGCCACATTCAGGCATAAGCCCTCTCAAACACTAATGAATCGTACACACATAGGACCACCCCCATGCATGACATCAAAGCCATCCGCGAAAATCCCGCCGCTTTTGATGCCGCCCTTGCGCGGCGCGGGGATGATCCAGTGTCCTCGACCCTCCTTACCTTAGACGAATCCCGTCGCGCAAAAATCCTCGCCTCTGAACAGGCGCAGGCCGAGCAGAACAAAGCCAGCAAAGAAGTTGGCGCGGCCAAAGGTCGTGGTGATGACGCCGAATTTGAACGTCTGCGTGCCCTTGTTGGCGAAAAGAAAGCCGAAGTTGCCGCCATGCGCGACGAGGCCACAGCCCTTGACGCCCAACTGACCGACGCCCTTGCCCGCATCCCCAACTTGCCTGCCGACAATGTGCCGGATGGCGCATCCGAGGATGACAACGTCGAGATCAGCCGTTGGGGCACCCTCCCAACATTCGACTTCGCGCCGAAAGAACATTTTGAAATCGGCGCTGTTGGCACTGCGATGGATTTTGAGACAGCCGCGAAAGTTTCAGGCAGCCGTTTTGTTATGCTCAAAGGCGCAGTTGCCCGTGTGCACCGCGCATTGGCCCAATTTATGATCGACACCCATGTGGATGAAAACGGTCTGACAGAATACAACACGCCCGTTTTGGTCCGTGACGAAGCGATGTACGGCACGGACAAGCTGCCCAAATTCGGCGAAGACAGCTACCAAACCACAAACGGATGGTGGTTGGTTCCAACTTCTGAAGTGCCATTGACCTACACCGTGTCCGGCGATGTGCTGGAAGAGGCCGCGTTGCCGATCCGCATGACCGCCCACACGTTATGTTTCCGCTCCGAAGCAGGGTCCGCAGGCCGCGACACATCCGGCATGTTGCGCCAGCACCAGTTCGAGAAGGTCGAGATGGTATCGGTCACCCTGCCCCAAGACAGCGACACCGAGCAAAAGCGTATGTTGCGCTGCGCTGAAGACATATTGGAACGCCTCGAAATTCCATACCGCACGCTCGAACTGTGTTCTGGCGATATCGGCTTTGGCGCATGTCGCACCTATGACATTGAAGCGTGGTTGCCGGGCCAAGACGCCTACCGCGAGATTTCGTCAGTGTCCTCCACTGGTGCCTTCCAAGCCCGCCGTATGAACGCCCGTTATAAGCCCGCTGACGGTGGAAAGCCGCAGTTTGTTCACACGCTGAACGGATCTGGTTTGGCTGTCGGTCGTTGCTTGATCGCCGTGCTTGAGAATGGTCAACAAGCGGACGGATCTGTGAAATTACCCTACGCGCTTGCCTCTTATTTGGGTGGCAAAACCGTCATCAACCCGGATGGGATTTTGGGTTAACACCCGCCTAACCATTAAAAATCTTATGTAGGCTGCGGGGCCGATAATCAGATAGGGAATTGACCCTTGTGCGAACGGACGGATGCATTTCCGCTTCAGAATTCGGCCCCGCGCGCCATTTCTTGAACAAGGCCCATCGGCCCTTAAACCGATCCGATGGGCACAGTGGGTTGGCGGCTGTCGGTGGGAATGTTGCACCCGCCTTCAAAATCAGACGGCCTGCCCCCTGCACCATCCACTCAAGTGCGATTGCGGAAAGTGGCTGTTCCGCTGCGCTGCCTCCAATCACCCCGTGATCACCCGTGAACCAAATCTGTTGAAAGGGGCGCAATGGACCTGTATCACCCTTGTTCAACCCCTCTTTACCGCCTTGGTTGTCTAGGTTGTCCCACTTGGCGGGCACATAAAACACACGCCGCTCGTCAATCGCCAAAGCATGTCGTGCACTTTTAACCAAGCTAGACAGGGCCATGTCATGGAATTTGTATTGGCTGTTCCACGCGGTCGCAATCGGGCCAAGGATTGATGGCGGCATGCCACGTGCGCCGACAGTATCAAACACACCCATGTATGCGATTTTGACAATGTCGCCCCCACCCCGCGACACCGCATCCTTTTGTGAGGTCGCGAACCGAGGGGACAGCCGTTTACGTTCAGACATAATATGAGGTTGATCGGGACCGTTGCGGGGTCCTTTCTTGCGATAAAGCGCAAAGGCATCATTGATGCGGTCGGTGGTCGGATTATCGATAAGGCCACATTTACGGATCATACCTGCAACCGACCGCGCCGTATAAGCCCCGCGCGAAAACCCGAATAGGTAAATTTCATCGTCGGGCTGATAGGCTTGGCACAAAAATTGATAGGCCTGTTTGACTTTACCATCCAGCCCCCACCCGAAGACACCACCGCCCCATCTGTTGAAAAACTTTTGCAAGCCATTGTCGAAACGATCATCCGTTCCGATGCCTGCGAAGTAAGCGCAGACCTGCCCTTTGGTCGGATCATTCTCCAACAGGTCTTGCAGTTTATAGACGCTGGTCGTTTCATCAATATCGGACGAATTCCACGTCCCATCACAAAAAATAGCTATTCGTGTCATCACCTCACCCCTTAAATTGCTCATATATAATGCGATTGACTGTACTTGGGGGACAGGAGATGTAAATGCAGGTTTACCTTACCCCAATTACAGATGCGGAGCCTGTTTCATGCCCAAATTACTCGCTGTCTTGACCCTTATTGCAAGCGTAGCCTTTGCGGCATCCCCGCTATGGGTGCCCGATTTTGGCGGATTCAATCCTGAACAATTCCCATACCCACAGCTTAATGCACCCGTGCAACCTGCTGGATATGCTTTCGCAATCTGGGGGGTGATCTTTACGTGGCTTGTGGTTGCTTGCGCTTACGGGGTTTGGGCGCGTGCGGATAATGCGAATTGGTCTGCAATGCGGCCCGCGTTGTTAGTGTCCCTTGCGATTGGTGCAGCGTGGCTTCCAATTGCAACGCTCAGCCCGATTTGGGCAACGATCCTGATTTGGTTGATGTTGGTCTCATCGCTTATTGCACTGTTTCGCAGCCCACGGATGGACCAGGCTTGGGCAAGCTGGCCCATTGGTCTTTATGCGGGATGGTTAAGCGCCGCCAGTTTTGCAGGTGTTGGGCTACTTCTGGCCGGATACGGCTGGACAAGCCAAACTACGGCCGCTTGGGTCTGCGTTGGCCTTGCCAGTGTCTTGGGCTTTGGTCTGCAATGGCGTTTGGCACGTGCGCCAACCTATGGAATTGCAGTCATTTGGGCACTTGTTGCAATCGCTGTACGGAACGAATTTTCGATGAACAGCGTCGCACCCTTGGCATTAATCGGGTCTATCGCCCTGCTATGGCCAATATTTAGAGCAGCGCGATGATTTTCTTTCGACCTAAAATACTGGCCGCGCGGGTAAGCATGGGAGCAGAGCCCCCACGCAAAACTTACTTACGCCCGTTACCATCAGTATGTTTACGCCCAGCGGTGTGTTTACGCAATTTAGATGGCGGTGCCTTTTTACGACCCTTATAAGGATTCGCATCGTTCTGACCGCGCATGTACAACCTGATTGGTGTTCCGGGCATATCAAAGTCCACCCGCAATCCATTCACCAAATAGCGTGAATAGCTTTCTGGCACTTTATCAGGATGTGAACACATCACAACAAACCCAGGAGGGCGCGTTTTAGCTTGGGTCATGTAACGCAGTTTGATGCGTTTGCCTTGAGGTGCGGGGGGCGGATGCGCCTCGACCATACCAGCCAACCAACGGTTAAGATGGGCCGTCGTCACACGCCGGTTCCAAACATCATAGGCCTTCATGATTGCTTCATGCAGGCGGTCCAAACCACGACCAGTTTTGGCAGAGACCGTTATCAAAGGCGCGCCGCGCAACTGGGGCAGAAGACGTTCAAAGCTTTCTTTGAGGTCTTTCAGCTTGGCCTGCTTTTCGTCCTCGATGTCCCACTTGTTCACCGCGACAATAACCGCACGACCTTCGCGTTCTGCCAAATCAGCGAGCCGCAAATCTTGTTGCTCAAACGGGATCGCGGCATCCAGCAGAACCACGACAACCTCAGCAAATTTAACAGCACGTAGGCCGTCACCAACGCTAAGTTTCTCTAACTTTTCCTGAATCTTGGCTTTCTTGCGCATACCGGCGGTATCGAAAATACGCATCGGTGTGCCGTTCCAGTCGATACGAAGGGAAATCGCATCACGGGTAATCCCCGCCTCTGGTCCGGTCAAAAGCCGCTCTTCGCCCAAAATTTGGTTGATCAGCGTCGACTTACCCGCATTCGGGCGACCTACAACGGCAACTTGCAATGGTTTCGCGTTTGAAGGCACAGGAACCGCGCCAAGTTCGTCGTCATCTTCATCAATACTGACGTCGACATCAGGTGTATCATCTTCCTTAGCCAGCAAATCAAACTGGTCAGAGATCGGTTGAAGCTGCGAATAAAGGTCGTTCAAACCTTCACCGTGTTCAGCAGACAAACGAATTGGCTCGCCTAGACCTAATGAGTACGCTTCGATCACACCAGCATCAGCGGCAGATCCTTCACCCTTGTTCGCCGCCAAGATCACGTGATCGGCTTTCTTACGCAGAATTTCGGCAAACACTTGATCGGTGGGTGTCACCCCTACCCGCGCATCAATCATAAACAAACAAACATCGGCCATTTCAACGGCCCGCTCAGTCAGTTTACGCATGCGCCCTTCTAGGGAATCGTCCGTTGCGTCTTCCAAGCCAGCCGTGTCCACAACGGTGAAACGCAAGTCAGCAAGACGTGCGGCACCCTCACGCAAATCCCGAGTCACCCCAGGCTGGTCATCGACCAAGGCAAGGCGTTTCCCGACAAGACGGTTGAAAAGCGTGGATTTACCGACGTTTGGACGGCCCACGATGGCAAGGGTAAAGGACATGTCGTCCGCTCCGGATAAGGTTCAAGCGCGTCCTCTAGACTATATCTTGCCTAACGGAAAGCGTGCAATTGCCCGTTGCGTCCAACAACGTACAATGTTCCTGCCGCAACAGCAGGTGCCGTTGTCGCACCACTTGGCACTTCAACACTGCTGATAAGGGTGCCATCACGTGGATCAAAGCTGCGCAATTGGCCATCGTTTGAGGCGACAATAATGCGACCACCCGCAAGGATTGGGCCATGATGGGCAAACACTTCGGATATTTTCTTGGGGCGGTCTTTGACAAAATTCGGCAGCGCATAGCCCCAAACCTTCGATCCGTCCTCTGCGTCCAGACGGACCAGTTCATTCTTATCAGTGATCGCAAAGACGCTGTCACCGGCAGGCCAAACAGGGCCAATCGCACCTTCATTGGCAGTCCAAATACGCGCGCCACTGCCCACAGCTAAAGCAACTGTTCGCCCGGCTTGGTTGCCAGCGTAAAGTACACCGTTGTTAACAACAGGTGATCCAGTCACATCATCAATTTTCGACAAGGCCCGGCCGGGGCGTTCGCCCAATACAGACGCATCCCAGCGGCGCAAACCACCACGACGGAACACGGCCTGAATTTCACCAGACCCAAAGGCAAAGACCGCTAATTCACCAGCGATCACTGGTGCAGGAGCGCCCAAAACGTTGGACACCGAAGGTGAGCCACCGATTTGCCATGCAACCCGCCCTGTGTCCGCTTCAATAGCCCAACCAGTGTCATCACCTGCCATCAGATAAACCAGATCACCATGGGCCATTGGTTGCCCAGATCCTGTTGCTTCCAATTTTTGGGTCCAACGCACTTGGCCTGTAGCAGCATCCATCGCCACCAGTTCGCCAAAACCTGTCGACGCATAAAGCGTGCCCTTGTGAACGGTCAATCCGCCGCCAGTTGCGTCGGTAGCATCGTCCCGTAAGGGGCGCACATCACGGTTCCAAACCGGTGCACCCGCAGTATTGGTTGCGGCCACATTGCTGCCAGCGTCAAGTGTGTAGATCAAACCGCCTGCGACAACAGGGTCAGCGGTAATACGTTGTTTGCGACTGTCACCCGCGCCAATCTTTGTCGACCACGCCAGTTGCAATGTTGACCCAAGGGCTGCATGAGCGACACGGTTTTCTTGGGTACCAGTGCCTTGCGCCCATGTCGTGTTTGTTGCCGCTTTGGGCAATGAAATCGCCCGCGTCTCGTTCGCGGTAAAAGCACTGGGGTCGACGTTGCCACCGGAGGATTCCAGAACCGAGCGGATGTCTTCACGTTTGCCAGGCAAAATTACTTCTGCTTCTTGGCAGGCTCCAAGCAACATCGCAGCCACTGTGCAGGCCCCGATGAGTGTCCAAGAGCGGCGTGGATTTGCAGTGTTTTCGAAATGAAGTGTCATAGCTCTGCTCGCTTTGTTGCGGTCTTCAGGTGCCTTTACGGCTTTCGACAGTATTAAAGCGGTTAATTACCACCTTGTGTCAATTGGGTAAGATCTGGTTCGGCTCCCAAAGCCACCATCACTTGTAGGGCGCGTTGTTGCAAGTCTGACGTCGTTTCAGAATCGTCAATGATCCCTTGGAACCTTACCAGTGCCGCATCTGCATCGCCTGTCTCAATGTCAATCAAGGCCAGTTGCTCTTGCGCCAACAAGCGCAGTGGGTTGCCTGGTTGGGCCAATGCTTCGTACCCAGACCGGCGTTCATCCGCGGATAAATCGTCCGCAGACAAGGCCAATGCCTTAAACGATGCAATCTGGCGGTAGATCAGTGGCAAATCTTGGGTTGTCGCAACACCTTGCAATGTCTCATTGGCCGCCACGGTCTGACCCGCGTCAGATTGTTCTGCTGCGGTCATCAAGGACACAATCGCATTTGCACTTGGGTTTTCCAGATCAACCAATGCCAATGCTGCAGCGCGGTCAGCACTTTCATTAAGTGTCATTGCCGCCAACATTGCATCGCCTGCGGCTTCTGCCTGGGCGCGCACCTGTGCTTTGCTATACTCGGAATATGCAGCGCCACCGACGATGGCCAGAACGGCAACGGCACCAATCCAACCATACTTGCGCAAAGCCGCGTATAGCTTGTCGCGGCGCACTTCTTCGGTGACTTCTTCGATAAAACTGTCTGTGTTGCTCATAACGGCCCCCACGATAACGAGGGTCAATTGTGACCCTTCTTTTGCCCCTCATATCGCGCCATCGGTGCCAAGCCAAGACCCGAGCTGTATTGCGGCTATTTCTGGGCCAAAAAAAACGAAAATGTGAGTCTTAACCGCCCCCACCGCCAAAAGGCAGGACCGAATCTTTTTCTTAAGAGCAGCTAAATCGATGTTGACTGCGGATCAAATTGAAACTTTGCACAAAACGGCCTAGTTAACGCCCAAATTCATCATTAACTCTACTCAAGCTGCTACCATTTGCCCTTGTTGTATCAGGGGTCGTGAAATAATAAACTAAACTAGGTAGTTTAGCGCGATAAAATGCTTACATGCGCTAAATGGGTTAATTGACTTGACCTAATAAGTTTTTGAACGAGGCGACATATGCGTATTCTTCCAATCCTAATGGCCATTGTTGTGGCGTTTATTTTATACTTTGCCATCATTGACCGCGAAACCGCCCGCGTCTTTCTTGGAATATCTGATGCCGCAGAGGCGGAGGAAACAGCCGAAACGCCAACATCTGACACGCCAGTTAAAAAAGCGCTGATAAAAGTTGTTGCCCAACACTCTTCCGCGCAGCAAATCGACAGTGCCGTGGTTTTGCGGGGCCAAACAGAAGCCGCGCGTCAAGTCGAAGTGCGGGCAGAAACGTCTTCCACTGTGATATCGCCCCCCTTGCCCAACGGGACATTTGTTGAGGAAGGTCAACTGATGTGCCAATTAGACTCAGGCACCCGTGGCGCATCATTGGCGGAAGCCAAGGCGCGATTGGCAGAAGCAAAAGCCCGTCTTGCTGAAGCAAAAAGCCGCGTTCCAGAATCTGCTGCTCGCGTTATCGAAGCAAGCGCCCGCTTGGAAGAAGCGGAAGTAAACCAAAACGCAGCGTTAAGATTAAGTGAAGGTGGCTTTGCAACCGATACACGCGTCAAAGCTGCCAACGCCGCTGTTGCAGGGGCAGCTGCGGGCGTTGAGGCCGCAAAGTCAGGTCTTACGGCGGCAACATCAGGTATCCAATCGGCAGAAGCTGGCATTGAATCTGCGATAGCGGGTGTTGCTGCGGCAGAAAAAGAAATCTCACGCTTGCAAATCAGGGCACCTTTTGCCGGCCTGTTGGAAAGCACAACTGCCGAACTGGGCAGCTTGCTGCAACCGGGTTCCTTGTGCGCTACGATCATTCAGCTTGATCCGATCATGCTGGTCGCATTTGCACCCGAAACTGAAGTTAACCGTATCGAAATCGGCGCTCTTGCTGGTGCCCGCCTTGCTGCTGGTGGCGATGACGTGCGCGGTGTTGTGACCTTCCTAAGTCGCGCGGCAGATCCGACCACCCGCACCTTCCGTGTTGAGATCGAAGTGACCAATGCCGACCTTGCGATCCGCGATGGTCAAACTGCTGAAATCTTGATCGGCGCAAATGGCGCATCTTCACACCTGCTTCCGCAGTCGGCCTTGACGCTCAACAACGATGGCGCGTTGGGGCTTCGGGTCATCGACGGCGATGGCATGGTCAGCTTCCAACCTGTGCAGTTGCTGCGCGACACCGTTGATGGTGTTTGGTTGACGGGCTTGCCTGACAAATTGGATGTGATTGTTGTGGGCCAAGAATACGTCACCGCTGGCGTTCAGGTCGCACCAACATTTCGGGAGCTTAGCCAATGACCGGTCTTGTAGACTGGGCTGCCGCCCGCGCACGGATGGTCATCGCATTTGTTGTCCTCTCACTCGTCGTGGGGGGCTTTGCTTATACAACCCTTCCCAAAGAAGGTGAGCCAGACATTGAAATTCCGATGCTTATTATTTCGGTTCCCTTCCCCGGCATTTCGGCGGCAGACAGTGAAACACTGTTGGTCAAACCGATGGAAACCGAATTGGCCGATCTGGATGGCCTAAAGAAAATGACCGGCACAGCGGCAGAAAACTACGCCAACCTAGTGCTGGAATTCGAATTTGGCTGGGACAAGACCCAAGTCATGGCAGACGCGCGTGATGCGCTCTCCAAGGCAGAAGCTGAATTTCCGGAAGGTGCCGACACTTATTCCATCTCGGAATTTAACTTTTCCGAATTTCCGATCATCATTGTCAACCTGTCTGGTCCCGTACCAGAACGCACAATGGCCCGTGTTGCCAAGGATTTGCAGGACGAACTTGAAAGCCTTGATGCGGTTCTAGAGGCCCCTATCACTGGCAATCGCGACGAAATGCTAGAGGTCATCATCGACCCCCTGCGCCTTGAAGCCTACAACGTCACGGCCGCCGAATTGGTCAGTGTGGTGCGCAACAACAACCAGCTGATCGCAGCGGGCGAAGTCACCACAAGCCAAGGCAGCTTTGCCGTCAAAATTCCTTCGTCCTTCAATGACCCACAAGATGTCTATGGCCTGCCTGTCAAAACCAACGGCGACCGCGTTGTCACGTTGGGCGACCTGGCCGAAATCAACCTGACCTTCGAAGACCGCGAAAGCACTGCCCGTTTTAACGGCGCTGAAACCATCGCTTTGCAGGTGGTAAAACGCAAAGGCTTTAACCTGATTGACACGGCCACATTGGTCAAAGAGATCGTGACCGAAAAATCCGCCGAATGGCCCGAGGGTTTGATTGCGGCAGTTGATGTTGGCACTTCAAACGACCAATCGCGTGTCGTGAATTCAATGGTGCAGCAGCTGCAAGGCTCAGTCTTTACCGCCATCGCATTGGTGATGATCGTTGTGCTGGCAGCTCTTGGCATCCGCGCCGCCCTTTTGGTCGGCTTTGCAATCCCAACATCGTTTTTGCTGTGTTTTGTTTTGTTGGCACTTATGGGTATCTCTGTTTCAAACATCGTGATGTTTGGTTTGATCCTCGCCGTTGGGATGTTGGTGGACGGGGCCATTGTTGTGGTTGAATACGCCGACAAACGACAGGCGGAGGGCGCAGGCCCGATGGAAGCTTATGTAGACGCCGCTAAACGCATGTTCTGGCCCGTGATCTCCTCTACAGCGACAACGCTGTGTGCCTTCTTGCCAATGTTGTTCTGGCCCGGCGTTCCTGGCCAATTCATGGGCATGTTGCCTGTTACATTGATCTTTGTTTTGTCCGCTTCCTTGGTTGTAGCGCTGGTTTACCTGCCTGTTATGGGCGGCGTCACAGGGCGGCTCGAACGCTATATTACAGATGGCATGGACGCGATTTCGCGCCTACCCTTCTTGGCACACATTGCAATGATGATTGCCTTCGTTGGTGTCGCCGCTGGGGTGATGATATTAGGGTTCTTGCCACCCGTTGACGACAACGGTGTTCCAACTGGTTCGGCACCGTTGATTGCATTGCTAAGCCAATCTTTTGCCGACATGGATGGCACTGCTATCGTTAAGTCTGTCGTCCCTGCTTTTGCCAAAGCCTTTGGTGTTGTTCTGCTTATTGCCGTGGCAGCGGGTGCCGTGCTCGCAAGCGCCTTAGGCCTGTTTGTAGGCACTTTGGCGATCTTACCCCGCCTTGGGCGTGGTGGTCGTTGGCTGGCCCATAAGATTATTGGGAACCGTGAACGCAAAGTTCGTTCGGGCTATCAGCGCTCGCGCTTCGGACATGTTATGGAGTTCATCGTCGGCAACCCGATCATGCCGCTGGTTATGGTCGGTGTAGTATTTGTTTTTGTTGGCTCCACATTTATCCACTTCAGCAATAACAACAAAGGCGTCGAATTCTTCGTTGAATCCGAGCCCGAGCAGGCGATTGTTTATGTGATGGCCCGCGGGAACCTTAGCCTTGAGGAAAAGGATGATTTGGTCAAACAAGCCGAAGACATTATCCGCCAGCATCCCGGCATCGAAACCGCATTTGCGTTTGCTGGTAATGGTGGCTTGAACGCAAACACTGGTGGTGCGCAGGCCCCCAAGGACACAGTTGGCCAAATCCAATTGGAAACCATCCCGTGGGAAGACCGCCCAAACAGCCGCGAAGAATGGTTCACAGTTCCATTCATCGATTACGTCATTTCGCGCGAAGTCAAAGCCGAAGCCTTTGACGGTGACACCGTGATCGACGAACTCACCACACAACTGAAAGAAATCCCTGGCATTAATGTTGAGATCCTTAACCTGTCGCGTGGACCTGCCAGTGGCAAACCCGTGCATCTGCGGATCAAAGGTGACAATTGGGAAGGTCTGATCGCAGCGGCAACATCTGCGCGTCAGCAATTTGACGCAACACCGGGTCTGTTCTTGATAGAAGACACCCGCCCCCTGCCCGGCATTGACTGGCAGATCGACGTGGACGTTCAAAAGGCAGGTCGCTACGGCGCTGACGTGGCCACTGTTGGGGCCATGGTTCAGTTGGTGACGCGTGGCTTGCTGCTCGACACCATGCGTGTTGACAGCTCGGACGAGGAAATCGAAATCCGTGTGCGCCTTCCTGAAAATGATCGTGTCCTTAGCACTCTTGATACGCTTAAGGTCCGCACCCGCGATGGTCTGGTGCCATTGGCCAATTTCATCACACGGACCCCTGTTCCTAAGCTGGCGCAAATCAGCCGCATTGGCCAAAAGCGGTATTTCGACATCAAAGCCGGTCTCGAGAATGGGATACAAAAGCTAACCCGTACGGTTGATGTTGACGGTGAAGAGGTCGAACAGATTGTCGCCACCCTGCGCCCCAACAAAGACGGGGCACTGACGTCTTCAGACAACGAACGCTTTAGTATCTTGGCGATCGATCCCGCGACAACTGCTGGCGAACTTGATACGCTGTTAGAAGACGGGGCGCTTAAGTGGCAGCCCGTCACTGCGGGTGAGCGGATCGAGCAATTGGACATATGGCTTGCCACTTTGCCGTTTGCATCTGGCTTAGAGCACGAATGGACGGGTGATCAAGAGGATCAGGCCGAAAGCGGTGCCTTCTTGATGAACGCCTTCATGGGTGCCTTGGGGTTGATGTTTATTATTCTGCTGGCCCAGTTCAACAGCGTTTATAACGCTCTTCTGGTGCTTGCGGCTGTGATCCTATCAACGACAGGTGTTCTGATCGGGATGTTGGTGATGGATCAAGCGTTCTCGATCATTATGACAGGGACCGGAATTGTCGCTCTTGCCGGCATTGTTGTGAACAACAACATTGTTTTGATCGACACCTATCAAGAGTACGAACGTTATATGCCTCGGATCGAGGCGATAATTCGCACCGCCCAAGACCGTATTCGTCCTGTTCTGCTGACCACAATCACAACGATGGCGGGGCTTGCTCCGATGATGTTTGGGCTTAGCCTTGATTTCGCAGGTGGGGGTTACACTGTCGACAGCCCAACAGCTTTGTGGTGGAAACAACTCGCAACCGCCGTGGTCTTTGGACTTGGGATCGCGACGGTCCTGACACTAATGATCACGCCGTCCTTGTTGGCGATACGGGTCTGGGCCAGTACCTATGTGCTTTGGTTCGCAAGTCTGCTGGCGAAGTTGTCATTGGGCCGCGCCAGCCGCTCTGCCCGCGATTGGGCGTTGCAAAAGCAAGCTCGCAAATCGTCCAACAACCAAGTGATTTGGGATTTTGATGAGGCTCCAGCAGTGATCCCGAAGGTCATTAAAGCCCCAATCGCTGCAGCCGAATAGCGAAATGTTGCCCATCAATACGGTGGGCAACAAACTGTCTCGTAAATGTGATGGGACAGTTTGTTTGGTTCGTGGTTCACCGTAGGCACATCTTAGCCATAGGAGTTCCTAGTATGACGTTCCTCAAAACCACAGTTTTCGTGGCCGCCACGGCCCTTGCGATGACTAGCCACGCAGGTGCACAAATGATTACAAAGACCAGCCCCCACTCAGTTGATATCACCCTTGATCGGCTTGAAGCTGCTGTCTCAGGTGCAGGGGCAACCGTGTTTGCACGTATCGACCACGCAAAAGGTGCCGCCTCTGTTGGCGAGGAATTGCGTCCAACCCAGATGCTTATGTTTGGCAATCCTAAACTAGGCACGCCGTTGATGCAGGCACAGCAATCTGCAGGGCTTGATCTGCCCCTCCGCGTTGTGTCTTTTGAAGATGCGGACGGCAAAGTACATGTTGTGTATCATGCCCCTGCTGACCTTGCCGCAGCACATGGCGTTGCGGCAGATGCCCCCGTCATTGCAAAAATGACAGGCGCATTAGACAAGCTAACGAACAAAGCAATCGCGGCTGATTGACCTTAAGGTGCGCAATATGCGCACCTTACTTACGTCACCATATCGTCGGCTTGTTGACGATGCCATAACTGTGCATATCGTCCATCAACATGCAGCAGTTCATCATGCGTCCCAGTCTCAACAATCACGCCCTGCTCAAGTACGATAATCCGGTCCGCTTCGGCAATTGTGCTAAGGCGGTGGGCAATGGTCAAAACCGTGCGTCCCCGCCCTGCTTGCATCAACGCTTCTTTGATGTCCTGTTCGGTTTCGGAATCCAGCGCGGAAGTCGCCTCGTCCAGCAACAAAATCGGTGGGTCTTTCAACAAGGTTCTTGCGATACCAACGCGTTGCTTTTCGCCGCCCGATAGTTTCAAACCACGTTCGCCCACAGATGTCTCATACCCCTCGGGCAATCCCATAATGAACTCGTGGATTTGGGCCGCACGGGCCGCCGTCTCAATCTCGGCCTGAGATGCCCCATCACGGCCATAAGCGATGTTGTAACGGATCGTGTCGTTGAACAGCACCGTGTCTTGCGGGACCACGCCAATGGCGTTGTGCAAGCTTTCTTGGGTCACATCACGCACGTCTTGGCCATCGATACGCAAGGTGCCACCTGATACATCATAAAAGCGGAACAACAACCGCCCAATAGTCGACTTGCCCGACCCCGTTGAGCCGACAATCGCAACCATCTGACCCGGCTCTGCGACAACAGACACGCCTTTTAGAATTGGGCGCGCTTTGTCATACCCAAAGTGGATGTCGTCCAATTCGATTTGTCCGCCCGTCACCACCAATGGTTTTGCATCTGCGGCGTCCGTGACATCAGCGGGTTGATCCAACAGATTGAACATCTCGCCCATATCGACCAAAGCCTGACGAATTTCGCGGTAAACAGAGCCAAGGAAATTCAACGGCAACATGATTTGGATCATCAACGCATTCACGATCACAAAATCACCAACCGTCAAATCACCGTTTTGAACCCCAACTGCCGCCAGAACCATAACTCCAATCAACCCTCCTGTGATAATCACAGACTGGCCAAAGTTGAGACCAGCCAAGGAGTATGACGTCTTTAGTGCTGCAACCTCATAGCCCGCCATCGCTTTATCATAACGACCAGCTTCGCGGCTTTCTGCCCCAAAATACTTGACCGTTTCGTAGTTCAAAAGACTATCAACAGCTTTTTGATTTGCGTCCGTATCTTGGTCATTCATCTCGCGACGCAATTTGACGCGCCATTCCGTGACCTTAAAGGTGAACCAGACATACAATGCGATCGTCACAGCCAAAACGGCCAAATACCACAGATCAAAATACAGGCTAAATATTATGGCTGTCAGGAACAATTCTAAAACCAAAGGCCCAACCGAAAAAAGCAAAAAGCGCAGCAGGAATTCAACACCCTTCACGCCGCGTTCAATGATCCGGCTTAACCCACCTGTTTTGCGGGTGATGTGATAGCGCATGCTCAGCTGGTGAATATGTTCGAATGTTTCACGGGCAAGCGTGCGCAACGCCCGCTGCGCAACTTTGGCAAAAATGGCGTCACGAAGTTGCTGGAAGCCGACGTTCATAAGACGGGCAAGCCCGTAAGCAACAGTTAAGCCAATCGCCCCAAGGGTCAGCACGGCCACTTTTTCACCGGCCAGAACATCAACAGCCCAACCAGTGAAAAACGGTACCCCAGCTGCCACCAATTTGGATGCAACCAAGGCCACCATGGCCCAGACAACACGATGTTTCACCCACGGTTTATCGTCGGGCCACAAGTACGGGGTAACTTTGCGCAAAGTCCGCATGCCAGAGGCACGCTCTTGCGCCCCAAGGGAAACAACGGGGTCGTCAAAATTTTCAGGGGGCATAGGAAGTCCTAAATGTCAGGCCTCCTACATATGACGATCAGCACGGATGTGCCAGCCGATCCTCACAAAATATTGAACCGTCCTTGCACGGCACCGCTGTTCAAAAGCCTAATCTGGTAAATCAAAAACCTGACCAGGATAAATCAGGTCTGCGTCTTTAATTGTATCGGCATTTGCCTCAAAGACGCGCACAAATAAGGTTCCGTCCCCGTACCGATCTCGTGCAATCGCCCAAAGGGTCGCCCCTGTTTGTACTGTAATCGCCTTTGCTGGTGCATCAGCAGTCCCGCCTGATGCTGCCAAAACCTCGGGAGACTCGCGTTTGAATGGTGTCTCTACTCGGCTTGTCACCGCGCCGTCAGCGCCCACCTCATCCACACGCAGTGTATAAACCCCTGTATCAACGTTAGGTAAATCGCCGCGCCATCGTCCAGATGGATCAACTTCCAATGTCGTGACTGCATCGTTATCAAGATACACACGTACCGAAGTAGCGGCTGATTGCGCACGGCCACTTAGCAAAACATCGCCTTGCTCCGAATAGCTGATCGTATCGATTTCGACATTGGACATAACTTCGGGTGCACTGGATCGGTTGATGATTTGCACGCCATCTTCGTCAGATTTTAAGATGGCGACTTCTGTCGTCGGTTGCTTTGAAGCGGCCTCATCCTTCGCAGCTGTTTTCACATTTGCCGTTTCAATCGCCAAAGGCGCGAGCCCAGCAATCGCTGGTTCATCTGTAACGACAGCATCTCCTGCACCCCCATTTGCAGAAACAAGAGGTTCAACAACCGCGACTGCAGCGCTGGCCGTTTCTTCCACAATCTGCGTGGGCTCGGCGGCCTCGCCTTGCGCAACAACCTGAGGGGCAAGAATAATATCAGCAGCGACCAATTCGATGTCACCCGTTCGTTGGATAACGCTCAAAACTGTTGGATTAGTTGTCGGGTTCAAAAACGCTACAATGGCAAACGCCCCGTCATTGCCAACTTTTACGTTCGTGCTTTCAACGTTGTTGACCAACAAGGTCACTTCAGCACCCGGCTCGCCCCGACCCGCCAAAATTGTGAGGCCGTCTGGTTCGCTGCGGACTTCGTCAACGCTGGGAGCGCGAGGCACGAAAGTTGCTACTTCCGTCTCGGTGCCAACAATGGGTTCATCTTTAGCATTTGGGTCAACAGAAACGTCGGGCGTCCCCTCAAGCACAGGCTTGGCAACAATAACTTTTGGCGCATCCTCTGCAGGCAGCGCAATTTCTTGGGCCACATTCTCTTGTGTCAGTGGCAAAGCCGTATCTTGTGGTGACAGCAAACCCAAATATGACCCTGCCCCCAAAGCGCCGACAGCGAAAACGGCTGTGCCAAAAATTGGACCCGAATTTGCGCCTAGAAATGCGGCCAGTTTACTCATTTTTGTGTTCCTTGGCGCCCTGCGCACTGCTGTCAAACATCGGTCTGATCGCAACGCGCCCACACCGATTGTGCTTACATATCAAGCACGCTATGTGCGGTCAAAACCCGTTAAGTCACATTTAGCATAATTTCCCGCATAGAGGAGCCACCCATGCCACCTAAATCGGTCTGTGTTTACTGCGGTTCGCGCGCAGGTGTTGATCCCGCTTACGCCATTGACGCCGATGCCTTAGGCAAAGCTTTGGCCGAAAATGGTTGGCGCTTGGTGTACGGTGCAGGAGATGTTGGATTGATGGGGACAGTTGCCCGTGCCGCACAAGAAGCGGGTGCAGATACTTTCGGCGTCATCCCTCAACATCTAGTGGATTGGGAAGTCGGCAAGACCGATTTGACCACATATATTGTGACCGAGACGATGCACGAGCGCAAAAAAGTTATGTTTATGAACTGCGACGCGGTGGTGGTTTTGCCTGGTGGCGCTGGTTCATTGGATGAGCTGTTTGAGGCCCTAACATGGCGTCAATTGGGGTTGCATGAAAAGCCGATTTTCCTTTTGAATACAAATGGGTATTGGGACACTCTGATCCAATTACTCAATCATGTCGTAGCCCAAGGATTTGCTGACTCTAGCCTGCTTGATTTCATCACAATCGTGCCTGATGCCGCTGCCGCAACACTTGCATTACAGGATGCTCTTTATTGATCTAAATGAGTTTAAGATTAGAGCACTGGTTCATTCTTTGCCGCTCTTAATGTCACCAGCCCCAAGTCCAAAAATGGTTCCGACACGCCAAGATAGTACTTGCAGTTGGTCATGTCAGACCTCCATTTGGGATCAATATCTTTGTCATCAGCGATATTTATCGGGGTCAGGTTTTGGCCGGAATACGGGTTCCGAAAACTGTCCATAATCAAATTTATATTCGCTATAATGTAACGAAAAAGTATCCAAACTTGCCCCGCCTGTTGTGCTAAGTTAGCAACATAAGGTGCTGTCACCAAAACCACTTACACATCAATAGGCACCGCAAAACGCAAAATGCCTCAATCATTTTTGATCGAGGCATTTTGTTTGTCTATTTCGACTAGATCGATATCACATTTTGAATGCAACGTTTGCCGATCACCTAACCCACAGAAAAACCGCGCGCTTCAATGATCGGGCAGACACATAAATTACATGCGCGACGCTACGTTTTCCCAGTTCACAAGCTTGTCCAAGAAGTTAGACAGGTAAACTGGACGTTTGTTGCGGAAATCGATGTAATAGGAGTGTTCCCAGACGTCACAGCCCAAAAGTGCCGTTTGACCAAAGCAAAGTGGGTTCACACCGTTTTCAGTCTTTGTAACAGCCAACGAACCGTCAGCGTTTTTCACAAGCCATGCCCAACCGGACCCGAACTGGCCTGCGCCTGCCGCGGAAAACTGGGATTTAAAATCGTCGACGGAACCAAAGTTCTCTTTGATTGCCGCTTCGAGTTCTGAGGGCATTGCACCAGAGGTTGGGCTCATCATTTCCCAAAACTGATTGTGATTCCACAATTGCGAAATGTTGTTGAAGATGCCGTTTTGCGCGACAGATGACGCGTCATAGGTACCTGTGATAATCTCTTCTAAGGATTTGCCTTCCCATTCTGTGCCCTCAATCGCCTTATTGCCGTTTGTGACATAAGCATTGTGGTGCAGGTCGTGGTGGAATTCCATAGTTTCAGCAGACATGCCGTGGGCAGCCAAAGCATCGTGGGCGTACGGTAGGTCAGGAAGTTCAAAAGCCATTTTCAGGGTCCCTTTTAAGAAGTGTTTGTCTAAGTCCTAGGTGACATGAAGTGCGATCCACTTCAAGTTCAAGGCTACCCTCGCAGGTTTTTTGGCAGGCTGTTTTCGTCGCGCAAAGTACATTTCCCCGCGCCTTTCCACGTTTGTGGTGCACCAATGGGCTTCCCCGTTACACGAACGGAATTGTTTTCTTTCAAAATTCTTGCTGTGTAACCTAAGTTTGTCAGCTTACGGCCAGATGAATCCTTTGCAGATTGCAGCGACCATTTCACCACGAGCTCTGGTCCACGATCCTTAATTCGGGCGGAAATAGGTTTCCCCTCAAAATGTAGTATCAGGCCATCCACAACGGACGGCTGGCCCGTTTCCGGAACAATCACAACTATTTGCGATGCAATCCATCCGGCTTTTTTATCCCGTTGGGTGATCTGACAGTCATAAAGAACCCCTTTGGCCAAGACTGGGGCGGCCATTACCACGCCAAATGTCGCCATCAGTATCGTTTTTGTAAAATTATTCATGCTGCAATCTTTGTTCAATTTCGCTGTTACACCATTAAGTAGAATGCAATTTAGATTCCTCAAGATGTCATCAATCAACACAACCTCTTTTTACCAAGGTTGTGCTGATCAAAAGAACATTTGGGACATCACAAGTTCAAGATGTTTGGAAAAACCCAACCTTGGACCCAGATTGCGCTGCAACTTTCAGCAGATCGAAAACGTACCGGGCATTGGACCGGAAACACACAATTTGGAAAGTCTCCGCGTCAACCATCCAAAATGCAGCTGCAACCTGTGCCATCCGTGTCCGGCGAAACATGCCAGCCGTGAACGCGTCTGTCGACAGGTCAACAGGTGCCAATTTCGCCATCACTTCGCGGGCATTGGGTCCCGAAAGACGCAAGCAGGTCCGCGCATCAGAAACGTCCACAGCCAAAGCATGTGTCTTGCCCAAAGCCTTGTGTATCGCTTCCAAAGTGTCAGCCACAGCCTCGTATGGGCATAGGATCAACAGCTCGTCCGTACTCATCCAGCAGAGGCCAGACGCCCCGTCATGATTGGCCATATTTTGCGCAGGCATCTTGACACCCGTGACCGAGGTTGCTGCCTTTTGTACCGCAGCCACACTTAGATCACCGCGCAGGGTGATCATACCTTGCAGGCCGATCTCTTCGATTGCAGCGATACCGCTGTTGTCCGTGGCCTTATCCAAGGCGCTGATCAGATTAGACATTTGGCTTCTCCCCTTCGGGGTCATAAAACACTGGGCTGACAATCTTGGCATCATAGGTTTTGCCATCGGTACCCGGGAAGGTGATCACCTCGCCCATCCGCTTTGGACCATGCAGTACCAACCCCATTGCGATACCACGATCCAAATTCGGTGAATGATAGCTTGAGGTTACACGCCCAATCATATTGCGCTGACCGTTGGCATTGGTCCCCTCACCAACAGCATATGCGCCATCTGGTAAGGTTGATCCGTCGACCGTCTCAAGGCCAACCAATTTCCAGCGCTTATCACTTGCCATGTGTTCGCGCTGTTGGGCACGTTTGCCCAAGAAATCGGTTTTCTTCTTCGAAATAGCCCAGTTCAGGCCCAAATCTTGCGGAATAACCGTCCCATCGGTTTCGTCCCCGATCATGATAAACCCTTTTTCTGCCCGCAGAATGTGCAGGCACTCGGTCCCGTAAGGCATCACGCCTAAATCAGCACCAACCTTCATCAAAGCATCCCAAAACGCCTGACCTTGCGACGCAGGCACCGCGATCTCGTATGACAATTCGCCCGAGAACGAGATGCGATACGCCCGAACGTCAAAGCCGCCAAGCGTGCCATCCATCCATTCCATAAACCCAAACGCCTCCGCGCTTACGTCCATGCCGCCAAGCGCCTCAAGCGCCTTGCGGGCATTGGGGCCAACAACTGCGACTTGGGCGTATTGTTCGGTCACGTTGGCCACGTAGACCTTCATATCCCACCACTCGGTTTGAAGCCATTCTTCCATGTGACCATGGATCGTTTCGGCCCCGCCAGTGGTTGTATGGCACAGGAATGTCTCATCATCGATGCGCGCGACAACGCCATCATCGATCAGGAACCCATTTTCGGAACACATCAGGCCATAGCGGCATTTGCCAACCTTCAAGGTGCTCATCATGTTGGTATAGAGCATATCAAGGAACTTGCCCGCGTCCGGCCCTTTGACAATCAATTTGCCGAGGGTTGAGGCATCTAAAAGGCCAAGGTTCTCGCGCGTGTTTTTCGTCTCACGCATCACCGCATCATGAACGGTTTCGCCGTCACGGACGTAAGCATAGGGACGACGCCATTGGCCGACAGGTTCCCAATCAGCCCCATTCGTGTCGTGCCAATCATACATCGGCGTGCGACGCACGGGTTGGAACACATCACCGCGCGCCTCGCCACCGATAGAGCCCATAGAGATGGGCGTATACGGCGGGCGGAACGTTGTGGTGCCAGTTTGTGGGATCGGCTGGTTCAGGCTGTCAGACAAGATCGCAAGGCCGTTGATATTGCTAAGCTTGCCCTGATCGGTTGCCATGCCAAGGGTCGTGTAACGCTTGGCGTGTTCAACGCTTGTGAACCCCTCTTGGGCCGCCAATTGAACATCACTGACTTTAACGTCGTTTTGATAATCAAGGAATGCTTTGGACCGCAGCTTGTACCCTGCCCCCTGTGGCATCAACCAAACCGGAGACATCGCACGCTCTATTGGTTCCGAACCTGTAGGTCCCTTAGTAGCCTTAGCCTTGTAGCCCGCAGCCTTAGCAGCCGCTTTCCCGCAGGTATCCGCATCCGCCAAAATTGCGTTCAACGTCATTTCGCCATTTGCGCTACCAGTTGCGCGCACAAATGCTTGGCCCTTGTCACCCAAAGGAGGGCGATTTGGATCGGGGCGGAAGCTGGCTTGGGTATCATCCCACGTCAACTTGCCACCGCAATGGGACCACAGATGCACAACAGGCGACCAACCACCCGACATCGCAACCGCGTCGCATGCGATCTCTTCCAGCACGGCACCTTCGCCAGCTTGGGCACAGACTTCGACGCCCGTGACGCGTTTGCCGCCTTTAACCGTTGCGATCCCGTGGCCCATCATGATGCGGATGCCCAGCGCTTTGGCTTGAGCCATCAGGTCACTGTCGGTCCCCGCAGAGCGTGCATCCAAAATCACAGGCACATCAAGGCCCGCATGTTTCAGTGCAATCGCAGTACGATACGCGTCGTCGTTGTTTGTAACAACAACTGTACGGTCACCAGACGAAACCCCAAAGTTCACAGCATAATCACGCACAGCAGAAGCCAACATCACACCGGGAACATCGTTGCCAGCAAAGCTAAGGGGCCGTTCAATCGCACCTGTTGCCGTAATCGTTTGGGCCGCACGAATGCGCCACAGGCGATGTCGTGGACCAGCGAGTTCAGGCGCGTGGTCTGTCAGGCGTTCATAGCCCAAAACATAGCCGTGATCATAAACGCCTGATCCCATCATACGTGTGCGGATCGTGACGTTGGGCATTGCTTCAAGTTCGGAAACCGTTGCTTGGATAAAGTGCTCGGTAGATTGGCCATCTACCGTGCCGCCATCTACAGCTGCGCGACCGCCAAAATGGGCAGTTTGCTCAACTAAGATAACTTTGGCACCTGTGGCACCTGCCACCTTGGCTGCTTGAAGGCCAGCAATCCCACCACCAATAACCAGCACATCACAAAACGCATAAAAATGCTCGTATGTGTCTGCGTCACGGTCTTTAGGGGCAGCACCTAGACCCGCGGCATGGCGAATGATCGGCTCATACACGTGCTTCCAGAAGGACCGTGGATGGATGAACATCTTGTAATAGAAACCAGCGGGCATGAAGCGGCTTAGCTTTGCGTTCATCGCCCCTACATCGAACTCAAGGCTTGGCCAGTGATTTTGGCTTTTGGCTTTTAGCCCCTCGAACAATTCAGTCGTCGTGACGCGCTGGTTGGGTTCAAATTTGCCACCCTCGCCCAGATTGACCAAACCGTTGGGTTCTTCCGCACCAGACGCCACAACGCCGCGCGGGCGATGGTATTTGAACGAACGGCCCATCAAGACCTGATCATTGGCCAGCAAGGCAGAGGCTAGCGTGTCGCCCTCGAACCCTTTGAGGGTAGTGCCATTGAAGCTAAAGCTCAGCGCTTTGGATTTGTTCAGCAGGCGACCGCCTGTGGCAAGACGTGTGCTCATGTATTCAGGCCTTCGACTTGAGTATTTATGGAACGGTAAAAGATCATGAAAACGCCCCCCATGACCAACCCGGACGCTTGGCAGATATTGCATCACGCAGCGCTTTCGGAGGCTCAGACGTTTGGGCAGAATAGGTACCAAACACTTCAAGCGTCATAGTACAACGCGCGGCATGGAACCATTTTCCACAGCCATTGTTGTGACGCCAGCGCTCTAGATGCACACCCTTAGGATTGTGACGCATGAACAAGTAATTCTCAAAATCCTCGTTCGAGGACTCTGGGCCAAAGCGTTTCAAATGCGCCTCTCCCCCCCCATGAAATTCCGTTTCTTCAGCTGTAACGTTGCAGCATGGGCATGTGAGGATCAGCATGAGACCGCTCCGATCTGGGGTGTAGACATACAAAAGACGGACGCCGAGAAGCGCCCGCCTGATGCGGTCCGTGAGTCTTGATTTAATTTAGTCGAGTGGAACAGGTGCCGTTTGGATTGCAGGTTCAGTGACTGCAGGCTGTTCGCCCAAGCCGTCCGAAGCCGGCACTGTACTTGTGCCAATGAACGACAAAGCAAAGATCGCAACCACAAGCACAACGCCTGCGATAAGCAATCCGCGTCCAGAAATACCTTGGCCGCGATGGATGTTTGGGTTTGGATAGTCTGCCATTGGGAAATCTCCTTGTTACGGGAGTCCAGAAAAGCAGGTTTTGCGTGTGGATCAACATAAGCGGAAATCCCTTGCATATTTGGGCAAGGGGTGGCCGGAATGGTCCGGTTTCGTCGGCCAAACACAGCCGAAACTGGTTGAAAAAGCACGATCATCAGTGCGCCACCCCAGCCGCAACGCTCTCATCAATGAAGCGGCCTTCGATATAGCGCTCCATCCCGTAGGCATCCGTCAGCGGCGATGATCCTTTGGCCATCAACTCAGCCATAGCCCAACCGGACCCCGGGATTGCCTTAAACCCGCCGGTGCCCCAACCGCAGTTGATGAACACTCCGTCTACTGGTGTTTTGGACAAGATCGGGGAACGATCCCCCGTCACATCCACAATACCCCCCCATTGGCGCAACATCTTTAGGCGCGACAGCATTGGGAATGTCTCGTTCAACGCGCGTACGGTTTCCTCGACGTGGTGGAACGATCCGCGTTGGGTATAATTGTTGTACCCATCCGTGCCACCACCAATGACCATTTCGCCTTTGTCGGACTGGGAAAGATAACCGTGTACTGTGTTGGCCATGATCACCACATCCATCGCAGGCTTGATCGGCTCTGACACCAGTGCCTGCAAGGCCACTGATTCAAGTGGCAGACGGAAGCCTGCCATTTGCGCCAGATCGCCGGAGTGACCTGCAACCACGATCCCCAGTTTGTCGCAATCAATCGCACCTTTGGACGTATCAACGCCGACAACCTTCCCGCCATCACGGCGAATACCAGTAACTTCGCATTGTTGAATCACATCCATGCCCATGTCGGAACAGGCGCGTGCATAACCCCATGCCACTGCATCGTGACGGGCGGTGCCGCCGCGTGCCTGCAACAAGCCACCCAAAACAGGGTAACGTGGGCCTTCAAGGTTGATGATCGGGCACAGTTCTTTGACGCGTTGTGGGCTGATCCATTCAGTTGGAACCCCCTGCAACGCATTTGCGTGGGCCGTGCGCTGATAACCCCGCACCTCGTGTTGGGTTTGGGCCAACATGATCACACCACGTGGGCTGAACATAACGTTATAGTTTAGATCTTGAGACATCGTTTCGTACAAGGACCGCGACTTTTCGTACAAAGCAGCCGACGGGTCCTGAAGATAATTAGAGCGGATGATCGTGGTGTTTCGGCCTGTGTTGCCGCCACCAAGCCAGCCTTTTTCAATGATCGCTACATTGGTGATGCCGAAGTTCTTGCCCAGATAATAGGCCGTTGCCAAACCATGCCCGCCGGCCCCAATGATAACCACGTCATATTTGGATTTCGGTTCAGGTGCCCGCCATGCGCGTTCCCAACCAGCATGATAACGGATCGCTTCGCGTGCGATGGCAAAAGCTGAATAACGTTTCATAAGCGTGGCTTTCGATTAAGGACCAAACAAGGCCTATCAGTTGGGGCAGCAGATGGGATTCGGACTTCTCCCTTATCTTGGCTTTGTTCTGACCCAGATGCAAAATAAGAGGATACTACCTGCGGCACTTTTTTGCAGTTTTGCGACAAGCAAACAAAGCCAATTGGCAAGTTGAAGTGTCCAGTTCTGATCAATTGGCCGTGGGTTGATGAAACACGCGTCCAATTGCCCCTTTTTTTAACGAGCACACGCGGTTACATCCATCATAACACTTGAAAGGCGGCGCAATGGCGTTTTGGATTATTACTATTGGGTTAACGGTTGTTGTCGCAGGGCTTCTTGCACTTGCACTGGTCCGTCGTGACGACAAGTCGGACGGCAAAGCGGACTACGACTTGCGGGTTTACCGCGATCAGTTGACCGAAGTTGACCGCGATCTCGAACGTGGTGTTCTAAGCGACGCCGACGCAAGCCGTGTGCGCACCGAAGTCTCCCGCCGAATATTGGCCGCTGACACTGAACGACGCGTCGAAAGTGATCGCAGCGGCGGCGCACCCAAGGCGCTGGCAATAGCCCTTACGCTGATTTTAGTTGGCGGCAGCTTCACGATCTATAAGGGGTTCGGCCCTGTCACAGGCCTTGGCGCGCCCGGATACGGTGACTTAGCATTGGCGGAGCGGATCGCATTTGCAGATGAATTACGCGAAACCCGCCCGTCGCAAGCGGAAGCAGAGGCCAGCCTCCCAGAGCAACCTCAAATCGCCGAGTTCAATGAAGACTATCTAAAGCTTGTCCAAACCCTGCGTGACACGATTGCTGCCCGTCCTGACGACATCCAGGGTCACGTCCTATTGGCACAAAACGAATCCAATTTAGGCAACTTCATTGCCGCCTATGGCGCACAGGGACGTATTTTGGACCTTAAAGGCGACGAATCCACGACAGAAGACCTGACCCGTTATGCAGATCTATTGGTACTGGCGGCAGGCGGATATGTCTCTCCCGAGGCAGAACAAGCGGCCCGTGTGGTCCTGTCTCGTGCCCCTGACAATGGCATTGCACGCTATTACATGGGGTTGATGATGGCCCAAACCGGACGTCCAGATATGGCGTTCCGCGTTTGGGATCGTCAACTTCGCAACGGACCAGAAGATGCGCCATGGATTGCGCCTATCCTTGCCCAAATCCCCGAAATGGCCCAACGCGCTGGCGTAAATTACCAAATCCCCGCTATTGGTTCTGCTCCCACCCGTGGTCCAACATCTGGCGACATCGAAGCCGCCAGCGAAATGACAGGTGCCGAACGCATCGAGATGATCGAGGGCATGGTGGCCGGACTGTCTGATCGCCTTGCAACGGATGGTGGTCCGCCAGAAGAATGGGCACAACTGATCGGGGCGTTGGGTGTCTTGGGGCGCACAGATCAAGCATTTGCCATCTTCAAAAACGCTGAAATCGTCTTTGCTGATAAACCATCAGCAATCGATCTCATCACGCGCGCCGCACAACGGGCCGGTGTGGCCGAATGATCCTAGATGACGTTGCAGAATTTAACGCGGCCCTTACGCCAATGCGCCCCATCATCGGATTGGATCTAGGTACCGTCACCATTGGCTTGGCTGTATCTGACACGTTTTTGGGCGTGGCCTCCCCTCTTGAGACAATCAGACGCAAAAAATTCGGACTGGATGCAGCGCGTTTGTTAGACGTTATGGAAAAGCGCCAAATCTGCGGATTGGTCCTTGGCCTGCCCCGCAATATGGACGGATCAGAAGGCCCACGGTGCCAAGCGACACGCGCCTTTGCCCGTAACCTCGAAAAACTATGGGCCGGCCCTATCACATACTGGGATGAACGTCTCAGCACTGTTGCTGCCGAACGCGTTCTATTAGAGGCGGATACGTCTCGCAAACGTCGCGCCGAGGTCATTGACCATGTCGCTGCTGGGTTTATCTTACAAGGATTGTTGGACCGTTTGCGGGTCTTGAGGGCTTCACTATGACAACTCCACTAAGTGATCCGCCTGTTTGGCGGCGCAATGAAATCGAAAGTCCATGCATCCAAATCTGTGTGGTGCATCCCGCAACCCGTCTTTGTACCGGCTGTAATCGTTCAATTGATGAAATCGGGCGCTGGTCCAAGATGCATCCCGATGAGCGGTCAGAAATTATGGCCGAGTTGCCATCACGTCAATCCGCACCAACGGGACGCCGTGGCGGTCGGGCCGCGCGGTCAAAACGTTAAGCTAACCAATCACGCGGATTCGGAAATTCTGGGCGTAAAAACGCTATCATACGTCCCTCTTTGACAGGCACATGTGTATGGTCCCAGCATTCCGTGCCATGTAATGCGAAACGATCTAGCAAGAAAGATCCACCCACTTTGCAAATGATCGGGACCATCTCACAGCGTTCAAATACTTCACGCCGTGCAGCTTGATACACGTCCGTAATATCCACATCAGCGGGCATATGATCGCCAATCGCGTCGACTAAGGCGCGCTTCATAATGTGATGGCTGCCTTTCCACACAACGGTCGGGGCGTTAGACACTTCGTTTAGAGGCAGACCCAGAATATAAGCGTGGGCTTCTTGCGCATAGCGACGTTTGTCTGGCCCTACTGGCAACAATCCATCAACATGGGCGGCGCGACGGTTCAGCCGATAGCGATGATTTACTTCGCTCTCATCAACGTCTTTTTGTGGATAGCCAGCGTAGATAATCGAAATTTGTGCGTGGTGCAGCGGCAGTGTTGGCACATCCCACGGCCCATCAAGTGGTACACCGCCAACCGTCCCATTCACATCATTGTCCAGGGTGTCGACTCCCACAAACCACGTTCTTTGATGGCGCATCTGAGCGTCCAAAATATCTTTATCTGCCGTCAGTTCAAGGGTTCGTTGATACGCCGCCTGCGCCCAACGCAGCACGCGTGGATCAGACCCAAAGGTCACAAATCCGTCACGCGCCATCATCCCATTGTTGCCTTGCGCAACATATTCAGCGCGACCAATACCAAGAACACACCAAACGCACGTTTAAGAGGTTTTGCATCCATCGCGTGCGCCAACTTCACACCCCAAGGGGCCGTGATAAGGGTCATCGCAATGATCACGAAAAAGGCGACCAAGTTGACAGCACCGATCGTAAAGGGAGGAACCTCCATTTGCATATCCACGAACAAGAACCCGATCACAGCAGGCACAGCAATCACCACGCCAAAGCCCGCAGCCGTCGCAACAGCGCGGTGAATGGGCGTGTTGAAAAGTGCCATCAACGGCACCCCAAAACTACCGCCACCAATGCCCATTAGCACCGACATAAAGCCAACAGATGGGGAAAGGATCAGACGCAATGGTCCCTTTGGCATCGCTTGACCAAGACGCCATTCAGCGCGGCCAAAACTCATGTAAACCCCGACAATCAGCGCCAAGATACCAAAGATCGCCTGCAACGTGGTTGAGCGTAATTGTGACACAACCAACATGCCCAAAACGGCCCCAACAGCGATCCCCGGTGCCCAGCCCCGCAAGATATCCCAATCCACAGCACCCTTTTTGTTGTGGCTGTGAACAGACCTGACCGACGTCACAATGATCGTTGCCAAAGATGTCGCCAAACACATTTGCATCAACTGCGGCCCATCATACCCAAGCGTTTGAAACGCATAGAAAAACGCAGGAACTAAGACGATACCGCCACCGACACCTAACAATCCCGCCAGCACCCCCGCAAAGGCGCCAATCACCAGCAAAACCAGCAACATTTGGATCAACAACATCGTTTCAGGCATGTAATATCCTTAAATTCTGGTCGCTTGCGCGGCCTCTAGGTCTTGGGCGGTTTGCTGAACTTGGGCCAAAGCGGCCAAAACCAATTCTGGCCCAACACCCGGTTTGTTGGCATCATCAGATAACATCCGACGCCACATTCGCGCACCGGGTCGCCCTGCAAACAGGCCTAACATATGACGCGTGATTTGATGCAAACGGCCGCCTGCGATCAAATGCGCCTCCATGTAAGGCAGCATCGCGTGAAGGGCTTGCTCAACCGTTGTCACCTCCCCAACGCCAAAAATTAATGGGTCAGCAGCACTCAGAATATCGGAAGGTTGATGATACGCCGCACGGCCAATCATCACGCCGTCCAACCCATTGTCTAGAAATTCACGTGCCTGTTCGAGCGTAGAAATCCCACCGTTGACCGAGATATGCAGGTTCGGGAAATACCCCTTCATTTGGTGGACCAAGGCATAATCGAGTGGCGGAATATCACGGTTTTCCTTGGGGCTTAACCCCTTCAACCACGCCTTTCGGGCATGGATAGTCACCCGCTCACAACCCGCCCCAACAATGCGGGCCAAAAATTCTGGCAGCACCTCTTCGGGGTTCTGGTCATCAACGCCAATACGGCATTTCACGGTGACCTCGACGTCCACCTCCGCCCGCATAGCCGCGACACAGTCGGCGACCAGTTTGGGGTGCTTCATCAAGACCGCGCCAAACGTGCCGGACTGGACACGATCAGACGGACAACCGACGTTCAAATTGATCTCACGGTAGCCCGCATCCGCCCCCATCCGCGCAGCTTTCGCCAGTTCAATTGGGTCCGACCCGCCCAGCTGCAAGGCAACGGGATGCTCTGACACATCGTGGTCCAACAGGTGCATCGCCCCACCACGCACCAACGCGGGTGAGGTCACCATTTCTGTATAAAGTAGCGCCTGACCACTCAGCTTACGATGGAAATAACGGCAATGATGGTCGGTCCAATCCATCATAGGTGCAACGCTTAAACGCGCCGCATTCTGCACACGCGGATGTACGTGATTGGTACCAGATATTGCAGTTTTGGTCAGCTTCGTCGTCATCGATCATAAACCATCAGGATTTGTTCGCGCCCACTTAGCACGGCTTGGCCACAAGCAAAAGCGCAGCCCTTGGATTGAACCGCCCACCATTTTGGGTCAACTCAGGTCCGATTTGCAGGTAAATATGTCCGATTTGGAAGAGACGCCGTTGTTAATTTGCGCAATGATCAACCCAACAGGAGTCTGATTCCATGCGTTATTCCGGTTTCAAAGTCATAAAAGAAGCACTGACAGGTCACAAAGGTTGGGGGCCTGCATGGCGTGATCCTGAACCGCAAGCACATTACGACATCATTATTATCGGTGGTGGCGGACACGGTCTGGCGACGGCGCACTACTTGGCAAAGGTTTTTGGCGAGAAAAAGATAGCGGTCTTAGAAAAGGGCTGGATCGGCGGCGGTAATGTCGGGCGGAACACTACAATCGTTCGCTCTAACTACTTACTCGACGGGAATGAGCCGTTCTATGAATTCTCGCTAAAACTATGGGAAGGTCTGGAACAAGACTTGAATTACAACGCGATGGTCAGCCAACGCGGGATTATGAACCTGATCCATTCGGATGCGCAACGTGATGCATTTGTGCGTCGTGGCAATGCGATGATACTGAACGGGGCGGATGCAGAATATCTTGATATCGACCAAATCAAAGCAGAATACCCCTTCCTTAATTTTAACGATGCACGCTTCCCGATCAAAGGTGGCTTGGCCCAACGGCGCGGCGGCACAGTGCGCCACGATGCAGTTGCATGGGGATATGCCCGCGCAGCCGACAGCCGCGGCGTCGACATCATCCAAAACTGCGAAGTCACGGGTTTCCGCATTGAGGATGGCGTCTGCAAAGGTGTCGAAACCTCGCGCGGATTTATCGGAGCCACCAAAGTTGGCTGCGCAGTTGCGGGATCATCGGGACGTCTAATGGCCAAAGCCAACATGCGCCTGCCAATTGAATCCCATGTACTACAAGCGTTTGTGTCTGAAGGCCTAAAACCTTTAATCCCCAGCGTCATTACCTTTGGCGCGGGCCATTTCTACGTCAGCCAATCCGACAAAGGCGGCCTTGTTTTTGGCGGTGATTTGGACGGCTACAACTCCTACGCACAACGCGGCAACCTGCCTGTGGTCGAAGACGTCTGCGAAGGCGGCATGGCAATCATGCCCATGATCGGACGCGCCAGAATGCTGCGCATGTGGGGTGGGATCATGGACATGTCGATGGATGGCTCGCCCATTATTGACCGGACCCATATCGACGGTCTCTATTTCAACGGCGGCTGGTGTTATGGCGGGTTCAAGGCCACGCCAGCGTCAGGTTACGCCTTTGCGCATTTACTGTCCAAAGACGAACCCCATCCAACCGCCACTGCCTACCGATTTGACCGTTTCAAAACCGGACACATGATCGACGAAAAAGGCATGGGCAATCAGCCCAATTTGCATTGAGGGACCGTAGCATATGATTATCAATCACCCCCTCCTTGGCCCACGCGACAGCGCCGAATTCGCCTATCTTGGTGATGCCAAAATGATCGAGCGGCCCGATTGGGACTCCGAGACAGCCGCGCAAGATTTCTATGAATACGCTTACCTACGCGACAATCCTGCCGGCATTCACCGCGAGTTGTGGTTCCACGAAGGGGGCGATCGGTCCTACCTTGTTGTGACGCGAGACACAGTGACCCACGAAATTTCAAATGTTGAACTGGCCCGCGATGTGGCCCGTAAGTTGGGGCGTTCCAAATGAGCCAAGTTAATCGCTTAGAGGGTGGCCAAATCGACCGAAATCAGCCGTTGAATTTCAAGTTCGATGGCAAATCTTATGCAGGGTTTGCAGGCGACACGCTGGCCTCTGCCCTGCTTGCCAACGATGTGCGCCTTATGGGCCGCTCGTTCAAATACCACCGTCCACGTGGTCCGCTGACGGCAGGTTCCGAGGAACCCAATGCCATCGTTGAGCTGCGCAGCGGCAACCGCCAAGAACCCAACACCCGCGCCACCACGGCTGAATTGTACGAGGGGCTAACCGCAAAATCCCAGAACCGCTGGCCGTCACTTGCCTTTGACGCAATGGCAATCAATGACCGTTTCTCAAACTTCCTAACGGCAGGATTTTACTACAAAACTTTCATGTGGCCTGCCGTATTCTGGGAAAAAGTATACGAACCCATCATCCGCAAAGCCGCTGGTCTTGGGTCACTTTCGATGCTCGAAGACCCTGATGAATACGACAAAGGGTTTCGCCACACAGATCTATTGATCATTGGCGCGGGGCCATCCGGCTTGATGGCCGCCCTCACCGCTGGTCGTGCAGGCAGCGACGTGATCCTTGCCGATGAAGACTTCGCATTTGGCGGGCGTCTCAACAGCGAAGTCTTCGCGATAAACGACGAGGCATCCGACGTTTGGGTCCATGCCACGATTGCAGAACTGTCTACAATGCCCAACGTACGCCTGATGACCCGCACAACAGTCATCGGTGCATTCGATCACGGCATCTACGGCGCGGTTGAACGGGTGTCTGACCATGTTATCATGCCCGCAACAGGCAAACCGCGTCAAATTCTGTGGCGCATTTATGCGGCCAAAACGATCCTAGCTGCTGGTGCAACCGAACGCCCCATCGCGTTTGAAAACAATGACCGTCCCGGTATTATGCTGGCCTCTGCCATGCGATCTTATGCCAACCGCTGGGCCGCAACACCTGCACAACGTATCGCGATCTTTACCAACAATGACGACGGGCACCGCACAGCCGCCGACTTACACGCCAAAGGGGTCAAGATCGCTGCCGTCATCGACAGCCGCGCAGATGCACCTCGCTCGCATGACTACGAAGTCCTGCAAGGCGCGCAAGTTGTAGATAGCAAAGGTCGTCTTGGCCTTAAGTTCGTTGATGTGAAATTGGCTGACGGTTCGGATCGCACGATTGAATGCGGCGCACTTGGTGTTTCAGGTGGTTGGAATCCCAACGTGCATATGACCTGTCATCAGCGAGGACGCCCTACGTGGAACGACGATTTAGCGGCATTTGTTCCCGGTGGTACTCTGCCTCCAGGCATGTCGGTTACTGGTGCCGCGAATGGCGATCTGTCCACACATATGGCCCTCAAAACAGGTGCAGCAGCGGCCAAGGCCGCTTTGGGCCTGAAAGGACGTAGTGCCAAAACACCAATATCTGAGGACGCGCCAGTGTCCCAAACCCCGTTCTGGTACGTTGAGGGATGTAGCCGCGCGTGGCTGGATCAACAAAACGATGTGACCGTTAAAGATGTGAAGCTAAGCCATCAAGAAGGCTTTCGGTCTGTCGAACACCTGAAACGCTATACCACGCTGGGCATGGCGACCGATCAAGGCAAAACATCCAATATGGGTGGCCTTGCGATCATGGCCGAACTGGCTGGAAAATCGATTCCCGAAGTTGGCACCACTATTTTCCGCCCCCCTTATACGCCCACATCCATCGGTGTTCTGGCTGGACGCATGCGCGGTAAAGAATTCCACCCTACCCGACTGACACCATCACATTACTGGGCAAAAGAACGTGGCGCAGTGTTTGTTGAAGTGGGCAACTGGCTACGTGCACAGTGGTTCCCGATTGAAGGCGAGGTTCACTGGCGTCAATCTGTGGACCGCGAAGTGACTGCAACACGCGCCTCCGTCGGAGTTTGCGATTGTACAACTTTGGGCAAAATCGACGTACAAGGCAGCGATGCTGCCACCTTCCTAAACAAAGTATACTGCAACGCCTTCGCCAAGCTGGCTGTTGGCAAGGTCCGGTATGGGTTGATGTTGCGCGAAGACGGCATTGCAATGGATGACGGCACAGCGGGCCGACTGGCAGAGGATCATTTTGTGGTCACCACCACCACAGCAAAAGCTGCCGCCGTCTATCAACATCTCGAATTTGTACGCCAATGCTTGTACCCTGATTTGGATGTTCAGCTGATTTCGACCACAGAAGCGTGGGCACAATACGCCGTTGCGGGACCAAATTCACGCAAGCTGTTGCAAAAAATTGTCGATCCTGAATTCGACATCTCAAACGAGGCCTTCCCCTTCATGGGGTGTGGGAACATCACTGTCTTTGGTGGGTTGCGGGCACGCCTTTTCCGTATCTCTTTCTCTGGTGAGTTGGCGTTCGAAATCGCAGTTCCATCGCGCTACGGCGATGCGCTGATGCGCCAGCTGATGTATAAAGGTGAAGAATTCAACGTCACGCCATATGGCACTGAAGCGTTGGGCGTCATGCGCATCGAAAAGGGCCACGCAGCAGGGAATGAACTGAACGGCACGACAAGCGCGCTGAACCTTGGGATGGGTCGGATGGTGTCCAAGAAGAAGGACAGTATTGGCAGCACTTTATCAGAGCGTGCAGGCATGAACGAAGACGATGCACTGATGCAGGTCGGCATTCAGCCCATTGATCCATCACATAAAATCACCGCTGGAGGTCACTTGATGGCCGCGGATGGTCCGGTAGATGCCGCACATGACCAGGGGTACGTCACCTCTGCAGCGTTCTCACCCACGCTAAGCTCAATGATTGGGTTAGGAATGTTGAAGGGTGGTGGAAATCGTCAGGGTGAGAAGATGCGCCTTGTGTCACCACTTACCGATTTGAATGTAGAGGTCGAAATAGTGTCTGCCCATTTTGTTGATCCCGAGGGGGAACGTGTCCGTGGATAATACAGTGATTAAAGCGACGCACAGTCTAACACCCATCACCGCCTTAGGCGGGGCCGAGCCTCGCATCGACATCATCGCCAGCGTGACCTGCCGCGAGGTGCCTGAAGTGGCGCTGACATCGGTCACTGCCCGTTTGGGCCGCGAAAATCAGACAAAGACTGCTTTGAAAAAGGCTGTCGGCATTGCCGCACCTAAGGTTGGGCAGGTCGTGACCAAAACCCTGACCGCATTTTGGATCGGCCCCGATCAATGGATGGTAGAGGCCCCGTTTGAAAGCCATGAAGACCTTGCTGCGCAGCTAAAGACATTAACGCAAGACAACGCATCTGTCGTTGAGCAAACAGATGCATGGACCCGTTTTGATGTCAGCGGGGAAAGCGTCTTAAGCGTGATGGAATTGCTGTGCAATTTGAACACTCAGGCGATGGACGTAAATTCCGCAAGCCGCAGTAGCATTCACCATTTAGGCTGTTTTGTGCGCCGTATCGCCGAAGATAAATTTGGCATTTATGGTCCCCGCGCCTCTGCTGGGTCTTTGCACCATGCGATAATCGCGGCAATGTCTTCGACCCGTTAGACTGACGGGACTGGCACATTGCCTTGCACGCGGAACACATTGATGTTTTGGCGGTCTTCTTGAGGCGCAATACCGAAAGCAGCCCGATAATGCATGAGCAATGGGGTGGTTGATCCGTACCCGACAGCCTCAGCAATTTGGGCCATACTATCTTTGGAATACAACACCAACTGACGCGCCGCTTTCATTCGAAGACCGCGGTAATATTGGGTGGGGTTCTGCCCCGTCGCCTTTTTGAACGCCCGTTCAACCTGCCTTGGCGTCACACCAAGCGTCTGCGCGACTTCGGCCACTGAAATAGGGTGTTCCAATCGCGAAGCAAACAAATCAACAGCGCGTGCAACTAAATCTGGCAGGCCCGATTGCGTGGTTTTTGGCAAGGTCACAGGCTGGGGTACACGCTGGCGCACCCCCTCCCCGCGCATCAGCGGATGTTGGAACCAACATGCAACCTCATTGGCAATTTCATCCCCCAATCGTTCCTCGATCAGACGCAGCGCCAGATCGAATGCGGCCGCAGCCCCCGAAACCGTATATCGACGGCGATCCGTCACGATCACATCATCCACCGCCCTGATCTGGGGGAATTCAGCGCGAAAGGCGGCCTCGTAACACCAATGGACTGAACAGCGATGTCCCTCCATCACGCCAGCGCGCACCAAGGGAAATACGCCGCCGCTGATGCCCCCCATAACAGTGCCGTGGCGATCTAAGGTACGCAAAATCGCATTTGCATGGGCTGGATTTTCGGGCTGTGCCAACGGTCCACTTAGCAAGAACAACACATCTGATCCCAACTCGGGCGATAAGGCGCAATCAGGCTCAAACGCGACACCAGCGCTGGATACAATTCGTTGCCCGTCCTCTGACACCAACTGCCATGCAAACATGTCCTTCGCTGCAATTTCATTCGCAGCGCGCAGCGGTTCGATCATGGACGTCAGACACGCCATCGGAAACCCCGGAAAAATTAGGAAACTGATATGGATATTTTCACTCTTATTCATAATTCATAGACTCTGAGGAAAAATATGACCTATAATTGTCCAAAGTTTAAGCACAAATTGAATTGCGGCTTCTGATTCAGCTTTGTAGTAGGTGACCCGTTATGAATATAGAAAAAATCAGCCCCGAAATAGCCAATCAATTGACACAAGACCCGCACAGCACACGTGATGGGGATCGTGAAAAGGTGCTTGAAGTGGCGATTGGACGCGAGGTTCGTGCCTTTCGCCGCCAACAACAGATCACAGTGGCCGAGCTTTCGCAGATGACAGGCCTGTCGATCGGGATGTTGTCCAAGATTGAAAACGGCAATACGTCACCCTCGTTGACCACGCTACAGACCTTGGCGAACACCCTAAGTGTACCGTTGACCAGCTTTTTCCGCCGTTTCGAGGAAAGCCGTCAAGCGGTTCATACCAGATCCGGCGAAGGCGTCGAAATTGATCGCGAGGGCACACGCGCCAATCACCAATATAATCTTCTGGGCCACCTCGGGTCCAATGCCTCAGGCGTGATTGTTGAGCCCTATCTGATTACCCTTTCAGAAAAATCCGACATCTTTCCAACGTTCCAACACGCCGGGATTGAAACAATTTATATGCTGGATGGCGAAGTCGATTACCGCCACGGCGACGATATTCATACGCTCAAACCAGGTGATACGTTATTTTTTGACGCCGATGCGCCGCATGGCCCAGAGAAGTTGGTGAAGTTGCCGGCACGGTATCTGTCGATCATCAGTTATCCACAAAGCGCCTAAGCAGACGGCCTGTCCATATCTGTAATTTTTGAGGGCTAAGATCTATTGGCCAAATACTTGGCAAATTTACACTTCTGGCCCAACGTCTTTAGTGAACGCACCCCAGAATTCGACGGCCTTATCATACTCAGCAGCATAAAATGCTGGAACCGTAGGTCCGAAAGGGTCATCGACCAACCGCCCGAACCGCCATGCGCATTCAAAGAAACCCGGCGCAGGCAATCCATCCCGTGCCTTACTAATGACAAGCGCTGAAATCAAAGGGCGACCCGCAGCGGCATCCTCCTCGATCAAGCGTTCCAACGCGACCGTTAGCTGGTGGATTGTATTTGGCGGCGTCAACTCTAGAACCTTGGCCAGAGCTTGGTAAGTGATCGGCGTATCTTGCCCGACAATGCTGCACAGATGGCTTCGAACGCGCAGCGCAAGCTCGTTTTCCGTCCCTATTTCGTTGGAACTATCCGGAGCTATCGACGGGGTTTCTTTGTAAGTCATAGTCAATGATATTAGCTTATTTGCTAGATAGATTCGAGCAGTTTGTGTTTTGGCTAACACCTTTTAAGTCTGCATCGTTACCGAACCTTATTGATGCTGTAGCATCAAAAAAAGGGGCCGCTCTTTCAAGCAGCCCCCTTTTCAGTACTTTTAAGCCTGTCGACTTAAAACTTAGCTGCTTTCGCCGCCTCAGACTTGTGACCTACAAACAATACGGCCACGCAGATCACGGCTGCGATCAAGGTATAGACACCCGGCATGATGCTGCCGTGGCCCATATACATGGCCCCATCAACAACGGCCCAGTTCGCTTCATCATATGGAAAACCCATGGTTCTCTCCTTTTCAAATGTTATTCAGCCAATCTTATTCAGCTGGTGCCAGTGATGCAGGGATACCTTCAGGATAGCCCTGTGCAGGCACCTTAACAGTATCCATACCAGCGATTTCTGCACCCTCTGGGACACGCAACATACCCAATCCCTTAAGGATGTAGGACACGATGTAGCCTGGGAAGAAGCCCAGCGAGAAGAACACAACCGCACCGATAATTTGACCGAACAGGTTGATCGTTGCGACGCCTTCGCCTTGAAGCGCTGGATAACCAGATGCAAACACACCCAACATAACCACACCGTACAGGCCGATTGTGCCGTGGACTGTGACAGCCCCAACCGCGTCATCAATGCCGCGTCGTTCCAGCCATGCCGCGGCAGGTGCCACGATGATACCAGCAGAGAACGCGATGATGAATGCCAGCGCCGGGAAGTAGATGTCCAAACCAGAAGCAGTCGAGATGATCCCAGCAAGTGCACCAGACATCATCCAGAAAGGGTCTTTGGTCCAAATCCACGCGCCGATGATACCACCAGCAATCGCCATCAAGATGTTAAAGGACAGCGCAGACAGTGTGATCGGTGTGCCGTAGATGGTTGCGAACTTATCGCCAAACCAGCTCCATGCTTCGCCCGGTACAATAACGCAGGCCATCAAGAAGCCCCAGAAACCCACAATAATCAGCATCAAACCAACAACAGTCATAGGCATGTTGTGCCCTGCGATGTGGTTTGCGCTGCCATCAGCGTTAAATTTGCCGATACGTGGCCCAAGATTGATCAAGACACCTAAGGCAAAGAAACCAGCAACCGCGTGCACAAGGCCCGCCGCGCCAAAGTCATGAACACCGAATTTCGTGACCAACCAACCGTCAGCATGCCAACCCCAAGCGGCCGCAATGACCCAAGCGAAGGAGCCAAGAACGATAGCTAGAATAACAAAGCCAACCGTCTGGATGCGTTCGATCACAGCGCCCGACATAATGGACGCGGTTGTTGCGGCAAACAATGCGAAGGCCCCGAAGAACACGCCAGATGCGTTATCGGCGATATTTGGCCCCATGTACTGAGCGCTTTCACCCCAACCGAATGCGATAGAAGACGCATATGCTGCGCCAGAAATCCCTGCAGGACCTTCGGAAAGCGTAAGACCCGTTGGGAAACCCCAATATATCCACCAACCGAAGAAGTAGAATGTTGGAATCATAAAGGCGAACGCCAGAATGTTTTTCACGCCCGAAGATAGGACGTTCTTCATACGGGACGATCCCATCTCGTAGGCCAAAAAGCCTGCGTGAATGATAATCATCAACGGTATCGTCAGGTAATAGAACATTTCGGCGAACATTGTGTTCGTCGTCGCGCCCCCGCTCTGTAATGCAGCGACCTGCGCCGTTAGTTCAGCAATTTGTTCTTCCACGGATTAACCCCCATCTGGATCAGTATTTTGTTGGATAGTTCAGTCAATATTAGTGCACCGTCGTATGCAGTCATGCGGCGTTGGCTCAAAACAAACACGATCCACCCCACTCTGGCTAGCTATTTCTTAACTTGTATGAAAAATAGTTTCCTTAGGGTTGAGGGAGTATAGTTTTGGTGCTAGCGTTTGAGTCGCAACTATTCTTACTATCGGGAGGGATCATGCCATGTGCGGGATCGTCGGACTATTTCTCAAAGACCCATCGCTTGAGCCCATGCTTGGCGATATGCTGACCGATATGTTGGTCACAATGACTGACCGTGGCCCTGACAGTGCCGGGATTGCGATTTATAGTGGCGAAACAACAGGTAATGCCAAGCTAACTGTGCAGTCTGACACCCCTGAAGCGGACTTTGCCAAGCTCGGAAATGATCTCCGCAAGCGTGTCGAAGGTAAGGTGTCAATCTCGGTCAAAGACACGCACGCGGTCCTCGAAATGCAGGCCGATCAGGTCCCTGAAGCACGTGCGGCATTGACGGAAATTCGCCCCAATGTACGCGTCATGAGCCACGGCGCATCACTTGAGATATTCAAAGAGGTTGGGTTGCCGAAAGACGTGGCGACCCGCTTTGACGTCCGTACTATGTCCGGATCACACGGAATCGGGCACACTCGGATGGCCACAGAATCCGCCGTGACAACCATGGGCGCGCACCCTTTTAACACCGGTCCAGATCAGTGCCTTGTGCACAACGGATCGCTGTCAAACCACAATTCGTTGCGCCGCCGCCTCAAGCGCCTTGGTGTCCACATTGAGACAGAGAACGACACCGAAGTTGGTGCTGCCTATCTGACCTGGCGCATGCAAGAGGGTGCGACCCTTGGCGAAGCCATGGAAAGCGCGCTGGAAGACCTTGATGGTTTCTTTACATTCGTCGTTGGAACCAAGGACGGATTTGGCGTTGTGCGTGATCCCATAGCCTGCAAACCCGCCGTGATGGCCGAAACAGATCAATACGTTGCTTTTGGGTCAGAATACCGCGCGTTGGTCAACCTTCCGGGCATCGAAACCGCACGCGTTTGGGAACCAGAACCCGCGACGGTCTATTTCTGGAGCCACAACGACACAGCAGCCCCAAAAGTGAAAGCCGCCTAATGCAAAGTTTCGATCTAGAAGCGCAGGGCCTGCGCGCCCTAAATTCTGCACTCCATTCCCAATCTGCAGACACCAACCAAACCATTTGGGACGTTGTGAACCCAAGGGGCAGTCATGCCATTGCTGTGGGTCTCGACGCCCCTATCGAGGTGAATGTTAAGGGCTCTACCGGATATTACTGTGGTGGAATGAACAAACAGGCGACCATCCATGTGCATGGGTCAGCCGGTCCTGGCACAGGCGAAAACATGATGTCTGGAAAGATCATCATTGAAGGTGACGCCAGCCAATATTTGGGCGCAACGGCGCATGGCGGTTTGATCGTGGTCAAAGGCAATGCATCCTCGCGCTGCGGCATTTCCATGAAAGGCGTCAACATCGTCGTTCAAGGTAACATCGGTCACATGTCTGCATTTATGGGCCAATCCGGCAATCTGGTGGTCTGCGGCGATGCGGGCGATGCCTTGGGTGACAGCTGCTACGAGGCACGGTTTTTCGTGCGCGGAACAGTCAAATCACTTGGCGCGGATTGCGAACAAAAGGAAATGCGCCCCGAACACCTAGAATTCCTCAATGACATCATTGCGGAATCTGGTGTGGATGCAAAACCGACAGAATTCACGCGCTACGGCTCTGCCCGTACGCTTTATAATTTCGACGTCGACAACGCCGGCGCGTACTAAGGATACTGAAAATGAACAGCCACGACGACAAAGGTATCCCGCACACGACGCCACGGCAGTCTGCGACCTTCTCCGCTGATGTAAACAGCGACATTCGCCGCGCCGCCGCGACGGGTATTTATGACATTCGCGGCGGTGGTGCCAAACGCAAAGTGCCGTCATTTGACGACCTGCTATTTATGGGTGCCTCGATTTCACGCTACCCGCTCGAGGGCTACCGCGAGAAATGCGATACCTCCGTGACCATCGGTGGGCTTAACGCCTCGAACCCGATCCATCTGGATATTCCGATCACCATCGCGGGCATGTCTTTTGGCGCACTGTCGGGTCCCGCAAAAGAGGCGTTGGGCCGTGGCGCATCCATGGCAGGCACGTCGACCACGACAGGTGACGGCGGCATGACCCAAGAAGAACGTGGGCATTCGAACAAGCTGGTCTATCAATATCTGCCATCCCGCTACGGCATGAACCCAGATGATCTGCGCAAAGCAGACGCAATCGAAATCGTTGTGGGCCAAGGCGCTAAACCCGGTGGTGGTGGCATGTTGCTCGGTCAGAAAATCAGCGACCGTGTGGCTGAAATGCGCAATTTGCCAAAAGGCATCGACCAACGTTCGGCCTGTCGTCACCCCGACTGGACGGGTCCAGATGACCTTGAGATCAAAATCCTGGAACTGCGCGAAATCACCGGTTGGAAAGTACCAATCTACGTCAAAGTTGCAGGCGCACGCCCCTACTACGACGTGACGTTGGCGGTCAAAGCCGGTGCTGACGCAATTGTTTTGGACGGCATGCAAGGCGGCACGGCGGCGACACAAGATGTGTTCATCGAACATGTGGGCCAGCCAACACTCGCCATCATTCGCCCAGCGGTTCAAGCGCTGCAAGACCTTGGCATGCACCGCAAAGTGCAATTAATCCTGTCAGGCGGCATCCGATCGGGCGCAGATGTAGCAAAGGCTATGGCACTTGGCGCTGACGCCGTTGCTATCGGTACAGCGGCGTTGATCGCTTTGGGTGACAATGATCCAAAGTACGAGGCAGAATACAACGCGCTTGGCACGACGTCAGGTGCCTATGACGATTGGCACGAGGGTCGTGACCCTGCAGGCATCACCACCCAAGATCCGGAGCTGATGAAACGTTTTGACCCCATTGAAGGCGGGCGCCGTTTGAAAAATTACCTCAAGGTGATGACGCTAGAGGCGCAAACAATCGCGCGGGCTTGTGGCAAAAACCACCTGCACAATCTGGAACCAGAGGATTTGGTGGCCCTGACAATGGAAGCTGCAGCAATGGCCAAAGTGCCATTGTGTGGTACCGATTGGTATCCCGGCAAACCCGGCACCGGTTACTAAATTCAAGGCGCGCACCAAAGGGGGCGCGCCTTTTGCACACATACATGCGCACCGACGCAATACCGATAAAATACCGACGTAATACCGACGTTGCAAAACAGGGATAAATCACATGGCCACAGACCTCGCAAAATTCGCCGAAGAGAACGGCGTCAAATATTTCATGATCTCCTTCACCGATCTGTTCGGTGGGCAACGGGCCAAACTGGTTCCCGCCCGCGCGATTGCAGATATGCAGGAAGACGGCGCTGGATTTGCGGGTTTCGCCACTTGGTTGGACCTGACCCCCGCCCACCCTGACATGTTGGCCGTGCCGGACCCCGAGGCCGTGATCATCCTGCCATGGAACAAGGAAATCGCATGGGTGCCTGGCAACTGCGTGATGGAGGGCGAAGACGTCGCCCAAGCGCCGCGTAACGTGTTGCGCAAACTGATTGCTGAAGCCGCGAAAGAAGGCATGCACGTCAAAACTGGGATCGAGGCTGAATTCTTCTTACTGACCCCAGCAGGCGACCAAATCAGCGACCAATTCGATACGGCCGCCAAGCCCTGCTATGATCAACAAGCGTTCATGCGTCGCCTTGATGTCATCCGCGAAATATCTGATTACATGTTAGAATTAGAATGGGGCGCATACCAAAACGACCATGAAGACGCGAACGGCCAGTGGGAAATGAATTGGGACTATGACGATGCCCTGAAAACTGCGGATAAGCACAGCTTCTTCAAGTTCATGACCAAATGCGTGGCTGAAAAGCACGGCTACCGCGCAACCTTCATGCCTAAACCCATCGAAGGGTTAACAGGCAATGGCTGCCACGCGCATATCTCAGTTTGGGATGCGCCGGGCAAAGCGGCCAAGACTAATGTCTTCGCGATGGAGGCTGACAACAGCTCCCAAACAGCCGAGTTGGGCCTGTCCGACAAAGGCCGCCACTTCCTTGGTGGTATTATGAAACACGCCTCGGCCCTTGCCGCGATCACCAACCCAACGGTGAACAGCTACAAACGGATCAACGCGCCGCGTACGATGTCTGGGGCCACATGGGCACCAAACACTGTCACATGGACAGGCAACAACCGCACACACATGGTGCGCGTCCCCGGCCCCGGTCGGTTCGAGTTGCGCCTGCCCGACGGTGCCGTGAACCCATATCTGTTGCAGGCGATCATCATCGCGGCTGGCCTGTCTGGTGTGCGCAGTAAAGCTGATCCAGGACCGCGCCACGACATCGACATGTACGCCCAGGGGCATACAGTCACAGGAGCACCTTTGCTGCCGCTAAACATGCTGGATGCGCTGCGCCAATACGACGAAGACGACGCCTTAAAAGCTGCGATGGGCGAGGAATTCTCTGCCGCGTATCTCAAGATGAAAATGCAGGAATGGAACGATTTCTGCGGCCACTTCTCTGATTGGGAAAAAGCCAACACACTGGATATCTAAACCAACAAAGGTGGGCACAATGCCCACCTTATCTCCAACTTAATCTTGCCAACTAAACTCCCGCCGGAGGCTCCCACATTTCTTAGCTCACCGGCCTACGAAATCAGGAGCACACACATGACCAAACGCGTAGCGATCATCGGCGCAGGCCCATCAGGTCTCGCCCAACTTCGCGCCTTCCAATCAGCTCAAAACGAGGGCGCCGACATCCCCGAAATTGTATGCTTTGAGAAACAATCCAACTGGGGTGGTTTGTGGAACTATTCTTGGCGCACGGGGCTTGATGAATTCGGTGAACCCGTCCACGGCTCCATGTACCGCTACCTTTGGTCAAACGGCCCAAAAGAAGGTCTGGAATTTGCCGACTATTCGTTTGAGGAACATTTCGGCAAACAAATCGCGTCTTACCCGCCCCGCGCCGTGTTGTTTGATTATATCGAAGGCCGCGTGAAAAAAGCTGGGGTGCGCGATATGATCCGCTTCAGCACGGCAGTGAAAAACGTCGAGCACAAGGATGACAAATTCATAGTTACCGTCCGTGACCTCCCCAATGATACCTTATATTCCGAAGTCTTCGACCATGTAATCGTGTGTAATGGCCACTTCTCGACACCAAATGTACCCGATTTCAAAGGCTTCGATAAGTTCCCGGGCCGTATCTTGCACGCCCATGATTTCCGCGACGCAGTAGAATTCAAGAACCAAGATGTGCTGATCATTGGCACATCGTATTCCGCCGAAGACATCGGCAGCCAATGTTGGAAATATGGTGCCAAGTCGATCACCGTCAGCCATCGCACGGCCGCGATGGGTTACGATTGGCCCGACAACTGGGCTGAGGTGCCGTTACTTACCCATATGGATGGGAAAACCGCCCACTTCAAAGACGGCAGCAGCCGTGAAATTGACGCGGTGATCTTGTGCACAGGGTATCAGCACAATTTCCCGTTTATGTCGGAAGAATTGCGCCTTAAAACCACCAACCGCCTCGCCTCAAACGACCTGTATAAAGGCGTCGCATACGTCCACAATCCAGACTTGTTCTATATCGGGATGCAGGACCAGTGGTTCACATTCAACATGTTTGACGCCCAAGCATGGTGGGCACGCGACGTGATCATGGGACGGATCGAAACGCCGGACAAGGCTGCGATGATGGTCGATGTTGCAGACCGCACTGCCCGCGAAGACGCTGGCGAAGACGACTATGACGCAATTTGGTATCAGGGCGATTACGTTAAGGAGTTGATTGGCTATACCGACTACCCCGATTTCGATCTTGAAGGGGCATGTCAGGCCTTCAAAGCCTGGAAAGGCAACAAAAAGAAAAACATCATGACCTTCCGTGATTTCGGCCACTCTTCGGTCTTGACGGGCACGATGGCACCGAAACACCATACCCCTTGGAAAGACGCGCTAGATGACAGTTTAGAAGTTTATCTGCAAAACTAGCAGTCGCGCCGATCAAGAACACCCTGCTATTTGTGCCAAACATGGTTGCGGCGGGGATGCGTACCGGCCATGTGGCGCTTACAAACAAGCGACTGCTCACTAGGGATTGGTGGACTGATGGTTTCGAGCAGCCTGGCCCACCAACCATTCCCTGATCAATTTGGTGCTAGCACTTGATCTATGAAACTCTCCGGCTGTTCTTACGCCCACCCGATGCGCCAATCGCCAATGAGTAATTTCGATTTACAGATACTAGACTTCTTTGGCACAAGATCGAGTTGCTCAGATGATGTGACGGGATCACCATTTACCTTAACGACCAAAATGCTGCGGTTCGTCACCTCATGGATGCAGACCCCAACCGGTTGGCGGGATAAATCAAACACGCACAATCGATCTGCCATCTTAAAAAAGGAATAATCCAGTGTGGTCATCCCCTTATTAAGTAGCTCTGCAGCGATGAACCTTGGATCGTCTTTGCAAGTATCGAGACATAGTTGCGCCTACATGGCCAAGGTCATCCAACGCACAGCTCATCGTCGGCATCAAGACTTCAGCGCCTTGGACATTGATCGGAAAAGCGGGCGGGTTTCGGGCCGCGTCTAAACCATATATATTACAAATACTTACCCAAATCGCAGAGCGTCTTTGCCAGCGATACAACTTCCGCAGGCAAACGTTTTTGGTGTCCATCCAACTTGCTGATCTCAAACTTCGTTCCGATTCCCGCATGCGTCACGTCCACACGGGCCAAGGCAATGCTTTTGCCAAGCAACGGAGAACGTTTAGACGATGTCACCTCACCAATTCGCGCCCGCCCGATAAGGACATGATCGCCGTGTACCACATCCACATTGCTGTCGATGTAAGGGCCTGCGGACTTGTGGCGTGGCGTGGCGTGGCGTTTCTAACGTTGGATCAGGGCATCACAACCAATGAAGTCGTCCGTTTTGGATTTCTGGGGGCACGCAAAGCCAATGCCATCCAGTCGCGTTCATATTAATTCGCGTGCCATCCCAATTGAAGATAGGCGTGCCCCATCAAGGTATGCGTCGTCGTGGCGTTCAATGGGAATTGGTTGCCGTCGTCCAGTCAACGTGCCGAAAAGCACTAGAAACAGAACATTGGCGTCCATCAACATCCAGAATTTGGGTGAAATCACGTGCTTTGACAAAAGCTTTCAGCGAATTGTGCGTGTACCCTGATGTCAGCCAAAGGATCAGCCAAAGGTACCGGCAATTCAAATCGCACAGCTGATTTGAAAGTTGCTCGTTTGATCATTGCGGTCAACTGGGTCGCCGTGTCCGGGCGTTCAAAATCCATCTGTGCCGCAGCACTAGGAAACCGATGTCGCTACGATCATTGTGCGCTCGCCTCTAACACCCAATGCTTCTTTTGATTTCGCTTTAGAACTTGCACCGAACACTTGGATCGCTTGGGCGTTCGTAAGATCTGTTTTGAGCTCATCAAGCTCTATACGCATCCCACGCAAAGACCAGTCATCACCTTGCAACAAAAACAGCTCCTGCCTCCTCTACGACATAACGTTCGGCTCAACGCGGCAATGAAAACTGGCTGGGGAGAAGATTTAAGGGTGAGGACGAGGCAGTCCAAGTTTGACCTGAGTGTATAAGCGCTGTCGAGTTTGGTCATTCCTTGGCTAAAGACTCCGATTCATGGGTGTTGAGTGAAGGGAATAATTATTTAGTAGTGAGAATGACAAATTACTGTTTACGCAAGTCTTGCGAAAGACGATTAATGACGAAGAAACGACACGTCTAATTAGGACCCCAAAATGCTCTCATTAACCCTCGGAATGATCGCCGCCCTTGCATGGGGCGTACATGATATTTGCGTGCGCTACGTGTCGCAACGCGGCGGCGTTTTACCAGCGTTAGCAACTGTTATGGTGGGTGGTTCGGTGTTTTTGCTGCCCATTACTGGCGCATTTGGCAATTGGGCTGACATGACCACTGCCAGCTACGGGTACAGCGTCTTAAGTGGTGTATTTTATCTGATTGGCGCTGTTGGCCTTTATAACGCGTTCAGTATTGGGCCTGTGCGCCTTGTTGCGCCGATCATGGGCGGCTACCCAATTCTGTCGATTGGCTGGGCAGCAATGATGGGCCAAACGGTACCTTGGGATCAATGGATAGCTGTCGGCGCGGTGATCTTCGGCGTCGCCGTGGTTAGTTTTCTATCAGACAGCGAGGAAAGCGGTGGCTCGCAAAAGGCGGCTATTGGTTGGGCGTTGCTTGGTGCTGGCGGCTTCGCATTGGCGTTCGCAGTAGGTCACATTGCGACACAAGCCGGCAGCGAATTACCCGTAGTCTTGGTTACACGTTTGGCAGCAGCGTTGGGAGCTGTCGTCTTATTGCTTGCCTCTAAAGGTGCCAAGCTGCCTGAACGCAGCGCTTGGCCGTTGCTGGCTTTGATGGGACTTCTGGATGCCATCGCCCTCGGCATCGTGATTGCATCTGGCAACCTTTACCGGCCTGAGTTTGCAGCCGTGGCAGCATCAACCTTTGGAATGATCACCATCATTTTGGCGTGGCTGTTCTTGAAAGAACGGATGACGACGCCGCAATGGATCGGCGTCGCCATTAGTTTTGCGGGTATTGGATACCTTGCAATTTAACCGACCAAAGACGGCAACCACAAAACGATTGCTGGGAAAGCGACCAGCAAGGCGATTGTAACAGCATCTGCGAGGAAAAACGGCATCACACCTTTGAACACATCCTGAACGGTTAGGTCATCGCGCACGCCTGCAACCACAAAACAGTTGAGACCAATAGGCGGTGTGATCAAACAGAACTCTGCCATCTTCACCACCAAGATCCCAAACCAGATTGCACACATTGGACCTGACATGCCAAACGCACTGTCCGCAGCGCTAACGTATTCACCCCCGTTCAGCGCCATGACGGCAGGATAAACCACGGGCAGCGTCAACAGCAGCATCCCGATGGCGTCCATGAACATACCCAACACGGCATATGCCAATAGGATGCAGATCAGGATCGTGAGCGGTGCCATATCGAGCGAAACGATCCAGTCTGAAAACGCATCGGGCAGTTTAGCGAACCCAAGGAAACGCACATAGATCAACACGCCCCAGATGATGGTGAAAATCATCACCGTCAGCTTGGCTGTTTCCAGCAATGCGTCCTTCAACTGCGCCCAGCGCATGCCGCGATACAGCGCCATCAAGAAGACGATAAACGCACCGATTGCGCCGCCCTCAGTCGGGGTGCCCCATGCATCCCCAAAAGGGTTGTAGACAAAGAAGATGATGATCACGACGACAGCCACGATAGGCAAAGCTGGTGGGAGCGATTCAAAGCGTTGTTTCCACGTAAAGCCGCGCACTGGTGGGCCTACGTTTTTGAATGTCATCGCGATGCCGATAATCAGAACCGCATACACAATCGCTGAAAACGCACCGGGAATAAAACCAGCAAGCAGCAGTTTGCCAACGTCTTGTTCCACAATGATCGCATAGATCACAAGGATCGCTGAAGGCGGAATAAGGGAAGCTAATGTTCCGCCTGCCGCAACAACGCCTGCTGCAAATTGCTTGTTATAGCCAATTTTCAACATCTCTGGGATCGCGATACGGGCGAATACGGCCGCGGTTGCGACAGACGCACCAGACACAGCCGCAAAGCCAGCAGTGGCAAACACGGTTGAAACTGCCAAGCCACCTGGAACCCATGCAAACCAGCGTTTGCAGGCCTCGAACAATGCCGTTGTCAGCTTGGCGTAATAGGCGAGATAACCGATCAGGATGAAAACAGGGATCAACGATAACACATTCGCGCTGACCTTTGATTGCGGTGTCAGACCCGCAATGCGCACGCTGATGGTGAGGGCTTTGCCGAACTTATCAGGGTCATAATCATAACCGTTCCAGCGCAGCCAAACGAGGCCAACAAACCCAGCCATACCAGCAGCAAAAGCCACCCGCATGCCCAGCAATACCATGACCAACATGCCGCCGCTGACCCACAGGCCAATTGAAATGCTATCCATCAGTCAGCCCCCTGCACGGCGCGCGCTTCAATTGCGGCTTGTTCCGCTACAGTTAGGTTCAAAGGCACACCAGCGGGGTTTTCCAACCCGTATATAAAGGCGCGGCCATAGCCCCATGCCTGTAACATTAGGCGCAGTGAAAGGACGAAAAACGCAAATGGAACGACCAGTTTAGACGGCCAAAGCGGCAAGTAAATATCGGTGGTGCTGTCTTTGCTGCACCAAGGTCGGGCGCAATCAAACGAGCGCATGAAGTGATCCCATGACCCCCAAGTGAGTGCCGCCATCAAAATTAGGATCATCAGGACCGAGATCAGTTCAAACAGCCAAAGCGTACGACCGCTTAGCTTGCTGACCAGCATATCCATACGGATGTGCGTGCCGTCGCGCTGCACGTACGCCACGCCCATGATCGCAATGATCGGCATGGCGCTTTCGATCAAGTCGACATAGCCCATCATCGGGCTGCCCAAGAATTTGCGTGTGATGACGGAATACGCCGCCAAGAACATCAGTGAAAATATCGCAAGGCCGCTCAGTAACGCGCAAAAGCGTTCCAGCGGCAACAATGCCCGGTCTAGTCGGCTAAGCAGACTAGAATCCTCCAGTACCGCACCTGATCCTGCCATTGTCCTACTCCCCCGAGTATCTGTTTTTATTATATAGTAGGGCCGCCCCAAACGATGGGACGGCCCTCTTCGTAAATTTAGGTCGCTTAGTTGGCCATTTTGGCCTTTGCAAGCGTCGCTACAACCAGATCATACAGTTCTTGGCCTGGCAGGCCTTGGGCTTCCATGTCTGCAATCCATTCGTCACGGATTGGATCAGCAGCTTTGGCACGGAATTCTGCAATCACGTCCTCGGCGATTTCAACTTTTTCAACGTTCTTCTCGGCTAGAACAGTGTCCCAACGGCCCAAAAGTTCACCGTAGTTGGCCAAGTAGTGGTCGATTGCTTCTGGAACCGAGCTGTCCAGCGCTTCGCGTTCGGCGTCTGACAGATCGTCATAGGCGTCGATGTTTACCACAACTGGGCAATTCACGGTACCTGGGTTCAGGTTCGCCGTCCACCACGTTGCTTGGTTGATTGTGCCAAAGGACAAGTGCGCGTGCTGTGCAAATGCAACCGTGTCGACCAATCCGCCCTGCATCGCTTGATAGGCTTCCGTCGCCGTCACAGATGTTGGTACACCACCAACGGATGCGAATGCTTTGCCGATGCCGCCTGTTGCGCGAACGCGCATACCTTCAAAGTCAGCCAATGTTTGACGGGCTTCGCCAGTACCGACCAAGTTGTATTGCGGCATTGGTGAAGTCATCAGCAGCTTTGCATTCCACTGTGCCATCTCTTCGATTGCAGCAGGGTGGGCATAAACAGCTGCAGAAACGGCAACTTCTTGTGCAAGGTTTTCAACACCCAAGAACGGTAATTCCAGAACGGTGATCACGCGATTTTTGTCACGGTGGTAGCCCGCACAGAACTGTGCCATCTCGAATGCACCAATGCTGATGCCGTCAAGGTTTTCGCGGTTCTTGGACAGACCACCATAGCTTACGTTAATTGTGAATGCGCCATCGGTCTTGTCAGACACCAATTCAGCTAGCTTTTCAACGTGCTCAGTAAACGCGCGGCGTTTGCCCCAAACTGATACGTTCCATTCCGTCGCAGCAGCTTCTATTACAAAGGCAAACGACAGCGAGCTGGCAACAGCACCCAATACAAATTTGTTCATGTTATTCTCCCTTTATGCGGACCAGTTGGCATCGATGCCTCGATCCGCTTATGGGGGAGGCTAACGTGGGGTTAACGGGCTGCCAAGGGCTAAAACCCGTGACAACCACAGGTCATTATTGGTTATTGAATAAAAACAGTCAGTCAGATGCGCTGGTGGCGATTCTGGACAAAAAAGCGCCTCTCGGATTGGCCGCGCAACAATATGTCGCACATCTCCCCTAGGCTTTCCAATTCCACCAGATGCTTGACCCTTAGGATTGAGTATTAGAGTTTACGGTCGTCCGCTGACATTTTGACATGCAATACACCGAAAACAGGCGAAAATTTACAAAATTTAACTAGGATATTTACAAATTTTTAAGCCGTAAGGAAAAACCTTTACAGCGAAACCCTTATATTACCGTATCTTATTCCCTTCTTTTCAATTCGCAGTATGATCTACCCAAATCGAAAAGGTAGGCCGCGTGGGAGAGACGCATCAAGGTTTGCTACATATCGAAAGACCGCCCCAACAGGGCATAGCCATTAGGGAGGCAATAATCATGTCAAACACCCAATCTAAAACCTATCCCCCATCCGCCGATATGGTCGCAAACACACATGTGGACACTGCAAAGTATGACACAATGTATGCAGCATCAATCGCCGACCCTAACGCCTTCTGGGGTGAACATGGCAAGCGCATCGACTGGATCAAACCCTATACTCAAGTAAAAGATGTGAACTTCGACTTGGGCAATGTTTCTATCAACTGGTATGCCGACGGCACGCTGAATGTTGCGGCCAACTGTATCGACCGTCACCTTGCAACACGCGGAGATCAAACCGCCATCATCTGGGAACCTGACAGCCCAACAGATGAAGCGCTGCACATCACCTATAAGCAGTTGCATGTCTCAGTTTCTAAAATGGCCAACGTGCTGAAAGACCTTGGCGTGACCAAGGGCGACCGCGTTGTGATTTACATGCCGATGATCCCTGAAGCTGCGTATGCGATGCTGGCCTGCGCCCGTATTGGTGCAATCCATTCTATCGTATTTGCAGGCTTCTCACCTGATGCATTGGCCGCCCGTGTAAATGGGTCCGAGGCAAAGGTTGTAATCACAGCGGACGAAGCTCCACGTGGGGGCCGAAATACGCCATTGAAGGCAAATGCAGACATAGCATTAAATAATTGTGCTGAAAGTGTTCAATGTTTGGTTGTACGTCGCACTGGCGGCGATGTTGCTTGGAACGAAACACGCGACCGCGATTACAATGTGCTAAGTGCCGCAGCTTCTGCCGATTGCCCCCCAGAGGAAATGAACGCCGAAGATCCATTGTTTGTTCTATACACATCCGGCTCAACAGGCATGCCCAAAGGCGTTGTGCATACCACGGGCGGTTACATCGTCTATGCCTCGATGACCCACGAGATCACGTTTGATTATAAAGAAGGTGATGTTTTCTGGTGCACTGCGGATGTGGGATGGGTCACTGGCCACAGCTACATCGTCTATGGCCCGCTGGCGAACGGCGCGACTACGATCATGTTTGAAGGCGTGCCCACCTACCCTGACGCCTCCCGATTCTGGCAAGTTTGCGAGAAATACAAAGTTGCGCAGTTCTATACCGCACCAACTGCAATTCGTGCTTTGATGGCACAGGGCGATGATTTTGTTAAAGGCTGCGACCTGAGCAGCTTGAAGCTATTGGGCACGGTGGGTGAGCCGATCAATCCGGAAGCGTGGAACTGGTACAACGAAGTTATCGGTGGCGGCAATTGCCCCATCGTTGACACGTGGTGGCAAACAGAAACAGGCGGTCACTTGATGACACCCCTACCCGGCGCACATGCGATGAAACCCGGATCAGCTATGAAGCCATTTTTTGGCATCGAACCAGTGGTGCTGGAACCCGCATCGGGTGAGATCATCGAGGGCAACGATGTAGAAGGTGTGTTGTGCATCAAGGACAGTTGGCCCGGTCAGATGCGCACCATCTGGGGCGACCACGAACGGTTCGAGAAAACGTATTTCTCAGATTACGAAGGGTATTATTTCACAGGTGATGGCTGCAAACGTGACGCAGATGGCGATTATTGGATTACAGGCCGCGTTGATGACGTGATCAACGTGTCTGGTCACCGCATGGGCACCGCCGAAGTCGAAAGCGCATTGGTCGCCCACCCCAAAGTGGCCGAAGCTGCCGTTGTCGGCTATCCGCACGAAATCAAAGGCCAAGGCATTTATTGTTACGTAACTTTGATGAATGGCGAAGACCCATCCGAGGAATTGCGCAAAGAACTGCGTACTTGGGTGCGTAAAGAAATTGGCCCCATCGCATCGCCTGATTTGATCCAATGGGCACCGGGCTTGCCAAAAACCCGTTCAGGCAAAATCATGCGCCGTATCCTGCGTAAGATTGCGGAAAACGATTTTGGTGCACTGGGCGATACATCAACGCTGGCTGATCCAAGCGTCGTTGAGGACCTCATCGCAAACCGTATGGTCTGAGAATGCAACGAAGCTGTCCGTGTCAAACATACGGACAGCACGGCCCATAAGAATAAACACGGATACCAATGTCATGAATAAACCCTCAGTTCTCATTTTGCTTGGCCCTCCGGGTGCAGGCAAAGGCACCCAAGCGCGCATGCTGGAAAAACAATTTGGCTTGGTCCAACTGTCCACCGGTGATTTGTTACGTGCCGCAGTTGCGGCTGGAACACCCGCAGGCCAAGCCGCCGATGAAGTGATGAAATCTGGTGCTTTGGTCAGTGATCAAATCGTTATTGATATTTTACGCGACCGCTTGACCGAACCTGATTGCGCGAGCGGCGTAATCTTAGACGGCTTTCCACGTACTGATGTACAAGCAGAAGCTTTAGACAGCTTATTGGCCGAAAACGGACAAAAGATTAATGCGGCCATCAGCCTAGAAGTTGATGATACGGCAATGGTCGAACGCGTTGCAGGCCGTTACACCTGTGCAGATTGCGGCGAGGGCTTTCACGACAGCTTTAAAATCCCAACGCAAGTTGGTGTTTGTGACGTCTGTGGCAGCACCGATATGAAACGCCGCGCCGACGACAACGCAGAGACCGTTGGTGGTCGATTGATGGCCTATCACGCGCAAACAGCACCCTTGATCAGGTATTACGAGGGCAAAGGCGCATTGCAGCGTATAGATGCGATGGGTCCAATTGACACGATCGGCGCATCTCTTAGCAATGTTGTCCAAGGCGTTATCGCCTAATCATCAAACTGATGGGCAGCTGAACAACCTGCCCATAGCTACGCCAGAAAACTTGTTTCAAAGCTTCTTTAAACGGTGTTTCTCCAACAACTCAACGATCATCTTCTTGGCATGTTCGCGGTGGCCACGGTGAAGGCGTCCAGCCTCTGCTCCGTCTCCACGTTCGATTGCATCTACAACGCCACGATGATCCTCGTTTGATTGGGTTGGGATTGGGCGAATGAACAATGTCATAGCACGTGCGCGGCGCACTTGATCGCTCATCATTCCTACCAAATGCACCAAACGATTGTTGCCACTAAGGCGTACAAGTTCGCGGTGGAATTGATCATCCGCACGGGCCCAATCCTCAAGATTATTGTCATCAACAGCGGCGTCCATATCAGCCATAGCTTGCTTAATGTCGATTAGCTGCGCGGCACTATACCCCTGCTCGGCGGCACGCTGCGCGGCCAGCCCTTCCAGTTCCGTCAGCACGTCATAGATCTCGCGCATATCTTGCGGAGATACGGGAAGAATACGCAGGCCTTTGCGCGGCCGCAGTTCCAGCAATCCTTGCCCCTCAAGCGTCAAAGCCGCCTCGCGCACAGGCGTGCGGGACATACTCAAACGTTCAGCCAATTCGCTTTCTAGGTGGTCCGACCCCGCTGCCAATTCACCAGAAAAAATCAGTTCGCGCAATTCATGGATCGCACGTTGTGAACTGGATTGAGGTGACATGAGGTCTGCTTTCTTATTATGACCCCACGGTAATTTTTCGACCCTGTGAGGCAGAGGCATAAATCGCCTCTTCAATCTTGATAACGGTCAGGTAGTCTTGTGCAGTGTTTTCTAGTTTTCCTGCGCCCAAATGGCCCGAAACCACGTGCTTTTGCAAGTGATGAACGCAATCACCACCAAAACCATCCCAACTGTCTGGACCTAATTTAACCGTACTGACCTGTTCACCGAACCGGCGGTGATGGACTGCGCCGTCGCCGTTCAAGGTCAACGTACCTGTAGTGCCCTCAACCAACCCCTCGCCCATCGTCCGGCGCAGATTATCAGCGTTGTGATCAAGGCAGCGATTGCCGTCAAAAACCGCACGTACCCCATTTTCATGTTCAAAAATAACGTAGCCTGCGTCTTCGCCCGCAATTGCAGGGTTCATCTTACGCAGATCAGCGTAGACCGACAGTGGGTTTCCCAACAAGAAACGGAACGTATCAACCCAATGCACACCCGTTTCGTGGATCAACAGCTTTTCCATCGTTTGAAAATACGGTTGGCGATCAAGATAAGCGTCCGGCCCCTGCCCGTCACCTGGCCTAAGGCGGAAAGTGACTTGATGAACGTCCCCAATCAGCTTTTCGTCCAACGCAGTTTTTATCACCCGGTACCACGGCATAAACCTAAAGTTCTCGTGGATGACAATTGTGGCGCCTGCCGTCGCAGCCTCCGCTGTTATCGCTGTTGCTTCAGCCAACGAATTGCAAAACGGCTTCTGGCAGATCATCGTTTTCACATCAGCAGCAAGAGCTGTGCGTATGGCATCTGCATGGCCGGTTGGTGGTAGGATAATATCAAGCAGGTCCGGCTTTACCTGTTCCAGCATCCGCGACAAATCATCAAAGGCTGGTAGGCCTGTGGCTGCGGCCTTTTGCAGATCAAGATCACAAGCACCAACCAGATTGACTTGTGGAATACGCGCCCAGCTTTCGTAGTGAAATTGTGCAAAGTAACCTGCACCAAGGCAGGCCACTTTTAGAGGTGTGATTACATTCACGTAAGCGCCAGTATGTTCAAGACAGCCGCTGCCGCCTCATCTGTATTGGCATTGCCCCCAAGATCGCGGGTTAACACATTGCCTTTTGCAACGACGCTATCGACTGCCACCCGCAACCGGTTTCCATCACGCACCATCGTTGGGTTGTCATAGCGCAAACCCAACCATTCCAGCATCATCGCGGCCGATAGGATCATCGCCATCGGGTTGGCGGAATTTTGACCTGCAATATCTGGTGCAGACCCGTGACAGGGTTGGAACACTGCATGATGAAGTCCGATATCTGCAGACGGGGCAAGGCCGAGCCCGCCCATTAGGCCAGCGCCCAAATCAGACAGAATGTCGCCAAACATATTCTCGGTCACCATCACGTCGAAATCCCATGGCTTTTGCACCATCCAAAGTGCGGTTGCGTCTACATAAGCATGGTCCGCGATAAGATGGGGGTGTTTTTCGGCTTCTGCGTCAAACATTTCGCGAAAAAACGCAAAGGCACGGAACACATTGGCTTTATCCACGCAGGTCACCTTGCCCGGACCGCGTCCCGCAGACTTACGTGTATTTGCTAAATCAAAAGCGAAACGGAACAGTTTTTCAGATATTTCGCGCGTGATCAGCAGGGTTTCGCGAGCCTCGTTCTTCGTAACTTCACCGCAGCCTTGGGTATGAAACAACCCTTCTGTGCTTTCGCGGATCAAAACGAAATCAACCTCTTTGCCCTCGGGCATGTTCAGCGGCGTACGTTGTCCTGCTTTAATCGTCACAGGGCGCACACCTGCAAACAAAACAAGTGCTTTACGCAGATCAATTTGCGGTGAAATCTCGGTGCCATCTGCGTAGCGCACATCCGGCAAACCCATCGCTGACAACAGGATTGCATCCGCGGCGCGGGCAATGTCCATAGAACTCTCAGGAAGGGATTCACCGGTCCGCGCATAGTGTGCAGCGCCAGCAGGTGCGTCAGTGAAGTTAAGGCTATAAGCCCCATCAAGCGCTGCAAGTTTTGTAAGGATATCAACCGTTGGCGCGATGATTTCGGGACCGATACCGTCCCCTTCAAATACTGCAATTTCGAAATTCTGCTTCATAAAGCCCTCGCTAGGTTCCACGGCTGTCTACAAAAGTACCCTGAATATTGACACCGCCCCATTTAATGCACGTAAAAATATGCAATAATAATCGTACCTATCTTTCGTTGCATCCTGAACAGGTCCGATCATACTGCACCCAGAATTCATGTCCCATAGACAATCATAGGAAGCCCATTAGATGTTTGCAGTTGTTGTCACTTTGACATTGAAACCCGAAACGATGGCGGCGTTCATGCCATTGATGCTGGCCAATGCCGCGGCTTCCCTGAAGGAAGACGGGTGCTCTCAGTTTGATGTTTGCACCGATCAGGCCCGCCCAGACGAGGTGTTCTTGTACGAAACCTACGACACGACAGTCGCTTTTCAACATCACTTAAAAACCGCTCATTTTTTATCGTTTGACGCAGGCACTGCAGATATGTTGGCCACCAAAGATGTGCGCACGTTCAATAGGGTGCACCAATGAGCGTCTGGGAGGTTCATGCGATTAAATATGCTGATCGCAATGCCCGCACCCGTGCAGACAGTTTCATATTTGATGACAACCACGACGCACCCCATGCAATGGATTACTTCATGTGGTTGCTGCGCGATGGAACACGCAACATTCTGGTCGATACTGGATACGACGATGCCGAGGCCACAGCGAGAGTGCGACCCATTCGCCTTGATCCTGTCGCAGCCCTTGCCCCACTGGGCCTGACTCCAGATGATATTACCGAGGTCATCGTCACCCATCTGCATTACGATCACGCAGGCGGGTTGCACCTGTTCCCAAATGCCACCTTGCACCTTCAAGAGGCAGAGTTGGCGTTCGCAACAGGCCCCTGCATGTGCCACGACACCCTGCGGATGCCCTATACTGCAGATCACGTTTGTGAAGCGATCAAGAGATTGTATGCAGGCAAGGTTCGGTTTTATGCAGGCGACGCGCAAATTGCGGACGGCGTGACCGTCCATTGCATCGGTGGTCATTCGCGTGGCCTTCAAGCTGTGCGCGTGATGACTGGATCCGGCTGGATGGTATTGGCATCCGACGCCGCACATTTTTACGAAAACCTGTTTGATCGCAAACCTTTCCCCATCGTTGTTGATTTGCAAAACATGTTAGATGGGTTTGAGCGGCTGATCGAACTTGCCAGCGCGCCCAACCTGATCATTCCCGGTCACGATCCATTGGTGCGTACCTATTTTCCAGTTGGCGTCGCCCCCCATATTCACCGGCTTGACGTTGGGCCCACACAGGACTTCACCACATGAAAATTGGCGTCATCGCTGACGATTTTACCGGCGCATCAGACATCGCCCTGACACTGGCCGAAGCAGGCATGAGCGTCGCACAGTTTATCGGCGTCCCTGCTGCACCTGCAGATGTCGACCTTGGCGCTGGCGTTGTCGCCCTTAAAAGCCGCACAGCACCTTTGGACGACGCAATCGCGCAGTCCCTTGCAGCCTGTGAATGGCTGTTGGCCCAAGGCTGCGAACAGATCATTTTCAAGGTCTGTTCAACTTTCGACAGCACTTCAAAAGGTAACATTGGGCAGGTTTTGGACGCTTTGGCGGCGCATATGGGGGTCCCGACGACAATGGTATGTCCTGCATTCCCCGAAAACGGGCGCAGCGTCTATCAAGGCCACTTGTTCGTGAATGATGTGTTGCTGAACGAAAGTGGAATGCAAGATCACCCGCTCACCCCGATGACAGACCCCGATTTACGCCGTGTGCTAGCTGCACAATCAATACTTCACGTTGGTCATGTACCAGCACAGATCGTGGCCAAAGGCGGGGACGCAATTTTGTCGGCAATGGCTGCGCAATCGGGTCATTACATCATCGACGCTATTCAGGACGACAACCTGATATTCATCGGGGACGCGGCCAAATCCGTACCCCTGATGTGCGGTGGTTCAGGAATAGCACTTGGACTACCGGCCAACTTTGGCGTGTCTTCCCGCGTACCAGCATGGGAAGGCATCACAGGCAAAGGCGTCGTTTTATCAGGATCATGCAGCCGCGCAACGCGTGGGCAGGTCGAAATCTACAAAGCAACAGCGGCAGCCTATGAGGTGTCCGCCGAAGATGCGGTATCGGGCACTGCAAATGCAGATCAGATCGCCGATTGGGTTATGGCACAAGACGGCGCACCGCTGGTCTATTCCTCGGCTGATCCGGACGTTATTCGTGCCGCACAACAAACCTTTGGCCAAGACACCGCGGCCCATTCCATTGAAAAGCTGTTTGCCGATCTGGCCGCAACATTAGCCAAGCGCGGCGTGACACGGATGGTTGTTGCAGGCGGCGAAACCTCGGGCAGTGTTGTCTCTGGATTGGGCGCAACAGTTTTGGGCATCGGGCCACGATTGGCCGCTGGGGTTCCCGTTTGTAGGTCAGGCGATATGGCATTGGCGCTTAAATCTGGTAACTTCGGGGGGCCTGACTTCTTTGCGCAGGCTTTAACCAAAATGGAACAATCCACATGAGTGAAGAAGCCCGCGCACGCGAAGACATTTGTCACATCGCCAAATCCATGTTTGATCGTGGGCTGACCAGTGGATCAACTGGCAACATCTCGCTGCGATTGTCGGATGGCACCCTATTGATGACCCCTACTGGCAGCTCGATGGGGTTTCTAGACCCAGCCCAAATTAGCCATTTGTCCACGGATTTGACCCTGTTATCAGGGGACAATCCAACCAAAGAAATCCCGCTCCACACCGCATTTTATGACACGCGTGCGCTGACGGGCGCTGTTGTTCACCTGCATTCAACCCATTCTGTTGCCCTGTCGATGTTACCAGAAATCGACTCCGACAATATGCTGCCGCCGATGACGCCGTACGGCATTATGAAACTGGGCAAAGTAAAACTGCTGCCCTTTTTCTTACCGGGTGACGCTGGCATGGGTGACGCCGTGCGCGGGTTGGCAGGTAAACGGTCCGCTGTAATGTTGGCAAATCACGGTCCTGTTGTGGCAGGCAAGGATGTGTGGGCTGCCGCCTATGCGATTGAAGAGCTTGAAGAAACCGCGAAGTTGGCCTTACTGACCCGTGGCATGCAGCCGAACATGTTGTCCCCTGCTCAAGTCGGCAATATTGTTGATAAGTTCGATATCCAATGGGATGATTGACTATGACGCAAACCTATCAGCGCTACGGTATTTTCTTCACGCCCACAGACGCATTGGCTGCAGCAGGTGCACAATGGTTGGGGTGGGATTTGGCTACAGGTCAGCACGTAGGTACGCCAAACTTAAGCCATGTAAAACGACCGCAGAAATACGGTTTCCACGCCACGATCAAACCACCATTCTATTTGGACGAAGATAGAGAACCGAAAAAATTGGAAACGGCTTTTGAAAAGCTTTGCGCAGATTTAGCGCCTGTTGCATTGGCAGGTCTATCACCCACCTGCATCGGTGGATTTGTGGCATTGGTTCCGACAGGCACGCTAGATCCTTTAGCGGCTTTGGCAGGCCGCGTTGTGTCAGATTTGGATATGTTTCGCGCGCCGCCCTCCGAGACAGAATTGGCACGTCGCAGACAATCAAGGTTAACGCATGTTCAAGAAGCCTATTTGGTAAAATGGGGCTACCCTTACGTTTTTGATCAATTCAAATTTCATATGACCCTAAGTGGCAGTTTAAAGGGCAACACGCTTGATCCTGCTTTGGAACTAGCCAGATCAGTTTTTTCGCCCGTTGTTCCCTCACCATTCATCATCGACGCATTGTCTTTGGTTGGTGAGCGAAGCGACGGAATGTTCGAGTTGATTGAGCGACGCACCTTGGGCGCGGCAACATCCTAGATTTAGGTCGGCCCCCTCCACGTCCCGATCACATTTTGTGGAAACACGACATTTACGTCGGTTTGGCGCTTTCGCGACTCATCCACTGCACGTAGCTTAAATGTGAAATCAACCAGACCACAGGATGCTTGAGATGGGATTTACCGCTGAGATTAATGACACAGACGTGCAATCCGTAACCAATTGGATGCAAACGGCCCCCGAGACCACTTCAGTTGCGCATTTTCTCCCCGGCCCCGGCATTCAAAAACTAGAGCTGAAATTCGATATCGACGAACTGCGCAAAGCTCTGGATGAATGCCTGTCTCGTGAAACTTTCAAAGGTGGAATGCAGGACCAAGGATTTGCAGCCCTGCCCCTAACCCAACGCCCAGGTCAAACCGAATGGACCGAAAATGACCTGTCTGGTCGCTACTGGCTGCGCGGTGATGCGCGTTATGTCGAAGAAGCACGTGAAGATCTGGTGCCAGAAATCGACTTCTCGGAATTTAATCCCAAGTTCAAAGGCACCTATTTTGAACATGTGCATGAGGAACTGGCAAAACGCTTTCCAATCGGACGCACCCGCGTGTTGTCAAAGGGATTGTACAACTGCAATTCGTGGCACCGCGATCCAGAGCCACGCTTGCATATCCCAGTGACCACCAATCCGGGATCGTTGTTTGTGGTCAATCACCATGTCACGCATTTGCCCGCCGATGGTTCTGTCTACTTCACCGACACACGCGGTTACCATACGGCGCTGAATGGTGGGGACACGACACGGGTCCATATCGTTGCGGCCCTAGCTTACAAGCAGGTCACGAAATGAGCACATACGCGGGCATGAGCGGTGGCATTCGAAACGCAGTTGTTTGCGATTTGCGCAGCGATACTGTGACCTGCCCAGACACCGCAATGCGGGCTGCGATGGCACAAGCCGAAGTGGGCGATGATGTCTACGGAGAAGACACCAGCATCCTTGCGCTAGAACACCGGATGGCTGGATTGCTGGGCAAAGAGGCCGCCGTGTTTATGCCAACCGGCACCCAAAGTAATCTTTGCGCGATCATGGCCCATTGCGGACGTGGCGATGAATTGATCGTAGGCAACACCTATCATATTTTCGTGGACGAGGCCGCAGGCGCGTCAGTTCTTGCGGGTGTTTCGATGCATGCAGTGGCCGTGGACAAAATTGGCGCGGTGTCTCCTGAAACGGTGCGCGGCGCGATCAAAGACGACGATTTTCACAGCGCAATCAGTCGCTTACTTTGTTTAGAGAATACAGTTGCCGGCCAAGTCATCCCGCTGGACCAAATGCAAGCGGCTGCACAGGTCGCTTGGGACGCCGGGTTATCTGTGCATCTTGATGGTGCTCGTTTTTTCAACGCAATTACGGCTTTGGGATGCGAGGCTAAAGAACTGGCAGCTTGTGCCGACAGCATCTCGGTCTGTTTTTCAAAGGGGTTGGGTGCCCCTGTCGGTTCTATACTGGTTGGATCATCCGCAATCATTGCCAAAGCCAGACGCAATCGCAAAATCTTGGGCGGCGGTATGCGCCAAGCTGGTGTTCTGGCCGCTGCCGCAAGTCATGCGCTGGATTACCATTTCCCAAAAATGTCCACAGATCACAACCGGGCAGCCACGTTAGCGAACGCTTTGCAAAGCCTTGATGTAGGCCATGTTCAAAGCGGCACGAACATGGTTTTCTTTACACCAAAAGCTGGCGGCCACGATAATTTACGCGCCCATATGGAAGCCGTGGGGGTTCGTATTGGTGGCCAGTTTCCCACCATCAGAATGGTCATGCACCGAGACATTGATGACGCAGGATTAGAGGCAGCCATCGCAGGATTTCGCGCCTTTTACACCTAAGGAAAGACACACATGAAAGCCGTTGATTTCATTCATGACACGACGTTTGATGATCTATCTGCTGCTGCCATTCACGAAGCGATCCGCTGTTTGATCGACACGTTGGGTGTCGGCGTCGCAGCCTCGCAAATCCCTCTTTCAGGAATTATTCATAATCACGCAGTTCGCCAGTTTGGTGGAACGAGTGCCACGCTTTGGCAAGATGGGCGGACCGTGAGTGCTGCGGGCGCGGCACTGGCCAACGGCATGACCATCGACGCTTTGGACGCCCACGATGGTATGAAATTGACCAAAGGCCACGTGGGTTGTGGTGTCTTTCCTGCACTTATCGCTGTGATGCAGGCCGAAGGAATAGACGACCCGAAAGAGTTTCTGACCTCCATCGTGATTGGCTACGAAATTGGAACCCGCGCAGGCATCGCCCTGCACGCAAGCGCATGTGACTACCACACCTCCGGCGCTTGGATAGCTTTGGCCACAGCCGCCCTCACCGCCCGCAAATTGGGACTGACCAAGGCCCAAACGCGTGAGGCGATCGGGATTGCGGAATACCACGGCCCGCGGAGCCAAATGATGCGGGTGATTGATGCACCATCAATGGTCAAGGACGGATCGGGTTGGGGGGCAATGGCCGGTGTTTCGGCAGCCTATCTTGCACAAGATGGCTTTACTGGCGCGCCTGCAATCACGATGGAGGACCCCGACTTGGCAAGGTTTTGGGATGATTTGGGCCAAGATTGGTATATCGAACAGCAATATATCAAACTTTATCCGGTTTGCCGCTGGGCCCAGCCAGCGGTTGAGGGGGCGCTGGCCCTTGTGCGTGATAACGGGGTGACCGCAGATCAAGTTGAAAAGATCAAGGTCGAGACATTTCACGAAGCGAAACGCTTGGCCTCGATCCCTACAAACACAGAAACTGCGCAATATTCATTACCCTTCTCGGTCGCTGCTGCTGTGGTGCGCGGCACGATTGGTGTGTCTGAGGTGACGAGCGACGGATTGAACAATCCACAGATCATCGCATTAGCAAAATCAGTCGAGATTATTGAGGATGACGCCTTCAACGCCGCCTTCCCTGCCCGTCGTTTTGCCCGCACGCAGTTTCACCTTAGGGACGGTCGGATCTTAACTTCGAACGCAACCGAAGCGCAAGGCGACCCTGAAGCAAAGCTGTCAGACCAAATGATTTGGGACAAGTTCCATACGTTAACCGCGCCAGTTATGGGTTCAGATTGGTCTGACCAATTCTTGAGCACTGCACGCGCTATTGCAGATGCCCCGTCAGTGATGCCATTGTTCGGTATGATGAACATAGTTCCAATCCGGAAGGGCAAGAAATGATCCAGCTTTATTCTTGGACGACCCCCAATGGGCGCAAAGTGTCTATTGCTTTGGAAGAGATGGGATTGGCCTATGAAAGCCACCCGATCAATATCACAAAAGACGAGCAATTCGCGCCAGAGTTTCTGAAAATCAGCCCAAACAACCGTATTCCTGCAATTGTAGATGGGGATCAGTCGATCTTTGAATCGGGTGCGATCTTAATGTATCTGGCTGAAAAGACTGGTAAGTTTTCACCTAAATACGCAAGTGCTGAATACTGGCAGATGATGCAATGGCTGATGTGGCAGATGGGTGGTTTTGGGCCAATGATTGGACAGGCCCATCACTTTCTTAAGTACAACAAGGGCAAATCCGAATATTCAGAGCAGCGCTATCACACGGAAACTCTGCGCCTGTACGGGGTTTTGGATCGCCATCTTGCGACCTCTCCTTATATTATCAGCGAATTAAGCATCGCTGATTTCGCCACTTGGCCTTGGGCCTCGCGCTTTGAATATCATCAGGTCGATCTAAACGGCTTTCCCAACGTGAAACGCTGGTATCTTGAACTGGCGGCACGGCCGGCTTTTGCCCGTGGCTATGCCCAACCTCTTGATGTGGGCCCAATTCCTCTGCCCGAATAATCGAACTCATTTCCAAAGGACAAACACAATGACCACAGCAAAAATTTATATGGAGGCGGCAAATGCCGCCGTTAAACGTATCCCTGCGGAAGAAGCAGTTGCTCAACATGGTGCCGACGGTGTGGTGTTTGTTGATGTGCGCGATAGTGCCGCGATCGCACAATCTGGTACAATCGAAGGTGCACATCACATCCCGCGTGGGATGCTTGAATTTATGGCCGATCCCGCAACTGCGGCCCATAACAAAGCCCTGACAAAGGATGCAGAAATCTATTTGGTCTGCGCTGCTGGTGGGCAGGCTGCATTGGCCGGAAAAACCTTGATCGACATGGGTTACACTAATGTTACAAACATTGGTGGCATCAGTGATTGGACCAAAGCAGGCGGGCCGGTTGACGGCGCTTAAGCCACCTGTCTTGCCCGCATACTTGAACGGATAAATGCGCCGATGAAGATGATCGTGAGGATCACGATCACCGTCGGCGCAGGTGCACTGTCGATATAGAAGCTAACGTAAACCCCTAAGAAACCAGATAGAACGGTGACCCCAACTGCGATGGGCAGCATCCGTTTGAATTGGTTCGTGATTAAGAAGGCAATCGCCCCCGGTGCGATCAACAGGCCAATGGACAGGATAATCCCAACGGCAGACAACGTCGCAACGATTGTCAAAGAGATCATTGAAAGAAGCCCATAATGTAGCCAGCGCACCGGCAGGCCTACCGCTTGGGCCTGTATCGGGTCAAAGGCGTGCAGTAAGAAATCTTGCCGTTTCGCAATCACAATTGCAGATACAAATACCGCAATAAGACCCGCGGTCCATAGATCATCAGCCCCGACACCCAGCATATTCCCAAACAGGATATGGTCCAAGTGCACGTCGGTGGTGATCTTTGTGTACAACACGATCCCGAACCCAAACATGCCTGAAAACACGATTCCCATGACTGTATCCTGCTTCACCCTACTGTTTTCTGAAAGAAATCCAGTTGCCAGCGCACAAAACATACCTGCGCAAAATGCCCCAACAATAAGCGGGATTCCTAGAAGGTAAGCAATCACGATTCCGGGCAAAACCGCGTGGCTGATGGCGTCGCCCATCAGGGACCAACCTTTCAACACCAGAAAGCAGGACAACAGGCTGGTCGGCACTGCGATGATCATCATGATCAGGAACGCGTTGTTCATAAACGCAAATTGGAACGGGAGGAGGAGTTCACTGATCATGATGGCTCCAATGCCGCTGCTGCGCGGCGGCGCGCGGCAAGGTATCCGTGTTTAGGTGCGAAGAAGAATGCCAGGAGGAAAATCACTGTTTGTAAGGATACGATCAGCCCGCCCGTCGCCCCGTCTACAAAAAAGCTAAGGTAGGCCCCGACAAAACTGGTGCCCGCGCCCAGCGCGACGCTCAGTACCAATAACCGTGGGAACCTATCTGTGAGCAGGTAAGCGGTTGCCCCCGGCGTCACCACCATTGCGATTACAAGGAATGCGCCCACAGTTTGAAGTGCGGCCACGCAAGAGGCTGACAAAAGCACAAAGAACATCGCCTTCAACAAATCGGGTTTTAATCCGATTGAGCGGGCGTGGTTTTCATCAAAAAACGTGACCATCAGGTCTTTCCATTTTGCCAACAGGATCGCGAGAGTCACAAATCCGATGATCGCCAATTGGAGGGTATCAGATGGTGTAATCGCCAAAATATTACCCATCGTGATGGTTTGGACGCTTACGGACGTCGGTGAAAGTGACACCATGAACAGCCCAAGACCGAAGAACGAGGTAAAGATAATCCCAATGATTGTGTCCTCTTTCAGCCCTGACCGTTGGTTTAAAAATAGCATCGCCCCCGCAGCCAATCCACCTGCCGCAAATGCACCCAGCGCAAAGGGAAGACCCAGCATATAGGCTCCAGCAACACCTGGTACGATCGAATGGCTAAGCGCGTCGCCGATCAGTGACCAGCCCTTTAACATCAGGTAAGCGGACAAGAATGCGCAAACACCGCCGACAAGGGCGCTGACCCACATTGCGTTGAACATGTAGTTATAGGTGAAGGGTAAAAGCAGCGTTTCGATCACTTTTTGCTGCCCTTCTTTTCGTCGCCGTAAACAACGAATGGGCGTTCATCATCCGTGATCACGCGAATAGAACGCGCATCATCATCATCGTGCAGATCGGACCCACCAAGAACGAAGTGGCGCAACACACCGCCAAAGGCGAGTTCAAGGTTTTCATGGGTAAATGTCGTTTCGGTTGGACCATACGCGATCACAGTTTCTTTGACCAAAACCGTACGATCACAAAATTCAGGGACCGAGCCAAGGTTGTGGGTCGACACCAGCATCACCCGCCCCTCGTCGCGCATTTCGCGCAACAGGGTGATAATCGCATCTTCGGTCTGAACATCGACGCCTGTAAACGGTTCATCCAGCAAAATAACTTTACCCTCTTGGGCGATTGCACGGGCTAAGAACACGCGCTTGCGCTGGCCCCCTGACAGCTCGCCAATTTGGCGAAGTCGGAATTCAGACATGTTCACCCGCTCAAGGGCTGAGGTGACAGCGGCATGATCTGTTGGTTTTGGACGGCGCAGGAACCCCATGTGGCCATAACGACCCATCATCACCACGTCTTCAACAAGGACAGGAAAGCTCCAATCCACTTCCTCAGATTGAGGAACATAGGCCACGATATTCTGACTTAGGGCTGTTTTTACAGGCATCCCAAGCACAGAAATTTCGCCTTTTGCCGCTGGCACAAAACCCATAATCGCCTTGAACAGCGTGGATTTGCCCGCCCCGTTCACACCTACAAGCGCCGTAATCGTCCCTGTCGGAATTTCAAAACTGGCATTGCGCAGGGCTGTATTCCCGTTGCGGTAGGTGACTGTGACATCTTTCGCGACGATTCCAGATTTTGGGACCAAATCAAGGCCAGCGGCTACATTCATTTAGTTAGTCCAGTTGCAATTGTTTCAATCGTGACGCGCAACAGATCGATGTAAGTCGGCACTGCCCCGTCTGCTTCGGTCAAGCTGTCCACATACAAAACACCACTGTACACCGCGTCAGTTTCGCGGGCCACTTGTTGGGCTGGTGCTTGGCTGACTGTGCTTTCACAAAACACTGCCGGAATGTTGTTGGCGCGAACACCGTCGATCACTTTGCGCACCTGCTGCGGTGTACCTTGTTGATCAGCGTTGATCGGCCACAGGTATAATTCCTGCATGTCAAAATCACGGATCAGGTAGCTGAACGCCCCTTCACAACTGACCAACCAACGTTGTTCGACTGGTAAATTCAGAATTTTCTCGGCCAAAGGACTGATCGTTTCCGTGATCTGCTGCTTATAGGTTTCGGCGTTGGCCGCGTAGATCGCTGCATTTTCGGGATCATGCAGCATGAAAGCGTCGCGAATATTGTCCACATAGATCAAACCGCTGGCAAGACTCATCCACGCATGTGGGTTTGGCTTACCCTGATATTCACCGCCGGAAATATCCATCGGCACGATACCATCGGTCAGCGTTGCACTGGGCACATCGGACAGATTTGAGAAGAATTGTTCAAACCACAACTCAAGGTTCAGACCGTTCCACAGGATCAGATCCGCATCTTGGGCGCGGATAATGTCACGCGGTGTCGGTTGATAGCCGTGAATTTCCGCCCCTGCCTTGGTCACACTTTCCACAATCGCGGCGTCCCCTGCCACATTACGCGCCATGTCGGCGATCACGGTAAAGGTGGTCACGGCCTTGAATTTTTCGTCTGCCGCGTAGCTTGGCATGGCGAACGCAGCGCTTAAAGCTAGGGAACAAAATCCAAGTGTGATCTTACCTGTCAGGTTTGACATAATATCTGCTCCATTAATGAAGTGTTACGGTGCATAAAACGCTACATGCGAACTATTCGCAATAGCTAATGCAAATCAGTCGCAACTAGGGGAATTGCGAACAGACCTTTCCTCCAAAATATTATCAAATTAGGATGAAAGCATAAGAAAACGTGATGGAGCCTCTGTGAAACTTAGCCTTAAACAGCTCGAAGCCTTTGTATGGGTCGCCGACCTTGGCAGCTTCCGCAAAGCCGCTGATCGCTTGAACACTACGCAGCCCAACATCTCGTCTCGTATCGCAACGCTTGAAACGTTGTTGAGCCAAGCCATAATGGAACGTGATGCAGGGTCTGTGCGCCTCACGTCCAAAGGAACGCAACTGTTGATCCATGCCCGCAAGGTTCTGCGCGCAGTCGATGATTTCGCTGATGCCGCGTCCGAGGCCAGTTTGATCGACGGCACCCTGCGCCTCGGGGTGACAGAAATGATCGTTCACACATGGCTAAGTGATTTTCTAAAACTGCTCAGCACCACATTCCCACAATTGCATGTTGAACTGACCGTGGACCTGTCCGTCAATTTAGAACGTGAATTGGCAACCCGTTCCATAGATCTCGCATTGCAAAACGGCCCATTCCATCAAAAGATGAGCGGACAAATCCCGCTGGGTGATTACCCATTGGTTTGGGTTGCATCCCGCGAGACGGGCCTGCGCGGAATCAAAAAACCAACGATGGATCATATTGCCGCTTATCCGATCCTGACCCACAGCCGCGACACCCGACTTTACAAAGAAACAGCCGCTCACTTTGGCACGCGCAAGGATTTGAACGTGCGGTTGGTGCCCTCAAGCAATCTGGCAGCGTGTTTGTACATGACACTAAATGGCATGGGCGTCGCCACCCTGCCCGCAGCAATGGTCAGCAAAGAGCTCGCTTCTGGCACGTTGATCCGCATTGATTACGAGTGGCAGCCAGAACATTTGGAATTCTCGGCGCGGTATGATGCAGATCATTCCAGAAATTTCGTTGCCAAAGCGGCAAAGATCGCACAGGAATTGGCGACCTCTCATCGACTCAAAGGATAAGTTTTTGTTATCCAATCAATTCAATATAGCAATTTGATTTGATGCACTCCTGTCGCATACGCTATCCCTAGAAAAACCAACACCACAGGGATGTCAGCAGACATGGGCAACAGCAAAATTCGCATGGGCGTCGACATCGGTGGCACATTTACTGACGTTGTGATCGAAGTAGAGGGCAAGCAGTTCTCTGCAAAGGTTCTGACCACCTACACGGCCCCTGAAAACGCGATCATCGACGGCATGCACCAAGTTTGCGCAAAGGCAGGTGTTGCGCCTGCGGATGTCGATCAGATCATCCACGGCACAACCCTTGCAACCAACGCCTTGATCGAGCGACGCGGTGCTAAGACAGCCTTGATCACCACTGAGGGGTTTCGTGACGTGATCGAAATGCGCACAGAAAGTCGGTTTGAACAATATGACTTGAACCTAGAGCTACCAGAGCCGTTGCTGCCCCGTCAAAGCCGTTTCACTGTCTCCGAACGTGTCGATGCAAATGGCAGCGTCTTGATCCATCTGGACCCAATTGAGGTCGAGGCCATCGCTGATCAAATCGCGGCGGCGGGGTATGACAGTATCGCTGTGGGCTTAATCCACTCCTACCTCAACCCCGATCATGAGCGGATGGTGCGCGACGTTTTGGCAACCAAATTGCCCGCTGTGATGGTGTCCCTTTCCTCAGAAGTCTCGCCACAAATGCGCGAATACGAGCGCTTCAATACAGTCGTCGCCAATGCCTATATAAAACCGTTGATGAAATCCTATCTGGGGCGCCTCAAGGGGCGATTAAAGGATGAAGGCGCTGATTGCGCAATCTTCCTTATGCACTCTGGTGGTGGCATTATCTCTATCGAAAGCGCTGCGGAGTTTCCTGTGCGCCTTGTCGAATCCGGTCCTGCGGGTGGTGCTGTGTTCGCCGCCAACATCGCCGCCCGTTATGGGTTGGACAAAGTGTTGTCCTTTGACATGGGCGGCACGACGGCCAAGATTTGCTTAATCCAAAATCAGACCCCCAAAACATCGCGGGTTTTTGAAGTCGCCCGCACCTACCGCTTCAAAAAAGGGTCTGGCATGCCCATTTCGATCCCCGTGATTGATATGGTCGAGATCGGGGCCGGTGGTGGATCGCTTGCCCATATCGATTCAATGCGCCAAATCCGTGTCGGACCAGAAAGCGCCGGGTCCGAACCTGGTCCTGCGTGTTATGGGCGCGGCGGAGATAAACCCGCAGTCACAGATGCCGATTTAATTCTAGGTAAGCTTGATCCCGATAATTTCGCCGGCGGCTCGATACAGTTGCACGCTGACAGTTCGGCGAATGCTTTGGTCAACGTTTTGGGCAAGACGCTGGATATGGATGCGCAAACCGCAGCCTTTGGTTTGGCCGAAGTTGTGGACGAAAACATGGCCAACGCCGCCCGCGTGCATGCCGTAGAGAATGGCGAGGACCTGTCAGATTACACAATGATCGCCTTTGGTGGCGCGGCTCCCCTTCACGCCGGACGTTTGTGCGAAAAGCTGGGCGTGGACCGCTTGTTGGTGCCAACAGGTGCAGGTGTGGGATCAGCCATCGGCTTCCTGCGCGCGCCGTTCAGTTTCGAGGCAAATCGATCCGTTTATATGAAGCTGTCCGATTTCAAACCTGATGTTATCAAAACACTCCTGACAGAATTGCAGGATGAGGCGACAGGCTTTGTACGCTCTTGTGATAAGACGTCTGAAATCCTGTCCGAATTCAAAGTCTACATGCGCTACACAGGTCAGGGCTGGGAAATCCCAATTGCATTAACCGTTGAACAGGCAATGGCCCCTGATGCTGGCACCTTCCTGCATCTGTTTGAAACTGACTATGCCGCCCTTTTTGGCCGCACAGTTGATGGAATGGATGTTGAAATCACAGTTTGGGCGGTAAATGCCACCACCCCGTCTGAAAAGGTTGCTCAGATTGCATTGGCTCAAGATGCAGGATCTGCCAAATCATCGGGCACACGCGCCTTGTTTGACCCTGCACTTGCTGCGGTGACGGATGCCCAAATTGTTTTGCGCGATGGCATGACAACAGGCCAATCTGTTCAAGGCCCTGCCGTCGTAACAGAGGACGAGACGACAATCATTGTCCCCACGTCGCGTCAAGTCATCGCCCAACCTGACGGCACTATCGATATGACCACGAAGGGAACCACGCAATGAGCGCCACATCAAACGTCGCCTATCAAGTTATGTGGAACCGTATGATTTCGGTTGTTGAGGAACAGGCACAAGCCTTGGTCCGCACTGCATTTTCCACATCGGTCCGTGAAGCAGGCGATCTATCCGCTGGCGTTTATGACACGAGCGGCCAGATGCTGGCCCAAGCCGTCACAGGCACCCCTGGCCACGTCAATGCGATGGCAGACGCTGTAGGTCACTTTATCCGCCGCATCGGGCGCGAGAACATCTTTGAAGGTGACGTTTATATCACCAACGATCCGTGGGAAGGCACTGGCCACTTGCACGACATCACCGTTGTGACACCCTCGTTTCACAAAGGCGTCTTGGCAGGCTTTTTTGGATGTACTGCGCATGTGGTGGACATCGGCGGGCGCGGATTTGGGGCAGATGCCGCCAGTGTTTATGAGGAGGGTTTGTATATCCCGATCATGAAACTTGCCGAGCGCGGTGTCGTCGACCAAACCCTCATTCGCATTGTGCGTGGCAATGTCCGCGAACCCGATCAATTGGTTGGCGATATCTATGCGTTGTCCACCTGCAATGAAATTGGGCATCGCCGTTTGGTCGAGATGATGGAAGAGTTCGCGCTTGATGATCTAAACGGCATCGGTGGTTTCATCCTCGAAAATTCGCGCCGCGCCACACTCGAATGCATCAATGCATTGCCCAAAAGCGAAGCCTCCGGTGAAATGACCGTCGATGGGTTTGCGGCCCCTATCACGTTGAAAGTAAAGCTGAGCATTGAACAGGACCGAATTCTGTCTGATTTTTCCGGCACCTCGGGATTAGATAAAAAAGGCATCAATTGCCCGCTGGTCTATGCCAAAGCCTACGCGTGTTATGCGTTGAAATGCGCGATTGCGCCCGAAATTCCAAACAATGCGGCCTCGCTGGCCCCGTTCGAAATATCAGCCCCCGAAAACACAATTGTAAACGCTTTGCACCCAGCCCCCGTAGCACTGCGCCATATCGTTGGGCATTTTGTGCCTGATGCGATTTATGCCGCTTTGGACCAACTGTTGCCAAACACCGTGCCTGCTGAAGGTGCTGGCTGCCTGTGTAACTTCCAAGTTTCAGTAAGGCCTCGTACCGATACAACAGCCCCGCTAGGCACACGTCGCGCAGAGGTCTTGACCTTTAATTCGGGCGGCGCAGGCGCACGTCCATTGCATGATGGGCTGAATGCCACAGCCTTTCCATCGGGCGTAATGACCATGCCGATCGAGGCGACAGAACATACAGGTCCTGTCATCATTTGGCGCAAAGAACTGCGACCCGATAGCGGTGGCGCGGGAAAATACCGTGGTGGTTTGGGCCAGTATATGGAGGTTGGCGCACAGGAAGATCACGAATTCGATTTCCAAGCCATGTTTGACCGCGTCGATCACCCTGCGCGTGGTCGCCAAGGTGGTGAAAACGGTGCCCCGACCACAATTGCGCAAGACGATGGATCAAAGATGAATGGCAAAGGCAAACAATTTGTGGCGCACGGTCGCCGCGTTGTTTTGGCTTTGCCTGGTGGGGCGGGTTACGGGCCAGCGTCAGAGCGAGATCCAGAACTGGTCAAACGCGATCTTGCACGCGGGTATATCAGCGCCGAAATAGCTGCGCGCGATTACGGGATGACCAAAGGTGACATTGCGGCCATCCAATCAGCCGTCGCAAAAGGAGAGTTGGCAAAATGAGCAATCTACAAACGCCAAAAGCCACCAGCTACGACGTTGTAATAATAGGCGGAGCGATGTTGGGATCATCTGTGGCGTGGTTCACCGCCTCTAATCCAGACTTTGGCGGAACGATCTTAGTGGTCGAAAAGGACCCAACTTACGAATTCGCTTCGACCTCCCATACCAACAGTTGCATCCGTCAACAGTTCTCGAACGAGGTGAACATCCGCGTCTCCCAATTCGGGGCTGAATTCGTCAAGAATTTCCGCAAATTTATGGGCGGCGATACACGTGTGCCGCAGCCCGTTTTACAAAGCTTTGGGTATATGTATCTGGCGGATAATGCCGGTTTTGCGGCCACTTTGAAAGAAAGCCAGCAAATTCAGGCGTCTTTGGGTGCTGGCACCAAACACATGATGCCGGATGAAATTGCGCGAGATTATCCGTTCTACAATCTGGAAGATATCGTCGCGGCCAACCACAATTTGGTGGATGAGGGCTACTTCGACGGCAACACCTTGTTTGATTGGTGGAAACGATCCGCCCGCGAACACGGCGTTGAATACCTGACCAACGAAGTTGTCGCGATGGCTAAATCTAGCGATGGTGCCAAAGTTCAAAGCGTGACGCTGGCCTCAGGCGAGGTGATTGCGTGTGGTACCGTTGTTAACTGCTCTGGCCCACGCGCGGCGCGGACGACAAGGATGGCTGGCATCCATATCCCAGTAGAACCCCGCAAGCGCTACACCTATATCTTCGCCGCTGAACGGCCACTTGACCGGGACTTGCCCCTGACAATCGATCCATCAGGTATCCACATGCGCTCTGAGGGTAATTACTACCTTGCTGGGGGGCCACCAGATGATGATCCTGCCGTAGAATATGATGACTTCGTCCAAGACCACTCGATCTGGGAAGAAAAGGTTTGGCCCATCATTGCAAACCGCGTGCCAGCGTTTGAGCGGGTAAAGCTGATCAATTCATGGGCGGGGCATTATGCGTTTAACACGCTTGATCAAAACGCAGTCATCGGGCCGCACACGCAGGTAAGTAACTTTATCTTCGTAAACGGCTTTTCAGGACACGGGTTTCAGCAATCCCCAGCGATGGGCCGTGGCATTTCTGAATTGATCACTTACGGCGAATATCGCGCGCTTGATCTATCGCCTTTTGGATACGGGCGAATTGAAAGGGGCGAAAAATTCCTTGAAAAAGCAATTATTTAAGGCCAACCCACAAAAGCCTGCACATTCCTAAACCTACAAAGGACCACCCATGAAAAAGATCGTTCTCACTGGCGCAGCTGGCCGCCTTGGATCGCACCTGCGCGAACCGCTTAGCAAACTAGCAGATGAATTGGTGTCCTCAGATTTGGCTGACGACTTAGGCACGCTGTATGACGGCGAAACCTATGTCAAAGCAAATTTAACCAGCCTTGATGATATGACTGCGCTTCTAGAAGGCGCTGATATGGTTGTTCATTTTGGCGCATACGGCGATGAGGCCCCGTTCGACACTATCCTTGGCCCCAACATCATCGGGGCCTATAACGTGTGGGAAGCTGCCTACAAAAACGGTGTGCGCCGCGTAGTTTATGCCTCGTCCATCCACGCGGTTGGGATGCATGCCAAGAACGACTTTATCGGGACTGATGCGCCTCACCGCCCTGACACATTTTATGGTCTGGCCAAGTGTTTTGCCGAAGATTTGGCCAGCATGTATTGGGACAAACGCGGCATTGAATCTGTCTGTATGCGCATCCTGTCCGCCGCAAATGTCGGCAATCCACGCGCGGTTGGATCGTGGCTGTCCTACGACGATCTGATCCAACTGGTAACACGCGCCATCGACACACCCGTAACCGGTTTTGCCGTGATCTACGGCGTATCCAACAACGATCGTGCGCCTGTGGACAATGCTAAGGCCAGCTTCTTGGGATATCGCCCAAAAGACAACGCAGAACAGTTCGCATCCGAGGTCTTCGCGCAACGCGGCGTTCTGGATTCACAAGATGTGGGCAACATGTGCCACGGCGGGCCGTTTGCATCCGTAAAACTGGGCAACTCTGGCGTTGCGACAATGAATATCATCAATGACACGAAGAAAACGTAAATCGGGACATCAAGTACGATGAAACAGCAATGCACCAACTCAATCTTTCAGTTGGTGCATTTTTTTGTGATCGCAAGCGGGCTATCGGCGCGGTTTGACTTGGGTTAGCGTTGGTGTAACGCTGATCATACCCAAAGGAACCCCATGCAAGCTGCCATACTTATCGTTTTTTGCATAAAAATTTGGGCCATTATTGGCGCTTGTATTGCAGCGGTTTTCTTAACCGTTGGGATTGACCGGATTGATGAAGATTCACGCGGCGCTTATGCTTTTCGCCCGCTGCTGATCCCTGCAATTTTGCTGATTTGGCCATTGGTGCTTTGGCGTTGGTGGCAGATCGAAACGGACTCTGCCGGTTGGGCAGGCCGCTTTCGCCCCATTCGCAAAGGGCATCAATTGGCTGCATTCTTGCTGGCTGTTGGCATCATTGCGGCCCTTTGGCTTGGCCTGTCACAACGCCAATCATGGCCCGCCGACATAGCCCCTGTGCAACTGAGCGTCGGAGATGGATCATGAGTGTTAAATATCTCCCTGTTCAGTGGAACAAAATCAAATGGCAATATAACGCGGTCATGCTGGCCAGCATCACCCTCTTTTTGGTGTTGTTTTTATATCTGACGCCCAGCGTTCTTGATCATGACCGCGCGATAAACGCACAAATTCACAACGCGCGCGCATTTGGGGCCTGTGCCTTTATGATGCTGACGGTCATCTTATGTATTGGCCCGCTTGCGCGGTTGGACGATCGGTTTTTACCGCTGTTGTACAACCGTCGCCATTTTGGAGTGATGACTGCCTTTGTTGCGCTGACCCATGCGGGTTACATCCTGAATTGGTATTTTTCGTTTTCCACATCTTCAAAGATTGAAAACCTGTTGATGGCCAACACCAGTTTGCGCCAACTTGCCGGATTTCCGTTCGAGCTGTTTGGCATCCTTGCCCTGTTTTGTTTGGGAGTTCTGGCGACGACCAGCCATGATTTCTGGCTCAAGTTCCTGACAGCACCAATCTGGAAACGGCTGCATTACTTAATCT
>JBLHPE010000006.1:0-77559 GCA_047624005.1 Ascidiaceihabitans sp.
AGATCGCAGCGAAGCCTTGTTTCAGACCATGGGTGAGCGGTTGCAAACAGCTGGCGGTTCAGTTGCAAACACCATCGCAGGCCTTGGATCACTTGGGTTGAAGACTGCATTTATCGGTCGCGTACGTAATGATGAGCTTGGAAAATTCTATGCTAAGTCCATGATCGACGAAGGTACTGACTTTGTGAATGCACCCGCAACAGACGGAGATTTGCCAACATCGCGTTGCATGATTTTCGTGACACCAGATGGCGAGCGTTCGTTGAACACCTATCTGGGTATATCGACCAACCTTGGCCCAAATGACGTTCCTGACGAAGTCGCTAGCAATGCTGCGATCATGTTTCTAGAAGGCTATCTGTTCGACAAAGACGCTGGCAAAGAAGCATTCTTGCAAGCCTCACGCCTAACCCGCGCTGCGGGCGGTAAGGCTGGCATCGCGATCTCTGATCCATTTTGTGTCAATCGCCACCGTGCAGATTTCTTGCGCATGATTGGCGACGAATTGGATTTCGTTATAGGGAATGAGGCCGAGGTCAAATCGCTATTTGAAACCGGTGATCTGGAAGAGGCTCTCGCTAAAACTGCTGCAATGTGTCCGCTGGTTGTCTGCACACGTTCGGGTGACGGTGTGACCATCATTCGTGATGGTGAACGGGTCGACGTGCCTGTCACAAAAGTGGTTCCAGTTGATGCGACTGGCGCGGGTGACCAATTCGCAGCTGGCTTTATCTACGGCATGGCAACAGACCGCGATCTGGAAACATGTGGACTCATGGGCAACATCTGTGCCGCAGAAGTTATCGGCCACATCGGCCCGCGCCCTGAACAAGACATGATTTCTTTGTTCAAAGCAGCCGGTTTGGTTGATTGATGTTAAGCGATGGGTATCACGATGTCCCCAAGGGCAAGTTGGCCATGGTCATCACCCATCTGGAAATGGACACACGGGCGGACACCCGCCCTGTGCCAACCCCGACAGGCGTAACGTTACGCCCGATGGAAAATGTTACGCCTGATAAATACCGCGATATTTACCGTCGTGTTGGGGAAGCATGGCTGTGGTTTTCGCGACTGAATATGACCGACGCAGACTTGTCCGCAATCATTCAAGATCCTGGCGTTGAGTTGTTTACCTTAGAAAAAGGCGGGAAAACTGAAGCTCTACTTGAGCTGGACTTCCGCACCAATGGCGAATGCGAACTGGGCTTCTTTGGCTTAACTAAAGAACTGATCGGCACGGGATCTGGTCGCTACCTGATGAATTTTGCGATCAATACGGTCTGGGACCGTCCTGTAAAACGGTTCCATCTGTATACCTGCACACTCGACAGCCCACTGGCCCTCAACTTCTATGCGCGCAGTGGATTTACGGCAATCGGTCGCAAAATTGAAGTTGCCGACGATCCAAGACTTACAGCAGGCTGGGACAAAACCATCGCTCCTCAGATTCCACTCATCAGCCCTTAACTCGGGTCTACGCTGCAATTTCCATCATTGAAGCATGCCAAAACTTGATCCAGCATCGCAGGAGTTGGTTCAGGGAACGCTGCGCCACCACACGGGTCCACGGGTAGGATATAGCCGGTTTCAGTCTCCTTGAGAAAAACCAAATGCTCTGTATCGCTGGCGATCACGGGGCACCATGATTGCACACAACGCACGACCAGTACAAAGTTCGCCTCAAATTCCTGATCAAATCCTGCGCCGGTGAAAGCCTTGCCGGATATAGACGCCGGAATACGTGTGATCTGCGCGGGTCGTTCGACGCCACCGGAAGAGCGTGGCACTGCGCTTTGATCAAAGGTCAGGATGCCGGTCCCCAACAGATATGTCTCTGTTGATTTGGTTGCCGTGGCATAGCTAAGTTCGACAGAAGGCGGCACGCAGGACAAAGCGAACGCTTGCGCTGGAATAAGCAGGCTGGCGGCTAGGACAATAATGCGCATGTTATAAATACTCTTTGAATTCTTCGGTCACCTTGACATAGACATCCCGCTTGAACGGTACAATGTTATCTACAAGTTCGGCGGTTTTCAGCCAGCGCCATTCCGAAAATTCGGGGTGTTCGGTTTGGATGTTCACCTGATCGTCGGTTCCATGAAAGCGCATCAAGAACCACTTTTGCTCTTGGCCGCGATACTTGCCCTTCCACAATTTCTGAATCAGATCTTTCGGCAAATCATAAGGTATCCATCCAGCACTGACGGCCACTATGGCGACCAAATCAGGTGTGATCCCCGTCTCTTCCTCAAGCTCGCGCAGCGCTGCAGTTTGCGCATCCTCGCCCTTGTCGATCCCACCTTGGGGCATTTGCCATGCGGCAATGGCATTATCTTTACGCTGACCCACGAACACGTCGCCGTCCCCGTTCAACACCATCAAGCCAACATTCTGGCGATAGGGCAGTTTTTCGATCTCTTCAGGGGTCATCAATGTTTCCTTTTTTAGTGCCATAACCCGCCTTGCCAAATATCACAAACCCGATGACGCGGCGTAGTGCGTGACATGGACACCGGCTTTGGATGATCTACAGTCAAATGATACATAAAACGGGGATCGCTATGTCTGATTATCCACACCTTCTTGCGCCACTGGACCTTGGGTTCACAACACTAAAGAACCGCGTTTTGATGGGGTCCATGCACACAGGCCTTGAAGAAACGAAAGACTGGAACCGCGTGGCTGAGTTTTATGCAGAGCGTGCGCGCGGCGAAGTTGGCTTGATGGTCACAGGCGGTATTGGTCCAAACCTCGAGGGCTCTGTTTTACCCGGTGCGGCCATGATGACCACCGATGAAGACGTGGAAAACCACTCTGTCGTCACCAAGCGCATCCATGACGCAGGCGGAAAAATCGCAATGCAAATTCTGCATGCGGGGCGATATGCGTATGGCCCAATGTGTGTGGCACCCTCGCCCCTAAAATCTCCAATCTCACCGTTTCCACCAACAGAGTTGGATGAAGATGGTATCCAAAAGCAAATCAACGACATTGTCGAAACGGCCGCCCGCGCCCAAAAAGCTGGCTACGACGGCGTAGAAATTATGGGGTCAGAGGGATATTTCCTGAATCAGTTCCTTGTCACCCACACCAACAAACGCACCGACAAATGGGGTGGCTCATACGAAAACCGGATGCGTCTGCCAATTGAAGTCGTCAAACGCACCCGCGCCGCCGTCGGCGAGAACTTCATCATCATCTACCGTCTATCAATGATCGACTTGATCCCAAATGGGTCAAGCTTTGAAGAAGTCGTGCAATTGGCCAAAGAAGTCGAAAAAGCTGGTGCAACGATTATCAACACAGGCATTGGCTGGCACGAGGCGCGTATTCCAACAATTGCTACCTCGGTTCCACGTGCTGCATTTTCTTGGGTCACCAAAAAGCTGATGGGTCAGGTGAATATCCCAGTCATTACATCCAACCGCATCAACACGCCTGAAGTTGGCGAAGAAGTGTTGTCTACCGGCTGCGCCGATATGGTGTCGATGGCCCGTCCAATGTTGGCCGATGCCCATTTCGTGTCAAAGGCCATGAACGGCAAGGCAGACCAGATCGCACCTTGTATCGCTTGTAACCAAGCCTGCTTAGATCATACGTTTGGTGGCAAGATCTCATCCTGTTTGGTGAACCCGCGTGCCTGTTACGAGACAGAGCTAACCTTACCTGCCGCCACCACCAAAAAGAGTGTTGCTGTCGTCGGGGCTGGGCCTGCAGGCCTAGCGACGGCAATGGCAGCTGTTGAACGTGGTCATACCGTTACAATCTTTGACAAGTCAGATGAAATCGGCGGCCAGTTGAACATGGCGAAACAAGTGCCCGGCAAAGAAGAGTTCTGGGGGCTTGTGGATTGGTACCGCACTATGATCGCCGAAATGGGGATTAAGACTGAACTTGGCCGCACCGTCGGCGCTGACGACCTGACTGGTTTTGACGAGGTGATCGTCGCCACAGGCGTCCTGCCCCGCGACACAGATATCCCAGGTCAGGACGGCGACAACGTCTTAAGCTACATTGATGTGCTGCGTCACAAGGCACCCGTTGGCAAACGCGTCGCGGTTATTGGAGCGGGCGGGATCGGTTTTGACGTGTCCGAATTCCTTGCCCATGAAGGTGAAAGCCCGACCGAGAACCTGCCAGAGTGGATGCGGGAATGGGGCGTCGCAGATCCATCCGTGCATCGTGGTGGCTTGGCCCCAGAGGGACCACAGCCCGAACCCGCTGCGCGTGAGATTACACTGATCCAGCGCAAGGCACAGAAACACGGTAAAAACCTTGGCAAGACCACAGGCTGGATTCACCGCGCTGCGTTGAAAATGAAAGACGTGAATTTTGTTGGCGGCGTAAACTACGAACGGATCGACGCCAAAGGTTTGCATGTTTCTTTCGGTGAAGCCCGGGAAAACCCGACATTGATCGAGGCTGATACGATTGTAATGTGTGCCGGACAGGTTCCCGAACGCAGCTTGGCCGATGCGCTGGAGGCCAAAGGCATTGCTTGCCATGTGATTGGCGGCGCGGATGTCGCATCAGAACTGGACGCCAAACGTGCCATCGATCAAGGTACTCGTTTGGCCGCTACTTTGTAAAAACTAAGCTTGGCGAATATTGGAGTTAATATTCGCCAAGCTATTCTATTTTCGATCCTATTCATTTTGATTTCCTGACTTTCCATGATTAGATACTCCTGCAGCTGATACCGCGACAGGAACTGAACCATCTCAAGTCAGAGCGAAATTGAAGTGCAAACCGGCATGAATGCGGTCTTCCCGCGGCTATGGCGTTATTGCATGGCGTTGACTGGTCAACGGGATTGGGCAGATGATTTGGCGCAGACAACTTGCCTACGCGCAATCGAACAATCTGCGAAGTTTGAAGCCGGCACGCACCTTGATCGCTGGATGTTTCGGATGGCACAGCGCGTGTGGTTGAACGAACTGCGGTCACGCAAAGTTCGCATGGGTGGTGGGCTGGTCCCCGTCGAAGAAATCGACCTACCAGCAAATTTACCAGATTCAGAAACGAATATTTTCGCCCGTGACGTGTTAAATAAAGTGAACACCTTGCCAGAAGCTCAAAGACAGTCCGTGTTTTTGGTTTATGTCGAGGGCTACAGCTATAAAGAAGCGGCGCATATGATGGATATTCCAATAGGCACCGTGATGAGCCGTCTTGCCGCTGCAAGGCGCGTAATTTCGCAACGGATGAATGTCGGCAAAGGAGCCGCAAAATGATAGACACGGCACAGTTCACGGATGAACAGCTAACCGCCTTCCTCGATGGGGAGGCTGATGCGGAACTGTGCGCAAAGATTGAAGTGGCGTTGGAAACCGACAAAGCGTTAGGCGAACAACTGGCAGGGTTGGATATTCCGATCGCTCAGATCGCACAGGCCTATGACGCACTGTTAACCCAAGCCCCCCCAATGCCCGCGTTGCCTGTTCAAGTTCAAAGCCCCTCGCGTCGTGGCGTCGGTGTTTGGGGAATGGTTGGAGTGTTTGGCACTGGCATCGCGGCGGGTTTGGCCATGGCTGTATTCTCTGGCCTTGGCAAAACGGCACCCACACAACCCGGTTGGAAGGCGGTTGTTGCAAGTTATCAGTCCCTTTATTCCGCCGATACTCTAGCTGGTGCCGTAATCGATCCTACAGAGGCGCAAGCACAGTTGGTCCAAGTCTCGGAATTGATTGGTGCAGACCTTACACAGTTGCCACAGATTGATGGCCTGACCTTCAAGCGCGCACAAGTTTTAGGATTCAAAGGTAAAACCCTTGTTCAGCTTGCTTTCGTACGATCAGATGGCACACCCGTCGCTTTGTGCATTATCAATGCTAAGACAAAAGCAAGTACGCCAATCAATTCCGAGGAGTTTTTTGGAATGGCCGCAGCTAGCTGGAATATTGATGGCAGGGCCTATTTGTTGATTGGCGGCGATGCCGTACCAACAACCCAATCAGAGGCAAAAGCCTTTGAAACATGGACGACAACAGTTTCTGATATCTAAAAATATCTTTCAGTAATACCGCAGTACAACATGGAAACAGACTGTTCAGCTGTTTCCATGTCATGAACGATCCCTGCAATTACCCCTTTATTATCCCACCAGCGCCCCGTTCTTGCCCAAATTGGACGGGATACATGTGTTCAAGAAACGAGCAGTTGAACACTATTTGTGAAGGGAGCGGCCAATGGACCGCCTTACTGAAATGGAAGCATTCGCCACGGTCGTCGACCAGGGTGGCTTCACCGATGCGGCCAAAAAGATGGGCATTTCCAAGTCCGCCGTCTCGAAACACGTATCAAGCCTTGAGGCACGCCTAGGCGCGCGCCTTTTGAACCGTACAACACGTCGCGTATCACCAACAGAAATTGGCTTGGCCTATTATGACCGCGCCCGTCGCGTTTTGAATGATGCTGGCGAAGCTGACGCATTGGTTACATCAATGCAATCTGCACCCTCAGGTCTTTTGCGTATCTCGGTTGCGACTGATTTTGGGGTGAACCACTTGTCCCCCGCCTTGTCTGAATTCCTTGAAGATTTCCCAGACATCACGGTCAACATGGTTTTGAACAACCGGTATGTTGAACTGATTTCCGAAGGGTTCGACATAGCTGTGCGCATTGGCGAGTTGGAAGACAGCAGCCTTCGTGCCCGTAAGCTAACAGAAACAACACAGCGTATGATCGCCTCGCCCGGGTATTTCGAAAAATACGGTCGGCCAGAAAAGATCGACGACTTGAATGACCATAAACTGCTGCATTACTCCAACCAAAGCAGCGGCAACATGTGGAAACTGACAGCGCCATCCGGTGAAAAACGCCAAGTGCGCACCGCTGGCTGGTTGTCGGTTAACGATGGCCAATCCCTGCTAAACGCCGCCATTTCCGGTCTTGGTATCGCGTACCTTCCCAGCTTTCTTTATGCTGATGCAATGCGCCAAGGGTTGATCGTGGATGCAATTCCTGAACTTCCTGTTGATACGCAGGGTATTTACGCCGTTTATCCACCAGGCCGCTTTACACAGCCCAAGGTACGCGCGTTCATCGACTTTCTAGCCCATGCTTTTGCCGACAAAGGCGCTGCGGACTGGTAACTTTTTCCAACCTCCCCTCGGAAAACAACTGAAGCTCCGGTGCAATCTGCATCGGAGCCTTTTTCGTTAAAGGAGCTAGAATTTGGTTTGATTTGTGATTGCTATTTAAGCGGCAACACAACGGCTTCAACACGGCGGTTGGCCGTGCGTCCAGCGCTTTCTAGATTTGATCTGATCGGAGCCAAGTACCCATTGCCTTCCGCGGCAATGCGATCACCGTCAAGACCATAGGTCCCAAGCAGCCGCTTGCGAACCGATGCCGCACGTCGCTTTGAGAGCGCGATATTAAAATCCAACGCGCCGTCACTGTCAGTATGCCCTACCAAAACCAACTGAATGTCATCGCGCGCCGTAAAGAATGCAGCAAGTTCCTTAAGTACTGGGAATGGCCCCTTGCCTAAATCCGAAGTCCCCGTTGCAAAATTCAGTCCATTTAGGACAACAGATCCCGTGCCAAGCAGCCTTTCATCCAATGACGTTTTGATTGTAATTTCGGGCTGTTGCGCCGTGGGCACTGCTGCTTGCGTTTCAACCTGGACCACACGACCGTCAATCTGCCCAGCTTGTATGACCTGCACGTAACCTGCAACGCCAGACGTGCTAACCAAAAGGCTAACGACTTCAGACGGTGCTGCTGTTTCGCCCTTTACGGCAGTCAAAAACCGATAGGCGCGGATATTTACATACATCTCCGGAGCGGGAAGCACCTCGGTTCCGAAACGGAAATCGAACCCACCACAAGTGGTTTGATCACAATCCAGAACCTTAGTGTATCCATTCGCCAACAACTGATCACGTAACGGTGCCAATATTTGAAGTGTCGTCACCCCTGATGAACTGACACGCCATGCAGACCTGTTTACCTTGCCCTCAATCGTTTGAGTTTGCAGTGTTCCATTTTGAAACGGACCAATGGGCGCTGAATAACTGTCTAACTTATTGTCGCGTTGAAGCGTTTTTCGTGAATTTTCTGGAAGATTCAATTCGACTGCAAACGCGGAGCCCGCGAGCAAAACAAGTGCACTTATCAAGGGGAACGCAAAGCGGATCATCTGTATTGGCTATGATATTCATCATTGGGACGCATATCAATGCCACTAGCCACCCGATTGGTCATGTTAAAGAACCCCGTGACTGACGCGATATCGAATATGTCGGCATCGCTAAAGCCCACATCCCGCAAGGCCTGACGGTCACCTTCAGTCGTTTTAGCACTGGCGATGGTCAAGTTCTCGGCAAACACTAACATGGCCGTTGCGCGCGCATCCAAGTCCGCAGCCCGCCAGTTCATTACTAACATCTCACCAAGCATAGGATCGCCTGATAATTGACGTACCGCTGCACCATGCGCGGTCAGGCAATAGAAGCACTTATTGATCGCGCTGACGACCACAGCGATCATCTCGCGCTCCAACTTGGAAAGCCCGCTGTCAGCAAGCATCACGTCGTTATACATCGCTGTGAATGCGTTTAATTTGGTGACGTCAAAAGCATACGATTGCAGGACGTTCGGGATCATTCCCAATTTGTCTTGGCAAATGTCAAAATACTTCTGCGTTGCTTCCGGCAATGGATCAGCCGTTGGAAGGTCTAAGGCATTGGGCTGGTTTTTCTTTGTCATTCGATGTCCTTTTGCATTTGTCGGTAATGGTAGTGGCCCTTCACCGAGAAGCCGAGCGATTTATACAGCCTATTCGCCCCAACGTTTTCTGTTGTGCACAATACAGCCAATTCGTCAGCACCTTGCTGTTGCGCCCAAAAACCTGCCTGCCGCATCATCCAAGCACCTACGCCTTGTCGGCGCTGATGTTCAAGGATCTCGACTGCATGCACCATGCAGACACCGTCACTAATAGCAGCGAATGCTGTTCCTGCAGGTTGCTCGTTCCAACGTGACAGAATTCCTATCTTCTGCGTCGCACGGGCCATAACGTCTAACCGCGCCGGCCCAATCCCACCTTTGGCCCAAATCTCTAACATGATCGCCAGCGGTTCCCAAATGCAGAACGTGGTGACACGCGGAATTTCAATCTGCGTCAATTCACCGACGGGGATCGAATACATAACCACCGGATCGGCGATGGCATACCCGCGATCCTCAAGTAGCTTATCCAGTGCGTCATCGCCATCACGGATCATAAACAATGCAGTTTGGCCCATGCCCTGCATTGCCGCCTCTGCTTGTCCAATATCGTCATCTTTCACCGCCGAATTGGCGGTTGCAGCCGACACCCGTTTGCCGCCGCCTTTCCCGACCCTTAACGTCCAAGGCCCCAACTGCTGAATCTCAGCTGGCGGCCACGTAGCATCGCAGACATCATAAAGTTGTTGTGCGGTTATATTCATTCAGGAAAAACTGCGGTCAGTTCGGCAAGTGCCGCATCGATCATGTCACCATCCGTGCCACGGATCACTATATTTGCCCCGTACTTCCCGTCCTTTTGATATGGATAACTCCCAATGCTAAGATCCGGGTAATCCTTAGCCAAAATACCTAACGGTCCAGCAATATCACCTTCGCCCCGTTCAATTCGGTAGGTTTTGCTAATCAACGGCGCACCACCCGTAAGGGTCGGCAAGACGGTTGCTACCATCGCCTGAAAGACCGCTGGAACCCCTGCCATCACATGGACGTTGCCAAGGGTGAAACCCGGCGCAATCGACACAGGATTGTCAATCAATACGGCACCATCAGGTATGCGCGCCATGCGCAACCGTGCCTCGTTCAACTCAACCCCTTGGCGGTCATAATGGGCCTGCAGCAATGCGCGTGCATCATCGCGTACATCGATTGAGGCGTTGAAGGCGGCAGCGATACAATCGGCTGTTATGTCGTCATGCGTCGGGCCGATACCACCGGACGTAAAGACGGTTTCAAAACCAGCCGACAATGCCTTTACCGCGCTTACGATAGCGTCGGGATCATCGCTCACAACGCGGACCTCGCGCAGGTCAATCCCTGCCTCTGTAAGTTGGCCTGACAGATAATGCATATTTGCATCTCGTGTCCGGCCCGACAGAATTTCATCACCGATGACCAGCATCGCAGCGGTTGGGTTGGGCATATCAGCCTCCTTGAGGGTCCGTTGTATGACGTATAGTGCTGAGGCCATGCGCTTTCAAACTGATCTTGTCCCCGCCCGCCTTATTCGTCGTTACAAACGGTTCCTTGCGGATTGTTTGCTGGAAGATGGGCGAGAAGTGACCGCGCATTGTGCAAATCCCGGTTCAATGATGGGATTAGCAGATGAAGGCATGAATATTTGGTTAGAACCCAATGACGACCCCAAGAAAAAGCTAAGATTCGGGTGGCGATTGATTGAGCATGAGAATGGCCATTTCACAGGCGTCGATACGTCTGTTCCAAACCGCGCCTTGCGCGAAACGCTTGAGCAACGGGGAATTCCTGAGCTAGCCGCGTATCATTCTGTTCGGCCCGAAGTGAAATATGGGGAGAACTCCCGCATCGATTTCCTTTTGTCCCAAAACGGGTTGCCAGACTGTTATGTCGAGGTGAAATCCGTCACCCTAAGCCGGACCCAAGGGCAGGCTGAATTTCCTGATAGCGTCACCAAACGTGGGGCAAAACACCTGCAAGAACTCTCAAACATGGTGGCGCAAGGGCACCGGGCCGTGATGCTGTATTTGGTGCAGCGGACAGATTGTACAAGTTTCACTTTGGCGGGTGACATTGATCCGGCATATCAAAGCGCATATTTGGCTGCACGCAAAGCAGGTGTTGAAACACTTTGCCTATCTGCAAAAATTTCACCTGACGAGGTTACAATCGGGGCGCCTATGAAAATCCGTATATAGCCCCTCTGGTCACTGCGCCCTGCACGGGCTAAATAACAAGATAACTGATGCCACCAAATGATGGAGCGTTCCCGTTGAACAGCACTAACCGCGGCCGACAAACCAAAGACGGCATCCGAATCTATGATCCTTCTGATTCTGCTGGCATGATGGCCGCTGGGGCCTTGGCCTCCCAAATCCTTGATGCGATGCCTGAGCACGTGTTCTCCGGCCAAAGCACCGCCGCGATTGATAAAGTCATCACTGATATGGTTGACGCAGCAGGCGCGAAATCCGCGACTATCGGGTATAAAGGGTATCAACATGCCTCGTGCATTTCCGTCAACCACGTGGTGTGTCACGGTATTCCAGGTGACAAAACACTAAAGGACGGCGACATCCTGAACATCGACGTCACTGTGATTGTTGATGGTTGGTTTGGCGATACATCGCGGATGTACGTTGCCGGAAAACTGTCTCGCAAAACGGAACGTTTAATCCAAGTTACACACGATTCTTTAATGCGCGGGATCGAGGCGGTTAAGCCCGGTAATACTTTTGGCGATATCGGCCATGCTATCCAATCTTATGTCGAAAGCCATCGCATGTCAGTCGTTCGTGATTTTTGCGGCCACGGCTTGGGTCGTGTTTTCCATGCCCCACCAAATGTTTTGCACTATGGTCGCCCCAGTACTGGCGCAATCTTAGAGCCCGGTATGTTCTTTACGATCGAACCGATGGTGAACCTTGGACGGCCAGAAACAAAAACGCTGGCAGATGACTGGACAGCGGTGACACGCGATAAATCACTTTCAGCGCAATTTGAGCATTCCGTCGGCGTGACCGAAGACGGGTTCGAGATCTTCACTCTGTCAGCTGCGGGTAAATTCCACCCAACTTACTGACCTTGAACGCACAATCAGCCCGTAAACTCTAACAAGGTCACGTGTGTGTCGCCGTACTTGCGATGATCCTCAAAGGCAAATCTTTCGGGTGGTTGCATTTGCGCAGCCTCTTCCCAAACAATCATTGCGCCTTTTGCAAGCCATCCACCTGCCTGCGCGGCAATTAACGCTTTTTGACCCATGTCCCGCCCATATGGTGGGTCAAGAAATACCAGATCAAAAGGCGTTTCCGTCCAAACTGCCAATTTAGTGGCATCATGCCGCACAACGCGTACCTGCTCTTTGGCCCTTAGTTTAACCACATTTTCTGCAATCAATTTCTGCGCGATGCGACCGTTTTCAACCAAAACTGCACGTTCTGCGCCACGTGACACTGCCTCGAATGCCAAGGCACCTGTGCCCGCAAACAAATCCAACACCAGCGCATCTTCAATAACACCATGATGGGTCAACATCGAAAAAAGGCTTTCGCGGACCCGATCAGATGTAGGGCGCAACTGCGCACCCGCGTCCCCTTTCCCTAAAGCAGCAAGGGCCGTTCCACGCCATTTTCCTGAAATAATCCTCACGTTTTCAACAAGGCCTTCATATCCGTTTCTGGGTTCGCAGTCACCTTAGGATCCGGTGACTTGCCTGCCTCGATCAACCGCTTTCCGACCATGTAGCCACGCGGATCGTTTGCTGCGTCCACAGCCAGTAACGTCGGGCCATCGTAATACCAAAATGAAACTGCATCGCCTGTGCGGCGGGTGATTACCCGATCATAGCCCGTATTCAGGCCAGCGATTTGTAGTTTCACGTCGTATTGATCAGACCAAAACCACGGCTTTGCGACATAATCCTTAGCTGCGCCCATGATATTCTGCGCAACAATTTCCGCCTGATCAATCGCGTTTGGAACACTTTCAAGCCGAATTCTTGTGTCACGATATGGAAACGACGCACAGTCACCTGCAGCCCAAATGTGCGGATCGGACGATCTGCCATGTGCGTCCACCTTGATACCGTTTTTCAAAGTCAAGCCAGCTGTCGTCGCAAGGCCAGTCGCAGGAGCAATCCCGACGCCAACAATCACAAAATCAACTTCCAGTTCACTACCATCCGCTAACCGTGCTCCAGTAACGGCTTCGGTACCTAGCAATCGATCAAGGCCAACACCTTCGCGAATATCGACTCCGTGCTTACTGTGAAGCTCACGAAAGAAGTTACTAGTTTCAGGTGCAGCAACCCGTTGTAAAATACGATCCGCCATCTCTACCAACGTAACCTGCAGACCAAGCTTTGCCGCGACCGATGCCGCCTCTAGCCCGATATACCCTCCGCCAACGATTAAGACCTTCGCACCCTCAACAAACCGAGGCGCCATTGCATCGACATCAGCCAAATCACGCACAACAAAAACGCCGTCTAATGAACCGCCCACGCTGGCTGGCAACCGATTTGGCGTTGAGCCTGTGGTCAGGACCAAATCATCGTAGTGCAGTGTATCGGTGCCAATAGAAATCGTCTGGTCGACTGGGTTGACGTGATCGATACGCACGCCCATTTCAAGTTGAATATCGTTTTCAGCGTAAAAGGATTCAGGTCGCAAAAATAAGCGTTCCAACGCCATATCACCCAAAAGATACGCTTTGGATAAAGGGGGACGTTGATAAGGCGGTACAGGTTCTTCGCCAATCAACGTGATCTGGCCGTCGAACCCAGTGTTGCGTAATTTGGCAACGCAGGACGATCCCGCCTGCCCTGCTCCCACAACAATAACATGTCCCATTTAAAAACTCCCTTGGCACTCACGTAGCGATTTCTCTGGTCACTCAGGTCCCAAAACCTATATCCACAAATAAGACAGACGCAATTCCCTAGAAAGGTTCTACTGATGGCGATTAAGCAAGGTGATACACTTCCCGACACAACTCTGGTTGAAATGACTGCTGATGGACCAGCCCCCGTCAGCTTGGCTGAAAAGACCAAAGGACGTAAAATTGTCATTTTCGCCGTTCCGGGCGCATTCACGCCGACGTGTCATTCGGCCCACGTGCCAAGCTTTATCCGCACCAAGGATCAGTTCGATGCAAAAGGCGTAGACGAAATTATCTGCGTTTCCGTCAACGATCCATTCGTAATGAAAGCATGGGGCGAAGTTACTGGCGCGACTGAGGCTGGCATCACAATGCTTGGCGACGCGGAAAGCCTATTTACCACGGGTATCGGCATGGAATTTAGCGCGCCACCAGCAGGCTTAATGGCGCGTTCAAAACGTTATGCGATGGTTGTCGAAGACGGCGTTGTGACACTATTGCAAGAAGAAGAATCCCCAGGCGTCTGCGACGTTTCTGGCGGCGAGGGTCTGCTTGCTTCAATGTAAGCTTGCTAAAACACATCTAATCAAATGACGCAAAAGGCCTCCGTTTGGGGGCCTTTATCAATTGAATTTACCTCATTCCTAGGAAAACAAGCGATCCATCTTTCTGGCTAGTTTAAGATCCAAAGTACTTAATCCGTCCACGTCATGGGTGATCAAAACAACATTTACGGTCGAATACACATTGTCCCACTCTGGGTGATGATCCCATTTTTCGGCCCACATTGCGACACTGGTCATCCAGCCAAACGCATCAATGAAATTTTTGAATTTGAACCGCTTAACCAATGCGTCTCTTTCATCATGCAAGGTCCATCCATTTGCAATCAAAGGTTCCAACAACATCTCACGGGTTTCTTCGCTCAGCTTTTCCATTATTCTTGCTCCTCGACTTGGGTCCGTCTGAACGGACCATATTCCGTTAAAACTTCGATCTCATCTTCAACCGCTTCGCGTTCCGCCTTCAAATACGAACCAATAGCATCTGCAAACCTCGGATCGCCAACCCAATGCAAACTGTGGGTTTGGGTAGGCAAATAACCGCGGGCCAACTTGTGTTGTCCCTGCGCGCCAGCTTCAACCCGTGCCAGTCCATCACCGATCGCAATGTCGATCGCTTGATAATAGCAAAGTTCGAAATGCAGACAGGCATGGTGTTCGACGCAGCCCCAATAGCGACCATAAAGCGTTTCACGACCTACGAAATTTAGGGCACCCGCAATCCATTCGCCGTCGCGACGAGCCAAAACCAGTGCCATATCATCGCGCAGCGTTTCTTGCGCGATCCTAAAAAACTGACGTGTCAGGTAAGGTGTCCCCCACTTTCGCGCACCCGTATCTTGGTAAAACTCCCAAAATGCATCCCAATGCTGTGCCTCAATCTGATCGCCACGCAAAGTTACGATATCACCACCAAAGCTTTGGGCCTGAGCGCGTTCCTTACGAATATTCTTACGTTTTCGAGAACTTAAGTCCCCTAAGAAGCCGTCGAAATCAACATAGTCGTTGTTAAGCCAGTGAAACTGCTGAGTGGCGCGTGACATCAGGCCCAGCTTTTCGCCCAAGACTGCTTCTTCTTTTGTACAGAACGTGGCGTGCACGCTTGATACCTTGTTTTCAGACGCCAATTGAATTGCGCCTTGGATCAAAGCTGAAAACCCTGCCTCAGCAAAATCTGGATGCACCAAGAAACGACGCCCTGTGGCTGGAGTATGCGGAACTGCAATTTGGAGCTTTGGATAATATCGTCCACCCGCTTGCTCATAGGCATGAGCCCAGTTTTGATCAAAGATATATTCGCCCTGCGAGTGGGATTTCACATAAAGCGGCGCCACCGCAATCACACGGCCGTGAATTTTTGCGGCCAAATATTGCGGCTGCCACCCTGTCCCCGGACCAACTGACCCGCTGTCCTCTAATGCGCTTAGAAAGCGATAGGTCGTAAAGGGATCGTTTGGCCGGCCACCATCAGCGACTTCTGGACATGCACAAGCATCCCAATCGACCTGCCCAATTTGAGCAATCTCAGGGACAACGTTGATTTCCACTTCATGTCGGCTCATCGTATTCCCTTGCAGCGGCTTATTGGTTTTATGTGTACCATGTGTTCAGCTTTTCAAGCGTCAAACTTAGCCAAATATTGTTCAAAGGTTATATTTTGCGCAACCTTTCGTGCCTCAATTTCCTGCTCTGCGGATTTCACAGTCCAACACAAGACGTCAGCTCCAATCTCTTTCAAAAACGCCACACGTGGGCGATCTAAATCAGTCACGTCATGACTAATGAAACTTGCCCCAACACGATCAAAATCGGGGATATCACGAAGATAGTCACAGATGGCGTGGCTTAATGCCCAATTATCAAAATGATACGCACTGGTCACAATGCCTCTTGGCACTTCAGGTAAAAGTTCCGCCAACAAAGCAACGCTGTTTGGATTAAACGACATGACACCGACGGGTCCGGCATATGTCGCCAAATCATTTGCTGCCGCCTTTTCAAGCGGCCCAACATTTTTGCCCATAGCGCCGTCTTGATCCTTGAACTCGATCAGCAACGGCACTTGACCTGCGACCAAATCCAAAATGTCGGCCAGAACTGGTATCCCCTCGGCACCCCCAGTCAACGGAATAGCCGAAAGCTGTTTCGCACTGCGCTGCCGAACCGGTCCCACCTCACTTGTCAGTCGGTCCAAAGTGAAATCGTGGAAAACTATAGCCTTTTGATCTGCGCTGAGTTGCAAATCAATCTCGATCCCATAGCCGTGGGAAATTGCCGCTTGGATCGCCGCACGGCTATTTTCCGGACGCCTATCGGACACATCGTGTAGCCCACGATGTGTCAATGGTTTGGTCAGAAAATCTGGATGTAGGCGCGGCGTCATTTGATTTGGAATGTGCCTTCTATCTCAACCGCAACGCCTAATGGCAATGAGGCCGCAGAAACCGCAGCCCGTGCATGACGACCTAAATCACCAAACACCTCTACCATGAAATCGGACGCGCCGTTGATCACCTTCGGCTGATCCGTGAAATCATCAGTAGAATTCACAAAACCGCCTAATTTTACAACCTGCACTACTCGGTTTAGGTCGCCGCCACACGCTGCTTTAAGCTGTGCAATTAAATGCAAAGCGCACGTCTTAGCAGCGGCGGCCCCAGCTTCAACATCCATGTTGGCGCCAAGTTTACCAATGATCAGCCCATCAGGGCCATTTGAAATCTGGCCCGAGATATAGACTATATCTCCAGCTTGCACGTATGGGACGTAGTTGCCAGCAGGCGCGCTGGCCTCCGGCAAAGTAACCCCAAGAGACTTAAGACGATCTTCAATACCCATTACAGCATTCCTTGTAAGCGGTTAGATTTCAATAGAAGGCTACGCGTGTCACACCCAAACGAAAAGGGAGATTACGACTCTCTAAACGCCCGATTGAAATAATCTGCCATAGGTTTGATCAAGTATGCGAGAGGTGAGCGATCAGCGGTCCTAATAAACGCCTCGACAGGCATCCCCGGAATCAAAGTGTCGCCTTCATTCAGTTTGGATACTTCGCCTGGATTCAATACAATTTCTGCACGGTAATATGTGATCCCATTCGCATCATCCTCGAACGCATCGGCTGAGATTAGTGTAACTTGCCCAACCAATTCTGGAGTGGTTCGTTGATCCAATGCCGAAAACCGTAAATTCACTTGCTGGCTCAAAACAATCTTATCGATATGGATCGGGTCAATGCGTGCCACAATCAATAGTGGCCGGTCTTGGGGGATTAAATACAACACCGGATCTGCGGCTCGAATTACAGAACGTATGGTCTGCACTCGCATACCATAGACAATGCCCGACACAGGAGCGCGAATGTTCAACTGTTCCAATTCAAGCTGAAGTGCGCCGCGCTGCTCTACCAACTCAAGCTCTCGGTATCGAAGGTCGCGCAATTGTGTAATCGCCTCTTCGCGCCGATCAGTGGCAAGCTTTAACACCTCTAGATCAATCTCGGTTATGCGGCCTTCGGCCTGCGCCTTGTTCGCAGCCAGTTCACCCAATTGACCATATAGGCTTGCGGCTTGGCGTTGCAGCGCCAGCACTGTGCCAGCTTGCGCCAACCCTCGCTCTAAAAGCGTTTCCTGCGCATCCAGCTCTTGCTGAATTAATTCTAATTGGGTCGCGAGCGAAGTCTCTTGCGCATCGATCCCAACGATCTGATTACCAATCTGCGATTTCCGCTTACCCAATTGCTCTGTTTCACGGGCCACAGAGTCGCCACGCGCAAAGAACAGGTTCGCCTGCCCTTCAATCAATTCGTTAATGTTAGGATTAGCGGCACCCTCGGACAGCAACACTTCGTCAAAGGTCACAGAGGTTGCAGTGTCACGTTCGGCCGTCAACCGACCGCGCCGGGCCATCAATTCGAACAATTGCCCTTCAGAAATGGCCAACTGACTTTGCAGTTGCTGACCGTCCAGTCGAAGCAAAACATCCCCAGCATTTACAACATCACCTTCCACCACATAAATTTTCGCAACCGTACCGCCAGTTTGATGTTGGACGATTTGTCGGTTTTGATCGACTTCAATGCGACCTGGTGAAATAATTGCCCCCGCAATTTGAGTCACTGTTCCCCAAACGACAAACCCGCCGAACAACACGACCAGCGCGAATAGACCTGTGAACACCGGCACTTTTGCCGACCATGTTTTAATTTCATTCGCAGCGATCATGTTACGCCTCCAGAATTTTTGGGTGCATTGGTGATTGTCGCATGGTTCTTGACGCTATTACGCAGCACTTCATCACGTGGACCAAATGCCGTGACTGCCCCTTTGTCGAGGACCATCAGCATGTCGCATTCCTGAATGGCCGCGGGTCTGTGGGCCATAATCATAACGGCACCGTTGCGGGCCTTAATGCCTCTAATCGCTACATTCAAAGCTTCACTACCGATATTATCCAAGTTCGAATTTGGCTCGTCCAAGACGACGATTACGGGATCACCGTACATTGCGCGCGCCAAACCGATACGTTGCATTTGGCCACCCGACAGTCGGTTTTGAACTGCACTTACCCGCGTGTCGTAGCCATTTGGCAACTCCAATATCATTTCATGCGCTGCCGCAGATTTTGCCGCTTGAATAACTTTCTCGGCGTCGGGCGCGTTTGCAAGACGGGCAATATTTTCAGCGATTGTTCCGTCGAACAATTGAATGCGTTGCGGCAAATAGCCAATGTGCTGGCCAAGGATCGCAGGGTCGTAATGTTCTAAGGCTGCCGCATCCAGTCGCAACGACCCACCAGCCGGACGCCATACGCCTGTGACAGCACGAGCAAGCGTCGACTTACCAGCGCCTGATGCACCAATAACACCAAGCGCTTGCCCAGGGTGCAATTCAAAAGCCAAACCACGCAGCGCAGCCACCTTTTCTCCAGGAGGTACAACAGTAAGTGACTTTGCGATTAGACGTGCTTGTGGTCGTGGAAGTGGGGTCCGTGGCTGTTCTAAAGGAACCGTTCCCAATAGCTCTGTCAGGTTTTCCCAGCCTTTGCCCGCTCGTTGAACCAATGCCCATTGGTTCAACATCATCTCTACCGGTGCCAACGCGCGGCCAAGCAGAATGGACCCTGCAATCATCGCACCTGGTGTCATTTCGTTTTGCAAGACCAGATAAGCCCCCAAGCCCAACATTGCAGACTGTAAGAACAGTCGAAGTGTCTTGGTCAGTGACGAAAATCCGCCGCCCACATCTGTAGCTTTGATTTGACTTATCAGCGCGATATTCCGGCTTTTTTCCCATCGGCTGAATGCGGCATCACGCATACCCATCGCTTGAACCATTTCCGCTTCTTCACGAACTTGACTGGACAGCATATTGGCCTCTTGGCCGGCTATTCCTGCCTCGTGTTGCGGGCGTCGGGATAAAAATTGGTTGAGCAAGGTAATCAGAATGAGCAGCACCGCGCCGCCAATTGCCATCCAGCCCAACATAGGGTGGAAAATAAAGATACCCGCAAGAAAAATAGGAGTCCAAGGCAAGTCAAAGAACGCCAACAAAACCGGCGAAGTGATAAACCGTTGGATCGCTTCTAAATCATTCAGGCCCGATTGCGTCTTTAAATCTGGAGCCACAGCAGATTTTCGGATAACTGCATCAAAAACACGGCGATCCAGCGCACTTTGAAATCTTGCCCCAACACGCGCCATGATACGGCCCCGCGTAAAATCCAAAATTCCCATTATGCCATACAAAAATACCACGAGCAGGGACAATGCAACCAAAGTTTCTTGGGATTTACTACCAAGAACACGGTCGTAGACCTGCAACATGTACATCGGGCCCGTCAGCATCAGTAGATTGGCAAACAAACTGAACAAGGCCACGATCCAGTAAAAACCACGACTTTCGCCTCTTGCAGCCCGCAATTCGGCGCCACCTAGCTCTGTAATTCTATTTTTCATCGGCACCTTTTCGCCTGCATGATGTGTGTACTGTTATCAGACGGTACAAACGATATAAAAGATCGTGTCGCGTATGTGTCACATAAACGTATTTCCAATCGCTTATCTATGGGCATTACACTTTAAAGTATTACTTAGGCCTCAAACTGTTCTTCTGGAGTTCTTTCGGTGTTTTCCATCTCGTTGATCAAACGCTTCGCAATCAAAGTCACCGCTATTTGCAGCATACCTCTGCTTGCGGCCTGCGCATCCACCACTGCTTCGACAGAAGCTGGGGGCGTTTTTGACCCGTATGAAAAGCAAAACCGAAAGATTCATGCTTTCAACCGCGGCCTAGACAAAGCTTTGGTGCGCCCTGCTGCGCGTGGCTATTCGACGCTTCTGCCTGACGAAATTGAAAATAGCATTGGAAACTTTGCTGAAAACCTTGGGCAACCCAGTGTGATTGTGAATTCACTACTACAAGGTGATCTAAAGGGTGCTGGTCTTTCGACCACACGCTTCTTGACCAACACGATTTTGGGGTTTGGTGGCTTTGTTGACGCCGCTGCAGAATTTCAGATGCCAGAGCATGATACCGATTTCGGCGAAACGCTTTACACGTGGGGCGTGGGTGAAGGCCCCTATGTCGAATTGCCGGGCCTTGGTCCCTCAACCGTACGAAACACCACTGGTAAAGTCGTTGACCTTTTCACTAACCCGCTTAGTTACGCCGTGGACAGCCCCGATAAATACTATGGCACCGCAGCAAGCGTGGCTTCACGTTTGTCCGACCGTGGACGTTTTGGCGATACAATCGACTCGATCTTGTACGAAAGCGCTGACAGCTACGCTCAGGCGCGCCTAATCTATTTACAAAACCGCCGCTTCGAACTGGGTCAGGAAGACCCAGGTGCCGAAATCGATCCATTTGAACTAGATACTGAAGGATTTTAAGATGAAACGCCGCTCTTTCACCGCTTTTCTTTCCAGCTTTGCATTGGCTCCATTCATCACGACTGCAGCTCACGCTTTAACCGAAGCGCGCGCCAAAGTGCTTGTGGATACGCTTGTTGCTGACATCAACAAAGTCATTGCGTCCGGTAAATCCGAAGGCAGCATGATCAAAGACTTCGAACGTATTTTCGCACGTTATTCTGATACATCCTACATCTCGGCTTATGCATTAGGCGTCGATGCACGGCGCGCAACATCTGGCCAAAAGCGTGCTTTCTCAAAAGCTTTCCAAGCCTACATTGCCCAAAGCTATGGCAGCCGGTTCCGCGAGTTTATCGGTGGTCAGCTCGAAGTCAAAGGCGTCCGTAAGGTTAAATCGTGGTACGAGGTCACCGCGCTTGCGAAGCTTAAGGGCCAATCCCCGTTTGAGATCACATTTCAGGTCTCTGACCGGACAGGCAAAGATTTGTTCTTCAACCTATTCATCGAAGGCATCAACTTGCTTTTGACAGAACGCACCGAGATTGGCTCATTGCTCGACCGTAACGGCGGCAACATCGACAATATGATCGCAGATCTTAAGAAATCTGGTTGAGAAACGTAAGGCGGATTTCGTCCGCCTTACCTATTATCCGAGTTTATCTCGCTAGGCTTACCACTGCCACCACCACCCAAAAGATCAAACAGCAGGTTTTCAATAACGCTGCGTTGTGATCGCTTAGTGGTTGGTGTCGGTTTGGCCTGTGTATTGACCCGCTGTAGCTGCTCAGGTGCCTGCATCGGCAGCGGCTTCACCGGCACATTTGCGTGGACGCGCTGCATCGTTTCACGCCATATATCGGCTGGCAGTCCTCCACCAGTAACACCTTTGAGTTTGGTATTATCATCGTAACCCATCCAAACCCCCGCCACATAGTCGCCTGTAAAACCGATGAACCATGCATCTTTTGCACCTTGGGTGGTTCCGGTTTTTCCAGCAATCTCGCGGCCCTCAAACTGAGCACGCCTACCTGATCCTTGGCTTACCACTTTTTCCATCATCCATATCAGTTGACGCGCTGAGCTTTCCTGAATGACGCGTTCTTCAATGCCGCCACCAGTTCCCATCAACGGTTCGTCGTCGCCCAACAGGCTAAGCTCGATCAGCCCAAATGGGGTCACTGAAGATCCACCATTCAAAATGCCAGCATAAGCACCCGTCATTTCGAGCAATGTGCTTTCAGACGCACCCAAAGCCAATGCAGGCCCAGCAGCCAAATCACTTTGAATACCAAAGTCAGACGCCACACGTCGCACCAAATCACGGCCTACACTTTCAGACACTTTCACTGCAGGGATGTTCAATGAATCTTGGAGGGCCTTGGTCATTGTCACAGGACCTAAGAAACGTTTGGTATAGTTCTTAGGACACCATTCCCCAGATCCCGGAATATCCAAGCAATAAGGCTCGTCATTGATTATATCGAGCGGCGAATACCCAAGGTCCAAAGCCGTCGCGTAGATGAAAGGTTTAAATGCCGATCCTGTTTGACGCATAGCTTGTGTTGCGCGATTGAAGGCACCCGTTACCTTGGTTGCACGGCCACCAACCATAGCCCGTACAGCGCCATCTGCACTCATTACGACAATGGCAGCTTCCGCCTTTGAGCCCTCGGAAACCTTGTTATCAAAGACCCATTGCAAGCCTTCTTCTGCTGCTATTTGTAAACGTTGATCCAGTGTGGTGCGGATGATTACGTCTTCAGTTGTTTTGCGCGTAAAGAATTCTGGCCCAGACGACATAACCCAATCCGCAAAATACCCACCGGCTTGTTGTTTTGCAGCCTTCGATAAAACCGCTGGGTTTGCCTGCGCGATGGCTTCTTCTTCGGACGTCACATATCCTTGTTCCCGCATTAACCGCACAACCGTAGCAGCGCGATTTTGGGAGCGTTGTAAATTTTGCGTAGGTGATAACGACGACGGAGCCGTCAACAAACCTGCCAACATCGCACCCTCAGAGATGCTTACCTGCGCAGCACTTTTGCCAAAGTAACGTTGTGACGCCGCTTCGGCCCCATACGCGCCCCCGCCCATATAGGCACGATTCAAATAGATCGAAAGGATATCGTCTTTAGAATATTTCGCCTCCATTGCCAGGGCAAATATGGCTTCCTGCGCCTTCCGACTTAAGGATCCACGGCGGCAATCCCGCACATATTCAGCTTCGTTTTTCCAGTCCGTCGGCTCGTATTCTTTGCCAAGGCAAAGCAACTTTGCAACCTGCTGGGTGATTGTTGAACCACCGTGTCCTTGTAGCGGCCCTCGGCCCTCGCTTAGGTTAATTCGCACAGCACTTGCGATGCCACGTGGGCTCAGACCAATGTGTCGGTAGAACCGCTTGTCTTCCGTGGCGACAACTGCGTTCTTCAAATTGGGTGAAACAGTATCAGCTCGTACAGCGCCACCAAATTGGTCACCACGCCATGCAAACACGTCACCTTCGCGGTCCAGCATTGTAACGGACCCACGCGCGCGGCCATCTAACAATTCGGTTAAATTTGGCAAGGTGGTGAAAACGTAGCCGACAGCCAGAACTAGAACCAACAACACAACTGCAGATGATCGCCAAATGACGTTCCACAGCAGGCGCCCCCCCCATCGGATCAGATTTAGGAAAAACCCAATAATCCCACCACGCGCAGGCCGCTGTGGCTTACGTTGTTTTTTGGCCGGCTTTTTACGCGGCGCAGGCTTTGCTGCCACCTTGGAATAGCGTTTGTCAGCGACCAAGGGGCGCCGACCTTTAGAATTGTTACTCATCACAGCCCTGCCCGGCCTTGTTTATTTTGTCCATCATAGCGGTGACAGCGTGAAAGAACAGGCTCATCCTTCAGCACCTAAAGATTAGAATCTGCACATTTATTGTGCAGTTGCAGCATTTTGCGCAAAAATTGTGCGCAACGTCCGATTTCGATTCCTTTTCTGGGTAGTAACGGTTCCCGACTCTCCCCGAATTGACGCTTCATCTGTTCAGGAAAACGCGGGATCAACCTGCCAAACCAAGGGGACATCGGATGAAACTAATCATTGCGACGATTAAACCATTCAAGCTGGAGGAGGTGCGCGAAGCCCTGACCGAAGCTGGCGTGCGCGGCATGATGGTAACTGAAATCAAAGGCTTCGGATCACAGTCTGGCCACACTGAGATCTATCGGGGGGCCGAATATGCTGTGAACTTCGTCCCAAAAATCAAACTCGAGATCGTGGTGAGCACCGACATGGCCGACCAGATCGTAGCGACCATTATCAAGACAGCGCAAACCGGCAAGATCGGTGATGGCAAAGTCTTTGTTCTGGACGTTGACCAAGCCGTGCGCGTGCGCACCGGTGAAACAAATGACGACGCCCTGTAAGCGCGACAAACGGAGAGACAGACAGATGAAATTTATTAAGACACTTTCGGTTGCAGGCGCGTTGACAGCGCTTCCAACCTTGGCGCTGGCGCAAGACGCCGCACCTAGCTTTGACGAAATCGGCCCCTATATCATGACAACATTGTTGTTCTTGATGGCAGGTTTTCTTGTGTTCTTTATGGCGGCTGGTTTTGCCATGCTCGAAGCAGGCCTTGTACGGGGCAAAAACGTCGCGATGCAGCTGACAAAGAACATCGCGCTGTTTGGTATCGCATCCATTATGTACTGGCTGGTTGGCTTCAACCTAATGTACCCGGGCGAATTCAACGGCTACCTTGGCTCTATCTTTGGCACCACGACGTGGCTTGAGCCTGTTGGTCTGGCCGCTGCTGACGCCTCTCTCGATTATGCGTCCGTCGCGTCTGATTTCTTCTTTCAGTTGATGTTTGTTGCGGCAACCGCATCCATCGTTTCGGGTGCTTTGGCTGAACGTATCAAGCTGTGGCCTTTTCTTGCCTTTGTGGCGGTCCTGACAGGTATTTTGTACCCAATTTCCGGTTCTTGGCAGTGGGGCGGCGGCTTCTTGTCTGAAATGGGTTTCTATGACTTCGCGGGTTCCACTGTTGTGCACTCCGTAGGGGGTTGGGCAGCTTTAGCTGGTGCGCTGATCCTTGGGCCACGTATCGGTAAATACAAAGACGGCAAAACCATTCCCATGCCGGGTTCCAACCTTGCGCTTGCCACTTTGGGTACGTTCATCCTGTGGCTGGGTTGGTTCGGCTTCAACGGTGGTTCCCAGCTTGCTGCGGGCACTGTGGGCGACATCACTGACATTGGCCGTATCTTTGCCAACACAAACATGGCTGCTGCAGCCGGTGCCATCGCGGCGCTGATGCTGACACAGATCATGTACAAAAAGGCCGACCTGACGATGGTTCTGAACGGCGCGCTTGCTGGCCTCGTGTCCATCACGGCTTCGCCACTTGAGCCTACATTGCTTGGCGCGCTCTGGATCGGTGCTGTTGGTGGCGTGATCGTTGTGCTGGCAGTCCCAATGCTTGATAAGCTGAAAATCGATGACGTTGTCGGTGCGATCCCTGTCCACCTGTTCGCAGGTATCTGGGGTACAATCGCGGTGGTGTTCTACACACCTGAGACAAGCCTGATGACACAGCTGACAGCAATCGTTGTCTACGGTGTGTTCACCTTTGTCGCAGCTGGCATCGTCTGGTTCATCTTGAAAGCCACAGTGGGTATTCGTGTATCAGAAGAGGCCGAGATCATGGGCTTGGACAAATCCGAGCTGGGCATGGAAGCCTATCCAGAATTCTCAAACGGCTAAAACGCCAACCCTGAATTTTGAGTAAAACACCTAGACCCGGGCGCATCACGCGTCCGGGTTTTTCGTGTCTAACGGGTCGTGCGCTGGGTTAATGGGGGGTCGGAGTGGGTGTTTTTGAGATTAAGATTTGTAGGCTTTGTACAAATTGGGGGTGTGATTTGTACAAAACTGGCGGGTGAGTATGAGGCGATTTGAGGGTGGTTTTGACGGTTTGTACATATGAGAGGGCGAATTGTACAAAACGAGGATGGAGGGTCGGCAGAATGGTTAATTTGGGATTTTTGCTTAATATTTGTGCGGAGGTAAGGGAATGATAAGGGACATTTGGGTTAGAACCTACCATTTAGGGGAAGGCGACTAGCTTAAATGCCAAATATCCCGACTTCCGCTTTGCGGACTTTGCTACCGTTTGCGATTCTGTTAATCCTTGAATAGAAGGAGCGGCGTCAATGACACCTGAAAAACTACGTGAAATTTACGGCGACGTCTCACCACTTGCTGCGGCTAAGGTGATTTCATGCTTTGATAGCCACTGTAGGGATTTCATTGCACATTCGACTTTCTTAGTTCTTGCGACCTCTGATGGGACCAATCTCGATGTATCTCCGAAAGGAGATCCTGCCGGATTTGTCAAAGTTGAAACTGAGAAAACACTACTTTTGCCAGATCGTCCCGGCAACAATCGTATTGATGGTCTACTGAATATTCTGGCCCACCCCAAAGTCGCGCTTATCTTTATGGTTCCTACCGTTAGCGAGACATTACGCGTAAATGGTACTGCCGAAATCAGTGATGAGCCAAGTCTTTGTGATCAGTTTCAGGTCAATGGGCGAAGCCCAAAAACAGTATTGCGCATCACGGTGGACGAGATATTTACCCATTGCGGCAAAGCCCCAATGCGTGCCGGTTTCTGGAAGCCAGAGACATGGCCGCAAGATCGGCCAGTGCCAACATTGCTTGAAATGCTCAGAGACCACGCTGAAACGGATATTGGCACGACTGACGATGCTTTCATTCATGCGCGTTACAGAGAAACGCTTTACTAAGATGGCCGCGTTACGCTGATCATCTTCCTTGATGGATCGCACGCAATATGGGCTTAAACCGGAAATCCAAAACAAAACAGCGCCCGACCAATGAATGATCCAGCGCTGCTTTAAACTCAGGTTAGCGGGGTGAACCCCGTACTACGTTTTAGATACCCGCGTCGATGATCGCTTTGGCCAAGATCGGGATCGTCTTGGCGTTTAGTCCTGCGATGTTCATACGGCTGTCCCCAACCATATAGATGCCCGCATCAACGCGCAGTTTCTCGACCTGCACCGGCGTCGCTCCAAGGCGCGAGAACATGCCGCGGTGTTCAGCCAAGAAGCCGAAGCGATCTGACCCAGACAAACGCTGCAATTCAGATGCCAACTGACCGCGTAGGTCCAGTAGCGATGTGCGAATGCCCTCCACCTCGGCCATCCAATCGGTGCGCAGTGCGTCGTCGTTCAGGATCATCGTCACAATGCGTGCGCCGTGATCAGGGGGGAAACTAAAGTTCTGGCGGTTCAGGTAGGCCAGCGTCGCTTGGTTCAAGCCTTTGGCGGAGGTGTCGTGCGACACAACCATCAACATGCCTGTGCGCTCGCGGTAGATGCCAAAGTTCTTTGAACAGCTGGTCGCGATGATCGTTTCAGGCAATGCAGCGGCAACTTTGCGGGTCGCCATTGCGTCTTGTTCCAGCCCCTCGCCGAAGCCTTGGTAGGCGATATCGACCATTGGTGTCGCGCCGGTGGATTTGAGAAGCGCAATCACTTCATCCCACTGTGCTGGGTTCAGGTTTGCGCCTGTTGGGTTGTGGCAGCAACCGTGCAGCAAGACCACATCGCCGGCTTTGACCGTCTTTAGATCGGCCATCATGCCATCAAAATCAACGCCACAGGTTTCATCATCGAAATAGCTGTAAGACACCATTTCCATTCCGAGGTATTTCAACATCGAGATGTGGTTCGGCCATGTTGGGTTCGATACAAACACACGTGCTTCAGGCCGCGCCATTTGGATCAGTTCAAACGCTTGACGGATCGCGCCGGTGCCACCCGGTGTGGCTGCAGCAGCAACGTTTTCACGCGCAACGCTGTCCCCTAGAACCAGCTTCACCATCGCATCACCAAATGCAGGGTCGCCCGCAAGGCCAACGTAGGACTTACTGTCTTGCTGCTCCCACAACGTATGCTCTGCCGCTTTGACAGCGCGCATCACAGGCGTGAGGCCTGTTGCATCCTTATAGACCCCAACCCCAAGGTCGATTTTGGTGTCACGCGGGTCTTCGCGGTACTGCGCCATAAGCTTTAGAATTGTATCAGCTGGTTGCGGCTGTAGGGTCTCAAACATCAGGCTTCTCCGGTTGCCACGGGCACAGTGGGGAACATTCCCCATTCGGCCCAAGATCCATCATACAAGGACCAATCATCATGGCCCATGCGTGTCAGTGCCAATCCCAAAATGGCGGCTGTTACGCCCGAACCACAACTGGTGATAATTGACTTACTTAGATCGACGCCGGCTGTTTCAAAAACAGCGCGGGTCTGATCGGTTGATTTCATTGTATTGTTTTCGTTCAGCAGATCGGTGAACGGCACGTTGCGCGATCCTGGAATATGGCCAGAACGCAAACCCTCTCGTGGCTCTGGCGCTTCGCCACGGAAACGGGCGGCGGCGCGTGCATCAACGATTTGAGACCCACCAAGTTTAGACGCTGACGAAACCTGTGTCACGTCGCGCAGCATTTGGTTCTGGAATCGCACTGTCATGTGACGATCACGAACAACGGGTGCCATATCTTCGATCTCGCGCCCCTCAGCCTGCCATTTTGGAAACCCACCATCCAGCACAGCGACATTGTTTTGACCCATCAAGCGAAACAGCCACCAAACACGGGCAGCCGAAAACAGCCCCGATCCATCATAGACAACAACCTGATGACCATCACCCACGCCCATCGCGCGCATGCGGGACATGAATTTTTCAATCGGAGGGACCATGTGAGGCAAATCAGAACGACCATTGCTGATCTCATCAATGTCAAAGAAACGCGCACCGGGGATATGGGCCTCCTCATATTCAGCCCGTCCGTTGCGATCAACTCCGGGTAAATAGATTGAAGCATCCAGAATCCGCAGATCGGGATCCTTTATGTGCTTGGCAAGCCAGTCTGTGGAAACAAGTGTTTTGGGATCATCAGCCATCAGTTTCTCTTCCCTGCGTGAATGCGTCATTGATTAACGCTAAGCAAAGAATGTGGCAAGGCTGTGTGTCGAGGTTGGGCTACGAGGCAACGCCCAACCTGTCCTTAAGTTACAAACTAATGTCTGTAACCTATTTCGCCATCATCTTGCGAACGAGGCCAACAACAGCAAGCACGCCGCCGCCGCCAATGCCGCCGCCAACCACTTGGCCGATGATCGCACCGAAATCGAGACCGCCAGCTGCACCAGCAGCGCCAGCCAAATCGGGCGCGCCAAGTGCGCTCAGGATTGTGCCACCCAGTCCACCACCAACAACACCAGCAATCGAGTTGATCAACGTGCCTTGGTTCAAGCCGCCAATAGCTTTGCCGGCAGCATTACCGCCAACAACGCCTGACAAAAGTCCAATAATAAGTTCCATAAACCGTCCCTCTTTGGGGGGTATTATTTAGACCGCTCTTATTTCCCCCCGACCATAAGATGCGGGTGAATTTTTGGCGTCTAATCAAAAAAATGTCATGGGGAATTAACCAGAGTATCAACGCAAGGGTGATAAAATGACTTTATCCATGGTCTTTCATAAGACGGGATTTTTGGCGGGACCAATCACGCTTGGCCTCGGTGGCCCGTTTGTCATGGTTTTGCTTGCCCTTAGCGATGCCCAGCTTAATTTTCGCAAAGCCTTTATGATTAAAGTACATCACAAGCGGTACCAACGTCATACCTTTGCGCTGCGTCGCATTCCATAAGTCTGCCATCTGTTTTTTTGACACTAACAACTTACGACGTCGGCGCACAACGTGGCCAAACGTTTTGGCGCGATCGTATGGGGCGATGTATGAATTCACCAACCACAGTTCACTATTTTCAACAGCGGCGTAACTTTCAGCGATATTTGTACCGCCGACTCGCATCGATTTGACCTCGGACCCCTCAAGGATGACGCCACATTCGATGTCGTCCTCAATGGCATAGTCATACCGTGCCCGCCGATTTTCGGCGATCACTTTATAATTTGGGTCTGATTTCTTGTTCTGTGTCATGCAAGTTCGATGTAGGGGTTACAGCGCATGGGTGCAAGACATCGTAAGTCGTCACAGTTTGTCCATGATTTCAGACTAAGGCCTAATGAGGCTATTTTTATATTAGGCGATTGGTATCTTTAAGATGATGCATTTTTTCAGAACATTGGCGGTGATCCTAAGTGTTTGTGGCACTTCAGCCGCGGCAGAAAAAGGCGCACGGATCTTAGTGATGGGCGATTCTTTTCTGGCGACCAATTCTGCTCAAAAACAGTCTGTTCCAGCATATCTTTCAAAAATACTAAAAGAGCCCGTTAGAAATAGGTCTGTTTCAGGTGCCCGAATAATTTACAGGCTGCCTATCTCTGGCAGCCTTGGCTTTAATATCGGCCAACAATACCGCAAAGGTGCTTGGGAATGGATTGTCCTAAACGGTGGCGGAAACGATCTTTTGTTGGGCTGCGGATGTCGAAGATGCAGGGCCAAGATGGACAAACTTATTTCGCAGGATGGGACACGTGGAGAAATCCCCAAATTGGTCTCAAAGCTGCGCGCAACAAATGCACGTGTTGTGTACGTCGGATATCTTAGATCACCGGGCGCTTGGTCCCCGATTGAGGGATGCCGCGATGATGGCAACGAACTAGAAGCACGGGTCGCCAGACTCGCAAAACGTGACAAGGGACTTTGGTTTGTATCGCTGGCTGATTTGGTCGCACGTGGCGACAGGTCTTTTCATGCCTCTGATATGGTCCATCCATCACCAAAGGGCAGCGCTGCGGCAGCACAGCGGATCGCGAAAGTAATCGCGCGTTATCGGTAATTTCGAAATGGCCTAATCAGCCACATTCTTTAGTCACCTAGTTTTTTGTGAACTTCGTCTAAGTCAATCTCACCGATGGGCATCTTGTTAGATGGATCTTTGAAATCATATTTGAACACTTCAAAATCGCGCTTGAAGATTTCATAGACCAAATGCATCGACATATCGTCAAAATAGTCCTCAACGGGATGCGCACGCTTTGGTCCATGCCCTTCGCTTTCATTGAAGCGAGGAATCGATTCTAAATCGACAGCATGTTGCGTTTCGATTGACGAAAGAACGTCAGCCATACCCTCGTTGAACTTTTCGGTCCAGATAATCTTGTCATAATTGCCACCATTCACAATGAAGGTACTGACGTGTCCAGACATAGCCGACCAATGGATATCGGGATCCATCGGGCGTCGGAAGCGAATGGTATCACGCGCAAACAAAAGGAAGCGGCGGAAGGATTTGATCTGGTCAAATTCTTGTTTTCCATCATCACCCCCAACTTCAATTCCATATTTTTGGATCAACAGTGGAACAAGATTGCCGCGGTACCGCTTACCGTTGCGTTGGATACCGCAAATTTTGTCAAAGAAAGACGATAAAATACGAGTGTATGGATTGCGAACACACGTGAATGAGTAGGATTCGTGGGCCTGCACGTTTTTGGTTATCACAGGCTGACTGCCTTCGAGCGCCCATTTATGCATTCCGCCTTTTGCGTCATGAATGTCGCCGTCGAAGAATTCACCCTGATCTGAGTAATACATGATCTGTCCGATGGTCGAACAAGCACACTTGGGAACCACCCGATATACTAAACTTTCACTTTCAGTCATCCATGTTCCGGGGAAACCCATACTACTCATCCTTGCTCGTTACGTGCTGTTTTATAGGCAACAGTTCATTCGTGTACAAAAAAAGCAAATAAATGCTATTTATTCAATCGCTGATCACCTTTAACAACGTAAACAATAATGCGCAAAGGGGCAGTTCGTTTCCTATATGGCAAAAATCGCCTACATATTGTTATGTCACAAAGACCCTGAGGCTATTATCAAGCAGGCTCAGCGGTTAACTGCGACCGGCGACTACATGTCGATTCACTTTGATGCCAGCGCCCATCCCAAGTCTTTCGCCCAAATCAAAGCGGCTTTGGCTGACAATGACAACGTCACTTACGCACACAAGCGTATAAAATGTGGGTGGGGTGAATGGTCTTTGGTTCAAGCCACACTTTATGCAGTCGAATCTGCGGTAAGTGCCTTTCCCCGAGCAACCCATTTTTACATGTTGTCAGGTGACTGCATGGCGGTAAAATCCGCCGAGTACATTCATAATTTCCTAGACGAGAATGACGCTGACTTTATCGAGAGCTTTGATTATTTTGAAAGCGACTGGATCAAGACAGGGATGAAAGAAGAGCGGTTGATTTATCGCCACTTCTTTAACGAACGCACCCAAAAACGACGCTTTTACGCCAGCTACCATACGCAACAACGCTTGGGCCTGACACGTCCAGTTCCCGAAGACATCCAAGTTCAGATTGGCAGTCAATGGTGGTGTTTACGGCGACGCACTGTTGAATGGGTCCTTGATTTCACGAAAAAACGCAAAGACGTGATGCGGTTTTTCAGCACCACATGGATTCCGGACGAAACTTTTTTCCAAACCATTGTCCGTCATGTTGTGCCAGATGCCGAAATTCGCACACGTACGCTGACTTTCTTGCTGTTCTCGGACTACGGATTGCCCGTTACCTTTTACGACGATCATTATGATTTACTATTGTCCCAAGATTTCCTATTCGCCCGCAAAATCAGCCCCGAAGCCAGCGATCTAAAGCGGCGGCTAGGCCTACTTTACGCCGCCGAAGGTGTTCAGTTTCAGATCTCTAACGAGGGCCTTGGTCTGTTCAAATTCTTGTCCGGCCGTGGCCGAATCGGACGCCGTTTTTCAACGCGATTCTGGGAAACCGAAAGTACGCTTGGGCGCGAACGCGAATTGTTGATTGTCATTTGCAAAAAGTGGCACGTCGCGAAACGCGTATTGGAACGGATGCGTCAGGTCACAAACATTCCTGCAATCGAATATTTGTTCAACGAAGAAAACACACCGCTCCCCGATCTTGGCGGTATTCAAAAAACGCTGGGCAAACGTACACGACACAGACGTGCATTGATGCGCATGTTGTTTGATTATTACGAGACTGATCGCCTGATTGTTTGTATGGATCCGGGCAACCTGGATCTGTTGCAAGACTTTGCAAGTGACCGTTCGGTTACCCGGATGTTAGAAATTCAATGCGACTTCTCAGAAGAATATATGATCGGCCACGCCATGCGGGTTGGGCTGGCCGGCGAACAAACCTCTGCTGAAACGCTGGAGCGTTTGCTGCCAACAATTCGCAACGATATGAATTTTGAAAGTGACGCCTTGCGCGACGCAGAGTTTGAGCACCTAAATAGAATACGCGAAAGTGTATCCGTTGAGGACAACGCAAAAGAATTGGCCAAATTCTTAACAATTCCGCAGGAGAAAGGGCGGGAAATCGCAGAAGCTAACTATCTGTTCTACGATTAATCGCCGCCTATTTTGATCGCCACGAATCAACCCAGCGCTTCATGCGCCCACGCCCATCCTCAACTGCATCTCCAGCCGCTTCCCAATTGTCTTGGATTTCCTCAAGCGTCGGATCGATGCGCGCCATGCGGAAACGCCGCCACCGCACCCAGATAAAATAAGTGATCGCAGCAAATAGCGACAAAATCAGGATGTTAATAATTGGAATACCTTTAGACGCATTTGGTCCATCCACAGGCTTTATCGAAATAGCGTTTGGATAAACTGTCCAAAATTCATTGCGCCATCCATAGTGTTTCATCAAATACCACTCTGGTGCGCTTTTGTTTGAAACACTGTCGGCCGCTTCAGTATACAGGTTCGACGTGTCAAATTTCAGATAAGGAGGCCAGCTCCATCCTGTATCCTCGTTTCGGTAAACCATTGGCCGCCCATTGGCCTGTACTGCTTGGATAAATTGCACATCTCGGGTGATGCGACCGTCACTTTGTTCATCGGGTCGCGACCAAAAAACACGGGTCCAATCCCCCAGTTCCTGGCGCTCTTCGTAGGTGTTTACAATACGAACGATGTCTTTTTGTGGCAGCGTGTAATGAAAGAACGCAGCTATAAAAATCCAAAAGGTGATGATGAAAAACCACTTGATATAGGTCACGAAACGGCCCTCCGGTCAGGCGAAATTAGTCAGGTATATGATGACACACATAAGGGTGATTGGAACGATATACACCCCAAGAATAAGCTTGCGACGCACAGAGTCATCGTATTCTTCCAACCCCTTTTGCACATAGTCGTCTTGGTCACCACGGGTATTATGATCGTCCAACCCCTCAAGGTTCCACTGCGCCTCTAGCTTGCTGCGCCGCTGCGCACGGGAATAGAACGACAGGCATACATAAATGACTGTCAAAACGATGAAGCCCATAAAAAATAGGCGTACCAGTCCAAACATCTAACGTCTCCTAACTGCGCCCCATGGGCCGACACGTGCGATCAAATCCTGCGGGACTGGACCGGTATCATCTTCCATGCTGGCTTCGTGACCGAACAATGCGGCGCGTGCGCCTGCTTTGTCCACTTGGTATTCGCGTTCAAGAAAACGCGCAACATAGTCTTTCTTTGCATCCGGCCACGTGGCGTAGGTGGCGTAAAACGCTTCCTTATGGCAGATGAACAACTGGCGGATATCGGACGGGCACAGTTCGGCCAACAGCATATTCACCAGATCGCTGTCGCCGTGTTCCGCCGCCCGCAACGTGTAAAAATACGCGGGGTGATCCGATGTGATCGACGGCCATTTGCCCCCATGTTCAGCCCACGTGACCAACTGGCCCAGCGCAGTATATGCTTCTGGCAAAAGATGCGCGTTTTCGCGGGCCAAACGGCGCATATCGCGGCGGCTGGTTTGGCTTAGATCAATGCCCTGATCCGCAATGATATCGATCAGGATAAAGTCCATCTTTTGACGTAGGATCGCAGTCGCATCGACGCCGCGCGCTTTGACAATGGGTTCGACCAGATCGTTGTATTCTAGGAACTTGGCGATCCTGTTCCGCTCGCTCAGATCAAAGACGTATTTGATCGGCAGGTCATCAAGCCCCTCTTTGGTGCCACTCGCGATCATCGCGGGGTGTTCAAGGTTCTGGAACAGATACAACCCGCCGAAATGCGCGGTCCAAAAGTTTTCCTGCTTGAATTCCAGCGTGTTCAGGCGCACCGGATTGCGCCGCACGTCACCTGTTTCATTCGCCAGTGTGATCATGTCGGCAATCAACACATCGTCAAACCACGCGTCCTCGTCCTGCAAAAACGTATCGACCTTTTTGGCCAGCGTGTTCGCAGATTGGACGGTGCCCATGGTCGTGTCCGCCTCAACCGTGATGGCCCGAATATCGAACAGGCGTTGCGGGGTTTGGACCAAATAAACTGAATTCACCAACTCCCCCGCGACGGCATCACGGGCGGTCAGGGCAAACAACTGCGCCTCGTTGTCTTCCATAAACTTACGCAAGATCGTGCGGGAGGTTGAGAATTTCGCATTCAATAAGGGCGCACGCTTTTGATCGGTGCTGAGCAGGATAAACTGACGGTTCACACCCGCATGGTTCAGGTACAGATCATTGCCCAACTCATCCCCGACCTCAGGCGCATAGCCAGAAATATCGATATGAAAATCCGTGAGTTTGGTGGTCATACCTGTGAGGTGTTTAAGCGCACGGTTGTACCGCTCGACCAAGGCGGGCGAGGAGACATGGAAGAGGTTGCCGAACATGAGGCCGCGTTGGATGAGGCGTTTCACTGGCTGGTTACCACCCAATTATCGTAACCTCTATTCCTCCCAAACGCTTTAGGTGGGTATCTTGAAAGATGATCCGCTTCTATCATTTTGCGATCCGGCAAATTGTCAAAAACTGCGTACTTTGTCAGGTACTTCTCAAAATTCGAACCCGTAGTTGTAAGGCAATTATAGTAGATCAAAAGCAACTCATAATCAGAAAGAAACGCCCGCAGAACCTTCACATGATGTTCTTTTGTATATTCGCTTTGATCTATGAAGCGGAAAAAATTATACAAAAAACGGAAATAGTGCCCAAACTCGTGCCCATATTTTACAAAAAACTCTTCGTTTACCATATCGAAATCAGCGGGGGACGCCCCCTCCAAATGGGCAGTCAGCCTAGCGTAGTAAATCTTAAAACAATCACGACCAGATGTTCGTCCATATTTTTCGCTGTTTAGATCAATTGCCTCAATTATATCACCCAATGTTGAAAGCATCTGAAAGAAAGTGTTGTCGTAAATCTGTTCTTTCATATTGGCATTTTGATTTGCAAATTCGTCTTTCTGTTCTCCCATTACAGAGCGCTGATCAGAGAGTTCGATCGACTGCATTGCCACCGTAACAACAATCCAAATGAAGGCTAATGCTCCAGCAAAACCAGCGAGCGTGTCACCCAATTCGTTGGGCGTCGACTGTTTTAAATAAAACCACTTGGGTGGACAGTTAATAATACCTGCTGTGTTTTCGTAGCAAGCCGGAAGGAACGCACTGACGAAGGCAATGCCAATAACTACTAATGTTAAGACCGCGCCTATAATCCAAGGCAGTTTGCTCCAGACTTTTGTCTTTCTATCGCTCACTCCTCACCTCCCAAATACCGCTTCTTTGCCTCTTCATTCCGACCAAAGTCGCGCACCATATTATCAATCGCGACCTCGTCGGATTTGTCTGCATAGCGGAACTCGGAATCCGCGTATCGGTTGATCTCTTGCACGACCATGTCCACCGTGATCGGTTGGCGCAGCTCGGAAATCATCCCCTTCTTCGTGTCATAGTCTTTGAACAGGAACAGGTCAGGTTCTTCCATCCAGTCATCCGGCAGTTCGAAATCCATCGCCCGCACCTTGACCGCATCCGTAATGTTCTTGATCGCGCGGCCCGTGAACCTATCATCCGCCTCCTGAATACCTTTCAGATAGGTGCCCAATTTCGCAATCGTATCAAAGCCACCGATCTGTTCGGACACTTTATCGAACACCGCGATCAACCCCTCTTCATGGGGCCGCGCATGTCCTTCAAATGACGCAGCCACAGCCGTCTTGATCTCTTGCGCCGAGAACACCTCGTGCGCGCCAGTCGGTATGTCGTGGTTCTTGCCCATCAGCAGGTACAGGATGTCGATGTAGTCGTCGCGCGTCTGTGGCCCGTCGACCAAGAACCGCGCGCCCGCCCGTTGGCGCAGCGCATCGTCGACGTTTTCGGGGTAGTTCGAGAACATGCCAAACGTGCAATTGCCGCGTATGACCGTGTTGGCCCCTGCAAAGCTTTCCATCAGCACGGCGGTGATTTCGAGCTGCCCTGCGGAGGATTGTCTGTCGCCCCGTTTGCCTGCCAATTGATCGATGTCATCAATGGTGCCGAACCCGATGACGGAGGGGTCAAGAATGTTGTTGATAAACGCCTTGGCGTTCTGCCCCGACTTGCCCTGATAGCTGTCGATGTTGTCGGTGCTTAGGTTTTGATAGCGGAACGGATAGCCCGCGATCCCGCAATATTCATGCACCATCCCCGCCATCATCTGGATCAGCGTCGTCTTGCCCGTCCCCGGTTTGCCGTCGCCCATGAAGGTAAAGATAAAGCCACCCAGTTCGGCAAACGGGTTCAGCTTGCGATCAAAGTCATAGGCCATCAGCATTTTGGACAGCTTCATCGCCTGATATTTCGCGATGTGGTTGCCGACAACTTCGTTGGGTTTTTTGAACGACATGGTGAGGGTTTGGGATTTCGCTTTGGACGCAGGAGAGAACCCTGCAACCGCGAAATCATCCGCCTCGATGCGCCACTTGGCATTGGTGAATGGTTCCAGTCGGGGGGCAGACTGTGCGCGCAACGCGACCTTCTCCATCAACGCCTCGGCAAAACCGCTGATCGTTGCGATGAGGCGCGGATCATCTTGCGCGTGTTTGGCTATGTCTTGGTCAAGTTCCCACAGCGCACCGTGCAATGCGGTCTGTCCATTGTCGGTTAGAATTTCCTCAACATCACCCAATTCAACGGTCGTTTCCGAAGCATGTGGGGACAGTAAATACGAGGTCGCATTGCCAAAGACGTAAAGCGTGATCAGGGCTTCGGCCGCTAATAACTCTGAAAACTCGGCCTTGCGATTTGCGGCTAAAGCACTTTCCAAGTTTGCGCGTTTCAGATCACCTAGGCCGGACGTCTCGGCGTAATTTTCGGCCACGGCCAGCGCGATGGACACTGCACGGCGCAGCGCGTTCATTACGGTTGCTTGAACGGGTGAGATCAGGGCGTCGTCATCATCCGCGCCCTCGATCCGCGCGATCAATTGAACCGACCCTGAGGCAGAGGTACGCCGCGTCACCAACCCCGGTGTGGTCGTGCGGAACCTGCGACGGGTGCCAAGGCCCGCTGATTTTTCAACCGCCTCTTCCACAGCCGCCTTGCCAATACGCGGCGCGTGATCAAAGCCTTGCAACATGGCCAAAGCCATTGCGTAATGTTTGGTAATGTCGCCTTCGCGCAATTCCATTTGATCTGTCGTTTGGCTCATTTCACATCCTTAATCTTCATCGTTCTAAAATTAGTATCGCAGCACACGCCCCTGCGCACTGACCACAAATTTTCGCACTGACGCAAAGCCGGGCGGATCCAATTCTTCGAGCACCTGATAGGGCCGTTGGGGCAGGATTATGCTGCGCTCCATGCTTGTGGCACCGGTTTCGGCACCGCGTCCTGCGAAGGGGTCGAGAGCGAACACTTCGCGTTCTACTGTTGAGAACCAACCGTCCCGTTCCTCGATCACACGTTCGCTTTGCAATTCTTCTTCGGTCCAGACCAGTGCCCAATCTTGGCCCGCAGGTGCGCGCGCTTGCGACAACACTTCGCCCAATGGCCCTACCTGTTTGGTGAAGGCATTCGAGTACATTGGGCCTACGTGAAAGCGGCGCAAACGTTTGGGGTGTAGATCGTCGAAATCCTCGTCAAAACCTTTGGCGATGGTCATCAGTTTTAGCCCACCCAAGGCTTGTGCCATCAGATGTGTTTGAACTTCGGGCCAGCGCCGTTGGTCTTTGGGTAGGGCGACCTTGCCGCTGTCTTCCAGCTCCATCATGTAGATCACGGGCAGGTTGACCTGACTGTCATAGACGGCCCAGTGCATCAGGAATTTGCGGCGATCACCGTCGTTGCCAAGCCATGTGATTTCGGGATCGTTGCGGGCCCAGAATAGGTCGCCTTTCGCAAGTTCCTCGTAATACAGCCGCTGTGACAGCGCGAATTGCAGTTTGGTTGGCACCTTGCGTTCGCCCAAGATCACGCCGACCATTTCGGATTTCAACTGTTCCTCCGACGGCATTTGGTCCAGATGACGCGCCGCTTGTTGGGCGTCGTTGGCCATCGTTATGATTTCTTCAACCGCAGGGAAGCCGCTTTCGCGGGTGTCGATTTCCAAGCTGCCAAAGAAGCGGCCAGTGTCGCGCCCGACCAGCAAATATTTGTGGCTGAGGGCGCGGAAGGTAAAGGTTAGCGCGGCGGCGTAGCTGGTGAGGATTTTCACCTCTTCACGGTTCAATTGCCCTTCGGCTTCCATCACGCCCGCGACGCGGACCATGTGGGCCATGATGCCTTGAAACTTGCGGAAATAGCGGCGCGAAGCGAAGAGGTCGGTGAGGCCTGAGGTTTCCGTTTTTGCTGTCACTGCTTTTCTTCCAAATCCAAATCATTACCAAGCGCGTCAACATGCAACCAGAGGCGCCAAAAAATAGCCTGCCCATAACCCAAATATACTTTAAAAACCTTAGGGTCATCACGAAGGTTTCCCTCAATCCAAAACCATCTGTGAAGAGGTCGCATAATTCCTCCAAAAATGATGAGTGGCGCGCCTATCCCTAGACAAATTTCGACCAGGCCAAAAAGCACTGTGTTGATCTCAACATTGTGGCCACCCACATTGTTTGGATTGAACATCACCCACAAAACCATAGCAAGAAAGCAAAATGGGATGCCTATCCCCCAGGAAAGCAATAACTGTTTACGAAAACTCATCCGCCGTACTGATTGCTATCATGCTTCTCGATGATCTTCTGGAAACGACGGGCAAAGCGTTCGTCTGCCTTTGCCTTTTGCTCCAAAACGTCACGGGCAAAGACCATGTGATCCTCGTGCTTCTCCATCATTTCGGCCATGCGTTGGTTGGTCGCGGCACCGATGCCAGCCATTGCTGATTGCGCCTCTTGGTCCGTTTGCACGCCGATCTCGTTGATGCGGTGTGCGACGTCTTGTTGTTGCGCGGTTTTCAGAGATTTGGTCAGCGCGTCATACAGGACCACACGTTGCTTGGTGTCTGTTTGCAGCTTGTTGATCAGCACCATTTGCGTCGCCGCTTGGTTCTGAAGTGAATCCACCCAAGTCTTACCTTTTTCGATGTAACGCTCCAGTGTTTGGGAATTCGCCAGCTTGACCTGTTCAGTCTGCACCATCGAGTTATATTCGGAATTCAAGCCAGCAAGTTCTGTCTCTAGCTTCGTACGTGCAGCAGCGTCTTGTTCAGTCGCGATCTTATTCTCAACGGTGATAATCTTAGGATCCATCGCTTGAATATTAAGCTGCAATGCGGACAATTCCTGCACCACGGCTTCGCGTTCATCCAGTGTTTCGGTCAGGTTGCTTTCAACCTTCACCTTCTGATCCTCAAGCATCTCAAGCTGGCCCGTGAGCAATTGAACAATCACATCGGACTTGGAGATCAAATCCTGTAGCTTGTCATCAATCGAAGCTGATCGCACACGTTCCTGCCGCATGCTGTCCGATTTCGCACCGGCGAAAATGCCAACGAAGCTTTCCCATCCCGTCTTGTTTCGCATCTCGTCAAAGTCTTTTGAGAAGGCAGATGTCACATCATCCAACCCCATAATCAGCTCAGCAATGTTGGCGTTCATCACGTCTGTGTGGGCGTGAACATCCTCGAGCGAGGCGTTTTCGATGTCGATCATCGCGTCGTCACCCGCCTTCAACTTGGCACGCGCAGTTTCGATCCGACCGGTAAGTTCAGCAATCTTGGACTGGGCCTCCGCCACTTGTGATTGGGATTCCCGTACTTGCGCGTCAAAGTTTGCCATCGAATTCTCCAGTTTTTCAAATGCTTAAAGGATATATAGGCAATGTTATTCTAATTAACATACCTCAACCCCAGATTTCACGCCAAGTGTTGCAAAATCAGGAAGCCAAGGAAAGGGTGAAGGCTAATTTCCAATAAGTCGATTCAGCATTTCGCTGTCAGGATCTGTAAGTGCATCAATCACGTTGAAATGGTGCTCGCCTTTGGTCACGACATGATTGCATTGCCACGCATCTGCTAGCAACATGGCTTGATCTAGAAAGACAGGGCGCTCATCGCCGCTAACCCACACCGTCACCTTGGTCGATGGTGCAGGTTGAAGCATCGGGCTTTCCACCTGCGCCATTTCAGTGTCCATCTGGAAATCATCGTTCATATCTGTCTCGCACAGTGGCGCAAGATCACTGACGGGGGAGATGGGGATAACGTGGTGCAACCTATCAACCACGGCCGTTGGCAACATGCCCGGAGCCAGCATTCGCGCAACCAAATGCCCACCAGCAGAATGACCCACCAAACTGATCGGCCCAGATGTTCGGGCAGCAATGTCTTGAACCGCCTGCGCGATTTGTTGGGTAATGCCAGCAATGCGTATCTGTGGGCACAGATCATAAGAGGGCATCGCAACCGCCCAACCCCGTGCCAACGCACCTTTGGCAAGATAGGACCAACTGGAGCGATCAAACATCCGCCAGTAGCCACCGTGTACAAAGATCAACGTTCCCTTGGCTGCCTGTTCCGGGTGGAAAAAATCAAAAGCCTGACGCACGGATGGACCATAGGAAACGTTCAACTCGGCCCGATCGTCTAGGTCGTTGCGTAGATTTTCCGAGGCAGCGGCCCAACGTGGTGGATAGCCTTCCGCCCCTTCAATGTAGGCAGCATTCGCATAATCATCATTCAAATCTGCCATCGCACCCTCGTCAATTAAACTGGACAAGTGCCACATTAGTTGGTTTGGCTTTATGCGCAATCGCTGGAGGACGCCAAATGCTGGAAACGACAACAAACCTGAAATCAATGCTGAAAGACCCGACCCTACTTGAGACCCGTGCCCATGTAGGTGGTGCGTGGATTAATGGGGACAAAGGGACCTTTGATGTAACCAATCCAGCGCGCGGTGATGTTGTCGCGCAGGTGGCAGACCTTAGCCGCGGTCAAGTGGGCGAGGCGATTGCCAAAGCCGAAGTCGCACAGAAGGACTGGGCCAAGTGGTCCGCCAAAGAACGCAGCACCGTTTTGCGCAAATGGTTTAATCTGATGATGGAGAACCAAGACGACCTTGGGATCATCCTTACGGCAGAGATGGGCAAACCTTTGGCCGAAGCTAAAGGCGAAATCGCATACGGTGCGTCCTTCATCGAGTTCTTTGCCGAAGAAGCAAAACGCATCTACGGCGAGACAATTCCGGGCCATCAACGCGACAAACGCATCACCGTAATGAAGCAACCCATTGGTGTTGCGGCGTCCATTACACCGTGGAATTTCCCGAACGCTATGATCACCCGTAAGGCCGCACCAGCACTGGCTGCGGGCTGCGCCTTTATCGCACGTCCTGCAGAATTGACGCCGCTGTCCGCCCTGGCAATTGCGGTCTTGGCCGTGCGCGCTGGCTTCCCTGATGGGGTGTTCCAAGTGGTCACAACGTCGGATGCATCTAGCACAGGTAAAGAGTTCTGCGAGAACCCGATTGTGCGCAAATTGACGTTCACTGGGTCAACACCAGTTGGTCGCATCCTTTTGGCGCAAGCTGCTGATCAAGTTATGAAATGTTCAATGGAACTGGGTGGCAACGCCCCCTTCATCGTATTCGATGACGCTGACCTAGACGCGGCTGTTGAAGGCGCAATGATGTGTAAATTCCGCAACGCAGGACAGACCTGTGTGTGTGCAAATCGCATCTATGTTCAGTCTGGTGTGTATGACGTTTTCGCCGCAAAACTTAAGGTTGCTGTGGACGCCCTTCAGGTCGGTGATGGCTTCAGCGATGGCATCACAACAGGCCCATTGATCAGCGACAATGCTATTGTAAAAGTTCAGAACCACTTGGACGATATCCTTGCCAATGGTGGTTCCGTTCTGACCGGCGGTGCCGCGCACGAATTGGGTGGTAGCTTTTTCCAACCAACGATCGTGACAGGCGTTACTAAAACCATGAAGGTCGCCCAAGAGGAAACATTTGGCCCCCTCGCCCCACTGTTCAAATTCGATGATGTCGACGATGTCATCGCGCAAGCCAACGACACCATCTTTGGTCTGGCAGCCTACTTTTACGCCAGCGACCTAAGCCGCGTTTACAAGGTGGCCGAGGAATTGGAATACGGGATCGTGGGTGTGAACACCGGAATTATCTCGACCGAAGTGGCACCATTTGGCGGCATTAAACAGTCTGGTTTGGGCCGCGAAGGCAGCCATCACGGGATCGAAGAATTCATGGAAATGAAGTATGTTTGCATGTCGGTATAACGTCGGTATTGCATCGGTATTTGGTCGGTGCGTTTAACATCACATCTAAGTCCAACGCTTAGCACGCTCGGCGTTGGACTGGTGGGGGCTGTCATCGCGAGGGCCCTCTCTCTTCCCATTCCCGAACTTACGGGCCCCGCCATCGCTGTTAGTCTTGCTGGGCTATGGGGGATGCATCTGAACCTAAACGTATTGGTGCGAAACGTCGCTTTTGTAGTTTTGGGCATAAGCATTGGCGCAGGCATGACTGCCGAAACCACACAGATGATGTTGCGTCTGCCGCTTGCGTTTATTGCTGTCGCGCTCTCCACGATCTTCGGGCTGGCCATGTGTTGGTATGTGCTGGTGAAGGTCTTCGGGTTTGATAGACGCGCGGGTCTTTTGGCAGCGTCACCCGGCCATCTAAGTTTTGTCCTCAGTATGGGTGCGCAATATGATTTGGACCTGCCAAGGATTACCATCGTGCAGTCAATCCGATTGCTTGCTCTGACCCTTTTGACACCAGCGATTGCCTTTGCTTTGGGAATTTCCCCGCCGACCTCTTTGGCTGGTGTGGGAACAACTATGGCTGTTTGGATCATCATCGCTATCGCTGCAGTTTCCTACATCGTTAGTCTTGGGTTGGAGCGCATAAAAACACCTGCACCCCTTTTGATCGGCGCAATGCTGGTTTCGATGATTGGGCACGGAAGTGGGATCACCGAAGGCGTCATGCCAAACTGGCTGGCCTTGCCTGCATTTGTGGTATTGGGCACCCTGATCGGAACGCGGTTCGGCGGCGTCACTTTAACTGATCTAGCCAATGCGGCGGTTGCGGGTGGCGTGGCGACAGCGATCACGACATGCACTGCATTCGCTTTTGCAATTGCCGTGGCGGTTTGGATGGGTTTGCCATTGCAAGAACTGCTTATCGCCTTTGCGCCCGGTGGATTGGAAACGATGGTCGCAATGAGTGTCGCGATAGGGATCAATTCAGGGTTTGTCGCAGCCTGTCATCTTGCACGACTTTTAGTATTGTCAGCTTTGGTCCCACTTTTATTCGCGCGCACCAAACCTTAGGTTTCGGACTGTTATTAAAGTATGTCGAACAAAGAAGGTCCGGCGTTTCCGCCGAACCTTCCAATATTTTTAGTTGACAGTTTTGGCGTCAACAACATCAGTTTCAATCGCCTGCTGCCCAGCAATCAGGATACGCCGTGGCTTGAGGGCTTCGGGAACTTCCCGCGCCAGATTGATGTGCAACATACCGTCAGCATGATTGGCGCCGGTCACACGAACGTGGTCTGCCAGATGAAACCGGCGTTCAAAAGCACGTGTTGCAATGCCACGATGAAGGAACTTTTTGTCGGTCGTTTCTTCGGCCTTCTTGGCCGACACGATCAATGCATTTTCCCGCACTTCGACGTTCAGATCAGCATCTGAAAACCCAGCGACTGCGATAGAGATGCGGTAGGCATCATCGTCGGTCTTTTCGATATTGTAAGGGGGATAGGTGTTTTGAGACCCGTCTTTGGTTGCCACACGATCCATTAGATCGGCGATTTGGTCAAAGCCAACAGTGGCACGGTAAAGCGGTGCAAAATCAAGAGTACGCATAGGTATAATATCCTCAAAAACGAGCGATTTCAGATCAGGCCCTCCTGTTTCGGACGGACCCAGATTATGTATCGGAACCCAATATTAGGCGTTTCGATAATATCAATGTGGGGAGGATTTTTCGGGGTTCAAGACCCACCAAGTTTAATGAATTTCGCACCGGTATTGCTGCGCGGTGCGCCAACACCCAATCGCCGTACCTTTGGCGCGGGCGCAATCGAAGACGTGAACGCTGTCGAACGTAATTTGGCTTTAAGCTGTGCAATCAATGGCGGTAGATACATGCCCAACGCGACCTTTTTCCCGCGAATTTGTGCCATCCCAGAGATGACTGAAATCACGCGGCCGCGGCCGTTCAGATGCGAAAACACGGGTGCACCCGACGATCCAAAGGTAACTTCACAGTCAAAAACCAACACGTCATTTTGACGATCTGTCATCTGACATTCGCGCTGGCGCGATTGCGCGTCTGCACGCCCCCGACCATAGGACACCACGCTCACTGGTCCGTTCTTAACCACATCAGTGTGCAACGCAAACGGGTCCATTTCGGAGAACGGTATGGGGCGACTTAACCGCAAAAGCGCGACATCATGGCTGACATTTTTTGCTGATAGCGGTTCCGTCGGTTTGTAACCCTCGTGTGCTGCAACAGCAACGATTTTCCGTTCTGCCGCGACTTTTCCATCTCGTAAACCCGCTTTGAAAATGAAATCTTTGGGTAAATAGGCGGCGCCGGTCGATTTATCATAGACGCAGTGTGCCGCTGTCAAAACCAAATCTGGGGCGATTAACGTTCCAGAACAAAAACCACGGTTGGCAATGTCGAGCCGTCCAACAGCTTGCCAGCCCCGCGCCTCGTTTTGGGTTCCCAGGCGTTTGAGCGACGTGCTTTGCGCTTGGGCAAAACCTGCGCACAGGCACAAAAGGCATGTGATGACCCAGCGTTTCATGGCTTGATAAACTTAGCGCCGGTGTCGTTACGCACCCCATCAACCAGAATGCGGTTTGACCCTTTATCGGCAACCATTTCAGCGCGCAAACGCGCCAAGGGCGCACCAAGGGCAGTCCCAAGCGAAACTTTTTCACCTTCTACTTCAGCCTTTGCGGAAACCACCGATACGATATGCGGCTCGCCATCCTTAAAGGTAAAAATCGGGGCACCAGATGATCCAAAATCAACGGAACATGTGGTCACCAACACCCCTTCTTGGCGCGCAATGACAGTACACACCTCTTGTAAGGATGGTGCATCTGAACGGTTTTTGGCGTAGCTCACCACTCCGACCTGATCGCCTTTGCGTGGACGCGCTGCCGTTCCAAACGGTGTGACTGTTGTGTTGCGAATTGGGCGGTCCAACTCAAGCAAGGCAAGATCATTGCGGACCCGTTCGGACGAAACGCTGCCGTCAAACAAATAGTCGGGATGCACAATTGCGCGGCTCACGTTGCGATATGCAGATGCACGCCCGTTGCGCCATCCTGCTAAAAACTCAATTGATGTGTGATCGATCTTTTCACGGGTTTCTTTGTTAAAAAGACAGTGGGCTGCGGTCAGAACAAGATTCGGCGCAATCAAAGCACCGGTGCAAAACCCCGAACCACCAATGTCCAAACGCCCGACAGCTTGCCATGCGCGCCCGTCATCGCCGGTGTCCAATCGCTTCAACCGTGCATCCTGCGCAAACGCAGCAGAGGTCACGACCAAAGCCATAACTGAAAGAGCCATCCAACGGCGCACTAAAAAAGACCCCTAATTACTACAAGATCCAACTATTCCCAACATAAGGCCAAATTAGGGCAAGTTGTGTAAATCTAGCGCAAAATTGGAACCTGAGGAACTGAAGAGTCACTACGATCCAACGCAGGTGGGCGTGGCCCACCCGTTGCCCAATCCAGCAGCTCAACCGTATGCACGATCGGTATCCCGCTGGCCGACCCAATTTGCATCATACAACCGATATTGCCCGCCGCGATAATATCAGGGTTCTTAGCCTCTAACGTTTTAACTTTGCGGTCCCGCAGTTGCTGGGAAATCTCGGGCTGCATCAAATTGTAAGTCCCTGCCGATCCACAACAAAGATGCGAGTCTTTGGGTTCTACAACTTTGAAACCGGCCTTTTTTAACAAGTCCTTAGGGAAGGTTTTGATCTGCTGGCCATGCTGCAATGAACATGCCGCGTGATAGGCAATTGTCAGGTCTTGGTCCGCACCTACGGGCAAATCCAAATCCATCAAAACTTCGCTCACATCTTTCGCAATGTCCGCAATTCGCGCCGCATCAGCAGCCAAAGGATCATTGCGGAACATATGCCCATAATCTTTCACTGTGGTGCCACAGCCCGAGGTGTTGATGACAATCGCATCCAGCCCGTCGCCGTCCATTTCAGACGCCCATGCACGGATATTTTTAGCTGCCGTGCTGTGACTTTCAGCCGTCTTGCCCATGTGATGTGTCAATGCACCGCAACATCCAGCGCCTTCTGCGACGACAACTTCACAACCCAACCGCGTCAAAAGACGAATGGTAGCATCGTTGATATCCGTGTTCAGCGCCTTTTGCGCACAACCTGTCATCAACGCCACGCGTTTTTTGCGCGGCACTTCGGGTGCAAAGGTTTGAGGATCGTCATTACGGCTGACCGGCGGTATCACCTTCGGTGCCATTTCCAACATCGCACGCAGGCGGGCGTCAGGCATAAACCTTGCGAAGGGGCGGCCAATTTTGGCCCCTAACAGCGCCACACGAAACCGCATTGGATAGGGTAGGATTCGGGCCAAAACCCAGCGCAACATACGGTCCGTCAAAGGACGTTTGTACTTCTGTTCAATATAATCACGCGCATGGTCAACCAAGTGCATGTAGTGAACGCCTGACGGGCAGGTCGACATACAGGCCAAACAGCTAAGGCAGCGATCGATGTGTTTGACGGTCTTTTCGTCCGGCACACGATCATTTTCCAGCATGTCCTTAATCAGATAAATGCGCCCACGCGGGCTGTCCAGTTCATCGCCCAAAATCTGATAGGTCGGACACGTCGCCGTACAAAACCCACAATGCACACAATTGCGTAGGATCTGGTTTGACCGTTCAATCGCTGGATCTTTCAGCTGCTCTGGTGAAAACATTGTTTGCATGTCGGGTGTTCCTTAAAAAGTCATCATCCGGGCTGAAGCCAGCCCGAACCAAGGTATCGTTGTTGCCAACGCACCAATTACAGTCGTCCAACGCCGGATCGCAGGGCGCGGATATTGTTGTCGAAAAGATTGGGCAACAAAGACAAGAATTGCGATCCACGCGGCCCAGATAAGGGCGATCCCCGCAAAGGTCACTAATATACCTTGGCCCCAGTCATCTGAAAAATATCGCAGAACGAAACTCATCGCTGTGGTGCCAGCAACGATGCACCCAAGGCCCACAAATTGTTTTCTTGAGGGGTGTGGGCGCAGTAGCAAAACGTAAGTCAATGGGCCCACGACAAAAACCAAAGCGAATATGATTGCGAAGATGGGCACTATGCAGACATCAGACCTGCATTCAAAATACCCTTTGGATCAAACCGCTGGCGCAATCCGGCGCTTAAGGCCGCAACCCCATTCGTTTCAGGTTGGAACCGTTGCGTACCAGTGCCACGCACCAAAGTCGCATGCCCTGCAATGCCAGCCAACTTGGTCCGCACATCAACCCCTGCAGGGGTGCGCAGCCAAACCAAACCGCCAGCCCAATCAAACTGGGCCTCCAAAGCATCAGTGGCAGCAACAACGGCAGGGCCATCAGATGGCTTCACCGAAATCCGCCAGACATCGCCGTCTTTGTTGTGAAAGTTCTGCACGTCACGCACAGCGGCCCAATCAGCCGCCGAGTCCTTGGCCTGCGACATTTCACTGCCAAACTTGCCCAATGCCTCGCGCAATTGCGCGATACGGTAGGCCACTGATTTCTCAAATCCTTCAACGCGGATCATCGTCACGCCGCCATCCCCATCTGGCAAATGCGCAGCGCCACTGACGTCATTTGGTGACCCCAATGCAGCGGCCATCGCAGCCACAGCATCGGTCATATTCAAGCCGTGAATTTGCAGTGTGGCCTCAGCCTCTGGCATTGGCAGCACCTTCAACGACACTTCGCTTAGCACACCCAAGGTGCCCCAGCTGCCTGACATCAGTTTGACCAAATCGTAACCGGTCACATTCTTCATTACGCGACCACCGTTCTTCACAATGGCCCCTTGCCCATCAATAAACCGCACACCCATCGTGAAATCACGCGCTGCGCCAACCTGAATACGGCGGGGGCCACTGATATTCGCCGCTACAACACCACCAATGGTCGACGTGCCTGTTAGGCCCAACAATCCCCGATGATCCATCGGCTCAAAGGCCAACCGTTGGCGTTCAGCAGAAAGCGCGGTTTCAATCTCTTGCACGGCTGTCCCAGCCTTAACAACGACGGTCAATGCACCGGGTTCATAAAGGTCGATACCGCTGATTCCAGTAGTGTTCAGGACGTCACCTTCAACAGCGACACCACGTGTCCCACCGCCTTGAATAGCCAAAGGCCCTTTTGCTTGCGCCACACATTCGGACAGATCTTGTTCGTTCGTCGGTGTCATCATCATACTATATTCCAAAATATTCTGGGAAAGGTGCCGTTCGGGGCCACGCCCCTATTCAGCAGCCAACTGTGTTTCACGACGATTTTGCGAAACAGCCAATGGAAACACCTTTGCGGCGTTCAACAACCAGTTTGGATCGAACACATCTTTGACCAACAATTGAGCCTCAAGATCGGCAGGATCATACTGGTATGTCATCAGATCGCGCTTCTCGATCCCCACACCATGTTCGCCTGTCAGACAGCCACCCGCATCCACGCAAAGCTTCAAGATTTCTGCACCCATTTCTTCGCACAGTTCAAGATCACCAGGTTTGTTTGCATCAAATAAGATCAGGGGGTGCATGTTGCCATCACCCGCGTGAAATACATTACCTACAGGTAAGCCGAATTGTTCCGACAACTCGCCGATACGGCGTAGCACCATCGGCAGTTCGGACACTGGAATGGTCCCGTCCAAGCACATGTAATCGCTGATCTGACCCATCGCACCAAAGGCACTTTTGCGGCCCAACCAGATCGCAGCGCTTTCCTCAGCCGACTTGCTTTCACGGAATTCTACAGGGTCATGCCGCATGGCAATTTCCTTAATTCGACCCAATTGGTCATCAATCTCGGCCTCAGACCCTTCGACTTCGACGATCAGCAGTGCCTGACAATCAGGATACCCGGCTTGCGCAAACTCTTCGGTGGTTTTGATACAAAGTGCGTCCATAAATTCGATCGCTACAGGCAAAACGCCCGCCTTGATGATGTCCGAAACACAGGCCCCTGCAACTTCATTGTCGTCAAAGCCAATCAAAACGGGGCGCGCGCCTTCGGGTTTATGCAAGATGCGCAATGTCGCCTCGGTGACGACGCCCAACTGGCCCTCAGACCCACAAACCAGACCAAGCAGATCCAAACCGCCCGCATCCAAATGTGCACCGCCAATTTCGACAACTTCGCCAGTCATCAAAACCATCTTCACGCCCAGTAGGTTGTTGGTGGTCACACCATACTTTAGACAATGCGCACCACCAGAATTCATCGCGATGTTACCTGCGATAGCACAGGCCAATTGGCTGCTGGGATCAGGGGCGTAAAAGAAGCCATCTTCCTCAACTGCGCCCGTAACGCTTAAATTGGTGCGCCCCGTCTGCACGCGAATATAGCGATCAGGGTAATTTGTTTCGATCACGTCGTTCATACGGGCCACGCCCAAGATCACGCAATCGGCTGTCGGCAATGCGCCACCCGCCAAAGATGTACCCGATCCACGCGGCACGACCGGGACGCCTTCCTCGTGGCAAATCCGCAAAACCGCAGAAACCTCTTCAGTTGTTGTGGGCAGAACCGCAGCCATTGGAGGGCATCTATATGCAGTCAGGGCATCACATTCATAGGCGCGGGTTTCTACTTCGTCATGGATGACAGCACTCATCGGCAACACGCCTTGCAAACGTTCAACCACACGCGACTTACGGGCAAGTACAGATTGGGAGGGGACAGGCATTTCCATGAACGAATCCTATGCATCAGATGGTTTGGTAATATAATATTACCAATTTATCAGTATGGCAAGTTTTCATCGTGCAAGGTATGAGCAAAGCCATGACATGGACTGACCGCATCGCCCTTTTTAGCCCACTTGATTTGGCGGGTTTAACCTTGTTGATCCTTGGATGGATTCTTATCGGCTGGATGATCGACCATTCATCTCCAAAAAGGCCATCCGTCTCGAATCTTATGGCGCAGTATCGCCGCGAGTGGATGACGCAAATGGTGACACGTGATCCACGCATCTTCGATGCACAAATCATCAGCAGTCTCAGACAAGGTACGGCGTTTTTCGCCTCGACATCGATGCTCGCTATTGGCGGGACCTTGGCGATGATCGGCAACGGTGAAAAGCTTAGCGGCATCGCCAATGATTTGATCCTTGGCTCTGACCCTGCCTTTGTTTGGGAAATCAAACTTATCGTGGTCGCCTTGTTCCTGACCAATGCATTCCTAAAATTCGTCTGGTCCAATCGGCTTTTCGGCTACACAGCTGTACTTGTTGCCGCCGTACCAAATGACATTACCGACCCGCGCTGCATCCCCCGTTCAAAACAAGCCGCAGAAATCGGCATCACAGCCGCACGTGGTTTTAATCGCGGGCTGCGCAGTATCTATTTTGCGCTGGCGGCGGGTGCTTGGATCGCGGGACCTTTAGCATTGATTGCAGCAGCGATTTTTACCCTCGGGGTAATTTATCGTCGTGAATTCGCATCTGCTTCGCGCAAAATCCTGATGGACACGACCTCGTGATTTTAGTTCGCTAAGTATTCGACTAAACTGCTCATATGAAACATATCCTAATCACTGCCGCTTTGTGCCTCGCAACTTCAGCACAAGCTCAAGCACCCGAAATCACCAAAGTCACTGCTATTGAACTCGGCGGGGCATGGCGCTTTGATGTGTCGATCCTGCACCCTGATACTGGCTGGGATCACTATGCCGACGGCTGGCGGGTGCTGGACATGGATGGAAGCGAGCTGGGAATGCGTGTCCTTGGACATCCGCACGAGAACGAACAACCTTTCACCCGCTCACTCTCAGGCGTGAAAATCCCCAAGGGCACCAAACAAGTGCAAATCCAAGCGCGCGACCTTCCCCACGGTTGGAATGAAGGCACAACAATCGTGACCCTCAACTAAAGCTTCTTTTGGTCAAAAATATCCCGGGGGAATCGCGATAGCGATGGGGGCAGCGCCCCCTAAACCCGATGATAAGGCGAACCCGCCAATATAGACGCTGCACGATACAACTGTTCACTCAGCATCACGCGCACCATCATATGCGGCCACACCATCGCGCCAAATGACAGCAGATGATCCGCATCAGCGCGCAGTGACGGATCAATTCCGTCCGCACCACCAATGACCAACGCCAAATCACCACGCCCGGCATCACGCCAATTGCCAATACGTTTGGCAAACGCGGGCGAGGTTTCGACCTTGCCACGTTCATCAAGGCAGCAAATCACAGCACCTTTGGGAAGCGCACGACGCAGCAGGTCGGCTTCGGCTCCCATACCAGCGTTCTTGCGATCCTCAACCTCGACGACCTTAACAGGGCCAAGGCCAAGGGCCCGCCCCGTGCGGTCAAATCGGGTGATGTAATCTGTGATTAGGTCTGCTTCAGGGCCAGCGCGTAGCCGGCCCACTGCGCAGATATGAACGCGCACTTTTAATGCGCGATCAGTTGGTTGGTTCTGTTGGTTCGTCTGTGTCGCAAGCGGTCGGCATCCACATTTTTTCCAACTGATAAAACTCACGTACTTCAGGGCGGAAAACATGAACGATGATGTCGCCCGTATCAACCAGAACCCAGTCGCCCGTATTCTTACCTTCAATACGGGACATATGCCCGAATTCGGTCTTCAAACGCTCAACCAACTTTTCAGAGATGGCAGAAACCTGACGCGAGGAACGACCTGAACAAACCACCATGTGGTCGCCAATAGCCGTCATGCCGCGCAGATCGATCTGCACAACGTCTTCAGCTTTGTCATCATCAAGCGATGAAAGAACGGCGGCCAAAAGTTTATCACTTGTAGCTTTAGAAACAGCAGACGACATCAGCGTTGCCCCATCTTGCGCAGCACCGGCCACGTTTGTTTGGATTGACAGGACATTGTCCTCCTAAGAATCGCACCATCTGATCCCCGGTGCTGGGATATCGTCACTTAACGACCCTTACCTGACAATTCAATAACAGTTCAAGCATTCTGCAATCATGCCGCAGCGCAGCGTTGCGTCAAATCCTCAGTCGGCCTCATCTGCGTGCACCCGAACTTCGCGCTGCGGAAATGGAATCGAGATGTCGTTGGCTTTGAACGCGTCCCACAATGCCAGATAAACGCCGCCCCTGATGTTGGTTAACCCACCCGTTGGGTCTTTGATCCAAAACCTAAGGATATAGTCGACAGAACTGTCCCCAAACCCAACGATATGGCAGACGGGCCTTTTGGGATAATCCAGAACACGCTCCACAGTTGTCGCCGCTTCAATCGCCAGTTCCCGCACCTTATGGGGGTCGTCGCCGTAGGCCGCGCCAAAATATATGTCCAACCGAACATAGTCATTTGAGTGGGACCAGTTCACCACTTGATTGGTAATCAAGTCCTCATTCGGGATCAGGTATTCTTTGCCATCCCGCGTCACCACGGATGCGTACCGCGCACCCAGTGTTTGAATCCAACCAAACGTCTCACCAACTGAAATCACATCACCCGGTTTGATCGACTTATCCAGCAGAATGATCACACCTGACACAAGGTTCGAAATCACCTTTTGCAGGCCAAAACCAAGGCCAACACCAATGGCACCCGTCAATACAGCAAGGCCCGTTAGGTCAATGCCAATGGCCTTAACCCCCATAAAGAAGGCCATGCCATAAAGGACGATTTGCACACCCTTTACGGCCAAGACTTTCATCGAGGGGCTAATGTCTTCGTTGCGCCGGATCGTGGTCGCCGTCGTGGTCGACACCAAACGCGCTATCGTGAACAGAACCGCAATAACGACCATCGCAGAGATCAGCATCATCACTGAGACGCGGAAATCGCCAAATTCAAACGCCAGATCGTCCAAAAATGCGCCTACTGCATTGTGGACGTTCAGGTAATAAAGGGTCGCAAAGATCCACAGCCCCCACCGCACGATAATGCGCAGCGGTCGATTGCGCACCAATCGCGATACAAAGGCGATCAACAGCCACGCCAACCCCAATGTCGCGGCCAATCCAATCAGATAAGATCGTGAGGGCCATGTGACGCTGTGCATGACGGCCCAAATGGACCACGCGAGGGCTGAAAACCAGATCAGGCCAAGTCGATGTCGGATCGGTACAATCATGCGCAGTTGCCAGGTTTTCCAACCTTCGCGGGACCGCACCCATGCTTGCAGCCAATGGTCCGACAAATGGTGCAGGCCGTAAGCCACCGCGATTAGTCCAAGGATGATCAACACCTGATACAATTTCCACCCGGGCATCATCAGGCTTTCGGCAAAGCGCACGGCATCTGTGAACAGACCCTCAAGCTCTTGATAAAATGTCATTTGCGGGAGGGTTTCATCTTCCATATCCATGTGTTGCACAGGCATAGCCTAACACGCAATATCCCTGCATCAGCGCATCCCCTTGCGAGACTCGGTTTGGCGCTGTATCTGACCCCCATGACATGGCTATTAAATATTGGGCTTTTTGACATTTGCGACCGCGCCCGTTTGGGCGAACGCTTTTTTGGGGCAACCCACACCGTGCTGGCACGACTATAAACCCGCGCCCACCCAATACGCCTAGAACCAATACGCCTAAAAATTTCAAACCAAACCCGAAGGGAGAGGACCACATGTCCCCCAAAACGCTTTATGATAAAATCTGGGATGCTCACGTTGCACACGAGGCGGATGATGGCACTTGCTTGCTGTATATTGACCGCCACTTGGTCCACGAAGTGACCAGCCCGCAAGCCTTTGAAGGTCTGCGCATGACGGGTCGCAAAGTGCGCGCACCTGAAAAAACCATCGCCGTGCCTGATCACAACGTTCCAACAACTTTGGACCGCGCCGACGCGACAACCATGACCGAAGACAGCCGCATTCAGGTGAATGCACTGGACACGAACGCCAAAGAATTCGGCATTCACTACTATCCAGTGTCTGACGTTCGTCAGGGCATCGTGCACATCGTTGGCCCAGAACAGGGTTGGACGCTTCCAGGAATGACCGTTGTGTGCGGCGACAGCCACACGGCAACACACGGCGCATTTGGGTCTTTGGCTCATGGCATCGGGACTTCGGAGGTTGAGCACGTTCTCGCCACCCAGACGCTGATCCAGAAGAAATCCAAAAACATGAAGGTCGAGATCACTGGCAAGCTCGCTACAGGTGTCACGGCAAAAGACATCACCATGGCTGTGATTGGTAAAACTGGCACCGCTGGTGGCACGGGTTTCGTAATCGAGTATTGCGGCGAAGCGATCCGTGATCTGTCCATGGAAGGTCGTATGACCGTCTGCAACATGGCTATTGAGGGCGGCGCACGTGCTGGCCTGATCGCGCCAGATCAGAAAACATACGACTACTGCATGGGCCGCCCCCACGCACCAAAAGGCGCACAGTGGGAAGCCGCTTTGACGTGGTGGAAAACACTCTTCTCAGATGACGACGCTGCATGGGACGAGATCATTACGATCAAAGCCGAAGACATTGCACCACTCGTCACTTGGGGCACTTCCCCAGAAGACGTTCTGCCAATCACGGCATTGGTTCCATCGGCCGACAGTTTCACTGGCGGTAAAGTCGGTGCTGCCCAGCGCGCGCTTGACTACATGGGTCTGACGGCTGGTCAAAAACTGTCAGACGTTGAAATCGACACGGTCTTTATCGGGTCCTGCACAAACGGTCGTATCGAAGATCTACGTGCCGCTGCTGCAATCCTGAAAGGCAAAAAGATCAAAGACGGTCTACGTGCCATGGTTGTTCCAGGTTCTGGTCTTGTCCGTGCCCAAGCCGAAGAAGAAGGTCTTGCAGACATCTTCCTTGAGGCTGGCTTTGAATGGCGCCTTGCGGGTTGTTCCATGTGTCTGGCGATGAACCCAGATCAATTGGCACCGGGCGAACGTTGCGCGGCAACATCAAACCGTAACTTTGAAGGCCGTCAGGGTCGCGGCGGACGCACACACCTGATGTCACCGGGTATGGCGGCTGCGGCTGCGATCACGGGCAAGCTGACTGACGTTCGGGACATGATGTAAGTTCGGGTTCTCCCGTTCTTACTTAGGTAAATCATGTTGGCTGTTGGCGATCATAATAAGCGAAATGCGACCCTGCCCTTTGGGGCCGGACGCACTTTGTTTGTCCTTTGCTTGCAAGGGGATGTTTTCGCATGACAACTGCCGCTCAAACCCCCGTTGGTTCCCTTTGGATTGGGGACACCCTTCGTGATCTGGAAAAGTTATGCTTGGCCAGTTTCGCGCATCAGGGTCATCCCGTCACATTGTTCCACACCCACCCGCTTGAGGACCCTCAATTGGACGGTGTCACACTGCGGCCTGCCCGCGATGTGTTTCAATATGACGATAGCCTGCTAGAGCATGCTGCCCCTGCCGTCTTTGCCGATCTGTTTCGGCTACGGATGGTACGCGACACTGATCTAACGTGGGTGGACACCGATATTGTCTGTCTCAAGCCATTCTTGGCCACCGATGGGTATTTGGTGGGGTTTGAAACCGACACGACGGTTAATAACGCTGTGATGCGTTTACCTGCGGACTCTGAGGCACTGAATGCGTTGATCGACGTATTCAGCGAACCAACCTTTGTGCCACCGTGGCTAAGCCAGCACGACGCCAATCAGGTCAACCTGTTACCGCCAGAACAACGGTTACTTGGATCAGCTAAACAAGTTCCAAATGTCTTTGGTCCGCATGCCATCACTTGGGCGCTCAAAGAATCCGGCGAAGTAGAACATGCACTGCCCTTTGACCGTCTGAACCCAGTGCCTTGGCCGATGGGTGACATCTACTTCAACCCGCATGGCGGTGTCGAAGGTTGGCTGACCGACAAAACAATGGGCGTACATATGTATGCCTCTCGTGTGCGCGCACTGCATAAGCGCACACCGCCCTACGTGGGCTCTTTTATAGCAAACATCGCCACCAAGGTCGGTTTCGACTTTGGCGGGCGTCCCTTCAAACAAGTATAAGGACAGACCAAATGGATAAGTTCGGAACACTGACTGGCATTGCAGCACCAATGCCTTTGATCAACATCGACACTGATATGATCATCCCAAAGCAATTCTTGAAAACCATCAAACGTTCAGGCCTAGGCGTGAACCTGTTTGACGAAATGCGGTATGATGATGATCGCAAGGAAATCCCAGGTTTCGTGTTGAACCAAGACGCGTACCGCGAGGCACAGATCATTGTGGCTGGCGATAACTTTGGTTGCGGTTCATCACGCGAACACGCGCCATGGGCGATCAAAGACTTTGGGATCACCTGCGTTATCGCCCCCAGCTTTGCCGACATCTTCTATGGCAACTGCTTTAAGAACGGCATCCTGCCGATCGCATTGCCACAGGAACAGATCGACGTGCTGTTGAAGGACGCTGAAAAAGGCGCAAACGCACGTATGACCATCGATCTTGAAACACAGACCGTCACAACATCCGACGGTGAAGTGTTCAATTTTGAAGTAGACTCGTTCAAAAAGCATTGCTTGATGCAAGGCTTGGACGACATCGGCCTGACGATGGAAAAAGTGACTTCGATCGACACCTTCGAAGCAGCTGCTGAAACACAGCGCCCTTGGGTCTAAGACACCTCATTATAGTTATTAAAAAGAAGGGCTGTGCCAACGCGCAGCCCTTTTGCTGTCGTCGCTGATTGCGCTAGTCAAAAACGGGGGCAAGGATTCTGGTTTTCAAAAACGGCCAAATAGGTGAAAAACCTATACAAAAACTGTGGCCCTCATTGTGATTCTCGCCAAACGTGTATTGCGTGATCAGCGATTCCTCCCTTTCTCGCACCACCTCAGCAATGGTTTCTCGACCGGGCTATTTACAAAATGTTAACAATATCAATGCCCGAATAGTGGCCAAACAACCCGCTACCACAACATGTGCCAGCCTGCCATCATTGCGCCTTAGAAATGATGCAAGAAGGCACCACCCCTGCCTTCAAACCGCCCAAAGCGTTGCCATAATGTAAGCACGACTTGAGACGCCAATCGAAACAAGGCACAAATGGGGCAAGAATGAGGCAAGCTGCCCCCGTTGGCAGGATCAAGTTGGAACAAGTACGCGGCATGTATCGCGACTGGCCAGTTTGAAGGGATCGAAAAGTGATTGAACGAATTGTAGGCGCTGCGGCGCGCGGAGTACTTGTGGCATTGCTATTGGCAACGCCCGCTCTTTTGTTGCCCAACATTGCAGCTGACAGCTCGCAAGTGGTTTTATTGATGGCGATGCTTGCTGGCTTCCTGACATTTGCCGAATATAACGCGAAATCACCTAGTATTGTTGAATTTCGGGATGCGGCCCCTTTCAATCGACTGCGCTTTATCGCCCTTTTCGCATCGATTTTCTTGCTCAGCCTCATCACCAAAGGCAAAACTGACCCTACTGCGGTCACCAACGCCCTGACTTCCATTGGACTGATCATCGGAAACGCCATTGATTTCCCATTTTCGCCTGTTCGCCTTGTCGTTCTGATGTTGCCTGACACTGCTGACGCCGATGTTGTCAGCGCAGTTCGGATATCCGCTGGGCTTAGCTATCTGATCTCCTTGATTGCGATGACTGCGTTTCTGATCTTGGTGCGCATCCTGAATTGGCCATCCCGCAAAGGGGCGTTCAACGTCTGGATCAACCTTCCATTGTTTGACCCAACTGCGGGCGGCGATGTTTTACTCCGATTGCGCCGTGATGCGCGGTTCAACATCGCGCTTGGCTTCCTACTGCCCTTTTTCATCCCTGCGGTGGTCAAGATGGCGGCAGACCTGATAGAACCAATCACATTAGAGAATCCACAAACCTTGATCTGGACAATGAGCGCATGGGCCTTCCTTCCTGCCAGCATGATTATGCGCGGCATCGCGATGGGCAAGATCGCGGATATGATCGAGGAAAAGCGCAGACGCACCTATGCCAACGCCGAAGAAGACGGTGGAATGCAGCTGGCTTAATTGCAGCTTGCATTGCGTTTTCTACAACCGCATCACATGCCGAGATACTTCGGATCGCAACATTCAACACAGAATTGTCGCGCAAAGGGCCGGGTATTTTGCTGCGCGATATCGCGCGCGGTGAAGACCCACAAATTGATGCGGTCCTTCAAATTATCGGACACGCTTCCTCCGACGTCATTGCGCTGCAAAACTTCGACTATGATCTGACAGGTGCAGCGCTTTCACTTTTCGCAGATCAAGCCGGATACCCCTACAGTTTTGCCGCTTTGCCAAACACTGGCATGTTCACGGGGTTGGACATGGACGGCGATGGACGGCTGGGTGGGCCGCGTGACGCGCAAGGTTATGGCAAGTTCTCGGGCCAAGGCGGCATGGCAGTCCTATCAAAGTTTCCGATCAAGGCGGATAAGGTGCAAAATCTGTCGAGCCTATTGTGGCCCGGTGTTCCCAACCCATCATTGCCGACCTTAAACGGCGCACCCTTCCCAAGCGCCGAGGCGCAAGCGATCCAACGCCTTTCAACCACCGGCCATTGGATCGTGCCGATCAAAACACCCGATGGGGTTTTCCACCTTCTGACATTCCACGCCACACCCCCTGTGTTCGATGGGGACGAAGACCGAAACGGCAAACGCAATCACGACGAGGTGCGGCTGTGGCAACAATATCTTGACGGTTTGGTGGGGGTGCCGATCAACACGCCCTTCGTTATCGCAGGCGACGCTAATTTGGATGCCAATGCAGGGGATGGACGGCGCGAGGCGATCATCAACCTGCTTAACGATCCACGGGTGCAGGACGCAAAACCACAAGGCTACGGCCCCAGCAATCCTATGGACACCGCAGATTGGTCTGACCCGTTCCCTGGCAACATGCGGGTGGATTATGTCCTGCCGTCAATGGAATGGACAATCCTCGACAGTGGTGTGATCTGGCCAAATAGTGATGACGCACTTGCTGAAGTAGCTAAGGCGGCCAGCCGTCATCACCTTGTTTGGGTCGATATCGTTAGAAAATGACGGCACAGCCTAATTGCCGTGCATCCCCGACCAAGCCTACAGACCGTTCCCAGAAACTTAACGGTTTTCGAGAAATTCGTAAGCCTCAAGAACAGTTGCCGTCAGACCAGCAAAAAAGTCCGGCACACTGACATCAACCAAACCTGCGGGGGGGCGTGTTTCATCTGTGATCGCTTCCACAGATTGCTTCACAACAAAAAGACAGTTTGGGGTCGCAAGCAACGCGCGATGACTGGCACCAATGCCGTGCTTCAGCACATTGATCGCAAGATAATGTTGGTGAACCCTATCGGCCAGGTCCGTTTGCTCATTGTCTAGCAACAGTGATTTCAATTTGCGTGAAAACGGGCCGCGCTTAAAATGGTGCTGCATCCGCGCCTCAAAAAGAGTGTACGTGTCGACCGCTACCGCCTCAAGCGCAACAGTTGCTGCGCGAAGGTCTTCCATCTGGGCCTCGGACCCACTGCGCCCATCAAGATGATCCAGGATTTCTGCAATGCGATCTGTCGATGCTTTTGCAGTGACCTGTGCCGCTGCAACCAATTCAGGTAGGTTTTGTGAAGCATCCATTGTTCATTCTCCTTAAGATATCACCTCCCTTAAGCTATGCGGCTGGGAATGATAGTGGCGGGATATATTTTTCAGTTCACCGTTTCAGGTTTTTAGCTTGGGTTTCAGTGTTGTTATGGCTCACCTCACCCAACAGCCAACCAATACAACAGCCCTCAAAACTTGACCCCGACGCCTCCAAAGGCTACCCCGCAAAAAACTAAATTTAACCGGAGACGCCCCATGTCAAACCCTTCGCTTCTTATTCTTGCCGGTGACGGCATCGGCCCAGAGGTCATGGACCAAGTCAAACGCATCATTACGTGGTACGGCGACAAGCGTGATATCAAGTTTGACGTAAGCGAAGACCTCGTTGGCGGCGCGGCTTATGACAAGCACGGCACACCGTTGCACGACGACACGATGGCCAAAGCGCAAGCGGCAGACGCCGTTCTTTTAGGTGCTGTTGGTGGTCCGAAATACGACGATCTTGATTTTTCGGTTAAACCAGAGCGCGGCTTATTGCGCCTTCGTAAAGAGATGGACCTGTTTTCAAACCTACGCCCTGCACAATGTTTCGATGCGTTGGCCGATTTCTCATCCTTGAAGAAAGAACTGGTTGCGGGCCTCGACATTATGATCGTGCGCGAACTGACCTCTGGCGTTTATTTCGGCGAACCCCGCGGTATCTTTGAAGTTGACGGCGAACGTGTTGGCATTAACACGCAGCGCTATACTGAATCCGAAATTGACCGCGTTGCCCGTTCAGCTTTTGAATTGGCCCGCCGTCGTGGCAACAAAGTTTGCTCGATGGAAAAAGCCAACGTGATGGAAAGCGGCATCTTGTGGCGCGAAGTGGTCCAGCGCGTCCACGACGAAGATTACCCAGATGTCGAATTGTCCCACATGTACGCGGACAATGGCGCGATGCAATTGGTTCGTGCGCCAAAGCAGTTCGACGTCATTGTGACCGACAACCTGTTCGGCGACATCCTGTCCGATTGCGCCGCAATGTTGACTGGCTCGCTTGGCATGTTGCCATCTGCTTCCCTTGGCGCGCCCGGTGAAAACGGTCGTCCAAAAGCGATGTACGAACCGGTGCACGGCTCCGCCCCAGACATCACAGGTCAAGGCAAAGCAAACCCGATCGCCTGCACCCTCAGCTTTGCCATGGCGCTGCGCTATTCCTTTGATCAGGGTGATGAAGCGACACGTCTGGAAGCGGCTGTTGAAAAAGTTTTGGCCGACGGTGTACGCACTGCCGATCTGATGGGTCCTGAAGATGGTACGCCTGTGTCCACAACCCAGATGGGCGATGCGATTTTGGCAGCGCTTGACGCGAGCCTCTAAGCCACATTTTTGATCATGATTTAGCGGCCCGATTGTTCCTTTGACCTGTCGGGCCGTTTGCGTTTGTACGGTGTGGTCCACCGACCAAATACCTACGCGATACCGACGTGATACCGACGTTGCATTTCCAATCTAAAATCGTCGAGGTTTGGCCTGAATTCTCTCAGCGGTTGCACCCAATCGTGAAAAACCCGACCTCGTACCTGTATCAATCTGCCGTTTTTAGACCAATGCGTGACATTTGCGACATTTCCAAAGCGGCAAGGACCCGGTTTGAGGCACTGTAAGCGACAGTTAACCAATGCAATGCGTCAATATGTCCAGCCTCTGCAGAAAAATTTTATTTTGTGCTATAAACCATGGTTAGAACCTGACTATGCTATGGCCTATCAAGCACACCCTCGACGGTGTGCCTTTGAAAATAACCACGGGAGACTACTATGAAAATTAATCTACTTGGCACAGTTGCCGTTGTATCTGCAGGCATGTTCGGCACGACCGCCATGGCCGATTGCGGTGAAGTATCAATCACTGAAATGGACTGGGCCTCATCCGCTGTTGTGACATCTGTCGCAGCATTCTTGATGGAACAAGGCTACGGTTGTGACGTACAAAAAGTACCGTCCTCCACTGTTCCAGCACTGACATCTTTGGCAGAAACAGGCGAGCCTGACATTCTGACTGAAGTCTGGGCAAACTCCACACCAGCATACGAAGGCCTATTGGCTGAAGGCAAATTGGTAGAACTCACGCATGTTCTTTCCGATGGCGGCGTAGAAGGCTGGTGGATCCCTGAGTATCTGGCTGAAGCACACCCAGAACTGAAAACTCTGGAAGGCATCATGGCTAACCCAGAACTCGTTGGTGGCAAATTCCACGATTGCCCAACTGGTTGGGCATGTGACATCATCAACGCCAACAACCTAAAGGCTCTGAACGTTGAGGCCTCTGGTCTTGAGCGTTTCCAGCACGGTTCCGGCGAAACACTGGCGACAGCGATTGCGTCTGCTTACACAGACAAAGCGCCATGGTTTGGCTACTACTGGGCACCAACGTCCGTCTTGGGCAAATACCCAATGGTTCAAGTTGAAGTTGCTGCTTTTGACGAAGAAGCACACACATGCAACGGTAAAGTTGAATGCGCAGATCCAAAAGCATCTGCTTACCCAACAGCCAAAGTTGTAACAGCTGTTTCTGGGGCGTTCATGGAGCGTGAGCCAGAAGTTGCAGAACTGCTGAAAAACGTAACCTTCACCAACGCCCAAATGGGTGAAGTGTTGGCTTGGCAGGACAACAACAACGCGTCTTACGATGAAGCGGCTGTATATTTCCTGACCACATACAAAGACGTATGGGCAAACTGGTTGAACGACGAAGCCAAAGGCAAACTTGCCGCAGTGTTGAACTAATCAACTAAAATTACGACAGTCGCGACCCGCCCCACCCGGCGGGTCGCTTCATATTGGGAATGGGGAACAACAATGGCTTTTTACGACGGACTATTTAACACGCTAGGCCTTCGGGAGTGGTGCGATCAGGATAAAAGTGACGGGCCAATGTCGATGGCGCAGTTACTTGCCAAAACCAATGGTACCGCAGCCGGCGAAGGTGGCCCAATCTTCCCCTTCCCTTCTCTAGATAACCTTCACGCTGCATGTTCATCTGTCGGCCAAAGCCGCGATGTGACCGCCGCAATCGAAACTGGCTTTCTAGCCGCAAAGCCTGCCCTTAAGGCCGTGCTTGACCCTATCACCCAACCCTTATCATGGCTCCTTGATGGTGCCCTGTGGTTCTTCGAGGTGACGCCGTGGTGGATCTTGATCCCATTGCTTCTTGCCCTCGCCTATTATGCGTCCCGTTCTATCGGTGTGACCATCTTTGTGGCGCTCTCCTTCTTCGCTCTGGGTCTTGTGGACCACTATGATGTCGCGATGCAGACGCTATCCATCATCTTTGTCTGTACCAGTATATCTGTCGCCATCGGAGTTCCCATCGGTATCGCGATGTCGAAATCTGATCGGTTGCAAAGGTCGACGGTGCCTATATTGGACTTGCTCCAAACCCTACCCACCTTTGTTTATCTGATCCCCCTGATCTTCTTGTTTTCGGTGACGGAATCCAAATTGTACGGCATCGCGATCATCCTATACGCGGTTGTGCCTGTGATCCGCCTGACCGACCTTGGCATTCGCCTTGTCGATAAAGATGTAATCGAGGCCGCAAATGCATTCGGCATGACGGCACGCCAAAAACTGTTGGGTGTTGAACTGCCATTGGCGTTGCCAAATATTATGGCTGGTATCAACCAAACCATCATGATGAGCCTTGCAATGGTTGTTATCGCCTCCCTCGTTTCTGCCCCTGGTTTGGGTCGCAACGTGTTGATCGGTATTCGTCAGCTTGAACTTGGTGTTGGTATCGTCGGCGGTATCGGGATTGTGCTGCTTGCAGTCATCCTTGACCGCACCTCTAAAGCGGCGCTGCAACGCGTCGACAAACAACAACAAGCCGGCCACTGAGGAATTAGCAGATGACAAAAACACCTAAAGTCAGCCTGCGTGGCGTCTACAAAATCTTTGGCATGAACCCTGCCGAAGTTTTGCCAGAGGTCTTGAACGGCATGAGCAAAGAAGATCTGTTGGCCAAACACAAACATGTGCTTGGCCTGCAGGACATCAACGTCGATATGCAAGCTGGCGAAATCAGCGTTGTCATGGGGCTGTCCGGCTCGGGAAAATCAACGTTGATCCGCCACCTGAACCGCTTGATCGAACCCACTGCGGGCGAAATATTGATCGACGGCGAAGACGTCATGAAGGTGGACGAAGACGAGTTGCGCGAATTGCGTCGCACCAAAATGTCTATGGTTTTTCAGAAGTTCGCATTGTTGCCACATCGCACGGTTTTACAGAATGCCGCGACTGCACTTGAAGTTCGAGGGGCAGACAAAGCTGAACAAGAGGCCGAAGCCATGAAATGGCTCGCCCGCGTCGGACTTGGGGGATACGAAAACCGCTACCCCAATGAATTGTCAGGCGGCATGCAGCAACGTGTGGGTATCGCCCGCGCGCTAACCTCCAACTCCGATATCATGTTGATGGATGAGGCGTTCTCGGCCCTCGACCCACTTATCCGGACAGACATGCAGGACTTGTTGCTTGAACTTCAACTAGAGCTGAAGAAGACGGTTATCTTCATTACACATGACTTGGACGAAGCTCTGAAACTGGCGGATCACCTTGTGATCCTCAAAGACGGTGCTGTCATTCAGCAAGGAGAACCACAAGAAATCTTGTTGAACCCGGCAGATCCTTACATCGAAGATTTTGTCAGCGACATCAATCGTGCCCGCGTGTTGCGCATCCGCTCGGTTATGAAGCCATTGGAAAGCAAAAAGTTCACGGGTGACGTGAATGCAGATGACAATCTGGAGTCTGTGATCGCCTTGTCAGAAGGCAACACCGCTTTGAACTACCGCGTTGTAAGCGACGGTGAAGCAATCGGTGAACTTGATATGCGTGATCTAGTCAAAGCACTGGTACCGCGTGTTTCAAGCACGCAAGCCGCTTAACAAAACTGCGGAGGTGGTTTCGACCGCCTTCGCACCTATTGATCTTGCGCGTTGAATACAAACAGCGTTTCGCCGTCTATCGTGTATCCATTGATTAAGTCTGCGGCCTTTTCGCTAACCAGCCAGCCTTCAACCTTCATTGCTAAATCGTGCCTAATTATTGCATGTTTTTCAGGGTTAACCGGTAAAAATGTATACTGGTTGAACAACGCCGGATCGCCAGAATACAGCAAAACCAAGTTAGCCTTGTTTTTGAAATTCAACCAACTTGCACGATCTGACAAAATGTAAGCGCTCATGCCGGATGCCGTGTTCAAAGCGCCACCCATACCAGCCCCGACAGCGCGATACCAAGCACCAAACTTTTCTGGATCAAGTTTAGCGCGGCGCCAAATATCCAGTTCGGCCTTGTGCGTCCCACTGTTGTCACCACGACTTACGAACGTCGCTTTGGTCTGCGCAATTTTTTGGACCGCAGTGCTTGCACTTGTGACTTTGGCAATCTCCGCTTCATCATTTTCAGGGCCTATCAAGACAAAGTCATTGTACATGATTTCACGGCGGTGCGTGCCAAACCCACCCGAAACGAATGCTTCTTCTGCGTCTCGTGAATGAACTAGGATCGCATCAACATCCCCAGCCTCACCGAGCCGCAACGCCTGCCCCGTACCGACAACCAACAACTGCACTTCGATCCCTAGGTCGGCTTTGATCTCCGGTAAAAGTACATCCGCTAATCCCGAGTTTTCGAAGGATGTCGTGACTGCCATTTTCATCGTTTCTGCATAAGCAAGCGGTGCCCAAGCCAGAACCACAATAGACAAAAAATACCGGATCATATTAGGATATCTCCCTTCAAGAACGCCTTAAGCTCTGCCGTTTTTGGAGCGTCAAACAAGTCGTGCGCAGGTCCCTTTTCAACAATACGGCCAGACATCACAAAAATCACTTCGGACGCCAAACGCCGCGCTTGCCCCATGTCGTGGGTCGCCATAATAATACGAGTCCCAGCAGCGGCAGCTTCAAGTAACAACGCTTCGATTTCGCGGGTAGATTGACCGTCAAGATTTGAACATGGCTCGTCCAGAAACAACACTTCAGGATCCCGTATTAACGCCCGCGCAATAGCAAGTTTCTGCCGCTCCCCGCCAGACAGTCGCGTGGCAGGGTGATCCTTCACCCGTGTCAGGCCAGTCCGTTCAATCCAATGATCCACGGCAGTTTTTATCTTAGGTTTTGGTGTCTTGAGCAATTCGAGAGGATAGCTGAGGTTTTCAGCAACTGAGCGGCGAAGAACGACTGGCGATTGGAACACATACGCGTGGTTTGCTTGATCTGGTTGCGCCCAGGTCACGGTGCCTTCACTGATCCGCTCGATCCCGTGCATTACCCGCAACAGGGTCGTTTTACCCGATCCGTTGGGGCCAATCACCATCGTCGGGCCACCTTGATCAATCATAAGATCAATCGGTCCCAAAACAGATTTTCCACGCTTGCGGACACTCAGGCCTGCGAGGGTCAGGGGGAACAATTCGCTCACCATCTCCCCTCCTGTTCTGTACGCGACAGCCAATGGATCGCGATATTTACGAACAACGCCAGCCCGATCAATACAAAGCCCAAGCCTAACGCCAATGCAAAATCGCCCTTACCTGTTTCCAACGCAATTGCCGTGGTCAACACACGGGTCGCATGATCAATATTTCCGCCCACAATCATGATCGCTCCAACTTCACCAATGGCCCGCCCAAATCCGGCAAGACCTGCTGTTAGCAAGTTCCGTCGCCCATCCCAGATCAGCGTTTTGATCCGTTGCCACTTGCTAGTGTTCAGCGAGATAAGGAGGTCGTGGTATTCGGCCCAAAGTTCTCGCATCGCCTGATGTGAAATCGACGCAATGAGCGGTGTAATAATCACCACCTGCGCGATGATCATAGCCCACGGTGTGAACAACAAGCCGAACACCCCAAACGGACCAGAACGCGAAAGCATGATGTAAACGATCAGCCCGACAACAACCGGCGGCAACCCCATCAAAGCGTTGATAATTGAAATCACAAGGCGGCGGTATTTGAACCGCTGCACTGCCAGAAAGGTGCCAAAAGGCATCGCTATTGCTGAGGCAATGACTAAGGCGGTCAGGCTGACCTGAAGCGAGCGCAAGCTGATCTCCCACAGCTCTGCGTCAAACGTCACGATCAAGTGTAACGCGGCCAACAGTCCTTGGGCAATATCGTTCATTGGCGTCAGCACCTGCTGAGAAATCTAAACGCTGGGATATACGATTCTATAAAACAAGAACAGACGCACAATGATGTGCGCCTGTTTGAATATTGCGTGCCCTATCGGAAGGATTACTTCCACCCAACCATATCGATAATTTTCTGTGCGGTGGTCACGTTTTTCGCAACGGCGCTTAGGTCAACATCGTCAGCTTTGAACATACCAAGCTTTGCAACAGATGGGCTAAGGCCAACACCAGCAACTGCTGGGTATTCGTCATTGCCCGCAGAGAAGTATTGCTGCGCTTGATCCGACGCGAGGTATTCCATGAACTTGATCGCGTTGTCACGGTTAGGTGCATTTTTCGCGACGCCACCGCCAGACAAATTCATATGTGCGCCCTCAGCTTCCTGGGATGGGAAAACCCAGCCGATCATGTCGATGTCAGATGTCACACCTTTTACGTCTTTGCGCAGGGCGCGGGCGAAGTAATACGTATTGGAGATTGAAATTTCGCATTCGCCTGACACCAAGCCACGAAGTTGATCTGTGTCGCCACCCTGTGGGTCACGTGCAAAGTTATCAACAAAGCCTTTGGCCCATGCTGTTGCCGCTTCGTCACCGTGATTTGTGATGATGGCTGACAACAGAGTTTGTGAGTAAACGTTGCCTGAAGACCGGTGGCACACCATTCCTTTGTACTGTGGATCGGCCAGTTCAACATAGGACATTGGTGGGGTTGCTACATCGTTTTTGTCATAGAAAATAATACGTGCACGTTGGGAGAAGCCAAACCACTGATTGTCGGAGTCTTGCAGCTTGCTTGGAACCCGCGTTTCCAATGTGGCGCTTTCGATGGACTGTAGAACGCCCGCGTTTTTGGCGCGTTCTAGACGTGTTGTGTCGACCGTCAAAAGAACGTCCGCCGGTGAATTTGCACCCTCGGCTGCCATGCGCGCAATTAGCTCATCGCCTTTGCCCTCGATACGGTTGATCGTGATGCCTGTGGCTTCGGTAAAGTCAGAATACAATCGTTCGTCCGTGTCATAGTGACGTGAGGAATACAGATTCAACTCACCTTCAGCGTAGGTTGCGGAAACACTGGACCCAACGAGGGTTGCGACGATGACTGGGAATTTGATTTTCATGGACATGCTGCCCTCCAAGATTAACTTACTCTTTTAGTCAACTAAACGATTTCCAGCGCAACACAAGGTTCTTGAGTAAATTAGTCGGAATAAAATTTTCGGAGCAAACCGGAGATAAAAAACCAATTTAGCCAATGCGTCCCGCAAAGGTTCCAACTTCAATACCTGCAGCTTCAAGCGTTTTGCGTACGGAATTTGCTATTTGAACAGCCGTCGTCCCATCGCCATGCAGACAGATAGTATCGATCGGGGTCGGTATATGCTTACCGCTTTCGGTTATGATAGCTTGGGCTTGCACCATATCAACCATGCGCTTCCCTGCCACTTCTGGGTCATGGATCACGGCCCCCGGCATGCTACGATCAACCAAAGTTGCGTCGTCGTTATAGGCACGATCCGCAAATATTTCGCAGACGTATTTACAGCCCAAGGATTGCACCGCTTTCACCTGCTCAGTCGCGGCCAAGACCATGATGATCAGATCGGGATCAACCGACAACGCAGCCTCGTAAAGCGCCCGTGACATTGCCTCGTCTTCGCAGGTCATGTTCGACATCGCACCATGCAATTTCAGATGCCGAACCTTCACGCCCAACGCCCGCGCCATTCCAAGGGATGCCCCGACTTGGACCCGTATCGAATTTTGCAAAGACCCGATTGGAATATGCATTCGCCGCCGCCCGAATCCCTGCAGATCAGCAAAACCTGGATGCGTTCCGATCCCGACCCCGTTGTCACGTGCAAGCGTCATCGTTTCGGCCATCACATCAGGGTCGCCAGCATGCGCCCCGCAGGCGATATTGGCGGAGGATACGATTTTTAGCAAAGCGGCATCATCGCCCATCTTCCAAGGGCCAAAACTCTCGCCCATATCAGCGTTCAGATCGACGTATGTCATGCTGTATTATCCTTCATCTAACGAAGAGCGGTTGGCCGAGACTGCACCGCTTATCAATTGGTAGCTAAGCAAATTTTGAATCTTCGATACATCACGCACCAAAGGTTTCACAGACTTTTGCAATTTTTCCAGCGCGGCATTGGCCCGTGCTTGGGCTGCCGCACCCTCATCAAACGAAAGAAGTTCAAACCGAAACGTACTGCCAATGGGTGCCTGCGAAACCTTGCTAAGATCAGCTGGCAATATCGTTCCAATACGCGGATATCCCCCAGTCGTTTGGCATTCGTGCATCAAGACAAATGGCGTGCCGTCGCCCGTTATTTGAATGTCGCCTGCGATGGTGACCTCGGACACAATATTAAGCTGGTCGTTTGCGTTGAAACCCGTCCCCTCGAAATCCATTCGAATACCTTGGCGGTTTCCACGTGGGTCGCGGTGAAAGTCAGTTTGTGTAAATCGTGTGATCGTCTCCACATCAAATTTGTCGCTTTGCATACTGCGCACGAATCGAATTTTGCCGCCCTCTAGGCGCGCGTCGGGAACCAAATGCAAGCCAACCTCTGTGCCCTGATCAGCACTGGTGGGCAACCGATCACCAACAGCGACTAACGTGCCCAAACCCGCCGACATATGGCAACCGCGCGTCCCCAAATACTGCGGCGTGTCAAAACCGTTCCCAACGTGCAGGTATCCAAAGTTTCCGCGTCGCGCGGCACCTATTTTCAAGATAGCACCTGCGGGAAAAAGATGACTGGCATTCCACTGTATCGTAACGCCATCAATTGAGGCGTCCATGACCGCGCCAGTCAACGCTATGCGCACATCCCCCGTTGCCTCAAACGCACCACCCATTCCAGCCATTTCGAGTGCGGCACACGTAGGCGCGTGCCCAAGCAAAGCTGCCCCTTCATATAACGCCGTTGGGTCTGACGCCCCTCCCCGCGTAAGTCCCGCGGACATGAAACCGGGTCGCCCCAAATCTTGGATGGCAACGGCTGGTCCGATACTGCGAACGATTAAGTCCGTCATGCCAGAACCTCGGTTTGGGCACCACCATTCCCAGTTTGATCTGTGGCTTCGATGCGTTGGAATTCCACTTCGCTCACCGGATCAAAGATCATTTCATCACCAGGCGACAGCAGAAATGGGTGTTCGGAATTTGGGCGAAAAGACAAGAACCCAGTCGCACCAACATGGCGCCATCCAGTGGGCGTATCATAAGGAAAAAGACAAAATTGGCTTACGGCCGTCACCAAAGAACCTGCCGGTACTTTGGGCGTAATGCTGGTTTGTCTGGGAATATTCCAATGATCTGGCAGGGTGCCTAGGTAAGGTTGACCCGGCGCAAATCCGATTGTGAGCACACGCATCGTCGTTGTCGACAAATCAGTGATCGCTTGGGCAATGGAACGTCCCGCCAATTCTGCGGCTTCCGCCAATTGTGGCGCACGCTCCGTGCCAAACAACGTCGGAACACGCCACAACGTTCGCCCCAAAGGCAAGGGTGCTGACAACCAATTTTGAGTAGCGAGTAATTCTTGCAAACGCTCTATTATTGGTTCGGCCCGATACTTGGATAAGTCGATCCTTATAAAGGTTGAGACAAGGGTTGAATTACTTTCCTCTACCTCGGCCCACTCCAACGCAGCCACAGCAGCACGGAACGCAATTGCGGCGCGGTTTGCGGGTTCTGACAGCACACCAGCAAAGGTCACAATTATACCGGCCAAGCCGACTGTCTTGATTTGCGGCCATGTTATTGAGGGGTCAGTAAATTCTGTCATTGAAAGGCTTTTCATCCAGTTGATACCACCAGACTAGGCCGTGGGCGTACGGGTCGCAAGCAAGGCTTGGCCAATCTGACTGAACCAGTTTAGAAACAAAATGAGCAAAGGAATTTGATTATGGCCAACCCGCTTTTTGACACCCTTTTTGCACCTCATATTGGATCGGCAGCGCCATTCTTGTTTTTGCCAAGCGGGAAGCGGATCAGCTACGGCGAATTCTTGACCCAAGCTGCGCAGTTCGCAAACGTCATACGCGATGCAGGATTGGACCCGGGCGACCGCTTAGCCGTTCAGATCGAAAAGTCGCCCGAAGCTTTGGCCGTCTACGCAGCCTGCGTTATTACAGGGGTCGTTTTCTTACCATTGAACACGGCCTACGCCCCCGCCGAGCTATCTTATTTCTTATCGGACAGCAGCGCACGTTTGTTTGTGTGCGACCCGTCAAATCGTGACGCGTTGGCACCACTAGCAGAGGCTGCCGAGGCGAGTATTATGACCTTGGGATCTGTTGGCGACGGCAGTTTTGCGGATGCGGCCAAAACCATGCCAGCACAATTTAAAGTCGCTGATCGCAGCGCGAACGACCTTGCCGCATTTCTCTATACATCTGGCACAACCGGACGGTCCAAAGGGGCCATGTTAAGTCAGGAAAACCTGCTGTCCAATGCACAGGCCTTAACCGAACTCTGGCAGTTTAGCGAACGTGATACCCTGCTTCACGCCCTACCAATCTTTCACACGCATGGTTTATTTGTTGCCACCAATGTCACGTTGTTGGCTGGTGGGGCCATGATGTTCCTGCCCAAATTTGATGTCGATCAAATGGTTTCTTGTATGACCCGATGTACCACGATGATGGGCGTTCCCACATTCTACACACGTCTGCTGGATCATCCTGATTTTGACGGCGGTCTGACACAGCACATGCGATTGTTCATCTCTGGGTCCGCCCCAATGCTGTCCGAGACCCACATACAGTTTGAGGATCGTACAGGTCACAAAGTACTGGAACGTTATGGCATGACTGAAACCAACATGAGCACATCAAACCCTTATGATGGTGAACGTCGTGCAGGCAGTGTGGGCTTCCCCCTGTCGGGTGTTGAGATGAAGATTACCGATCCTAACAGTGGCGCGCCTGTGCCGCAGGGCGATATTGGCGTGATTGAGGTACGTGGTGCCAATGTGTTCAAGGGGTATTGGAACATGCCAGAGAAGACCGCTGAGGAATTGCGTGATGATGGGTTTTTCATCACAGGGGACTTGGCGCAAATGGACCCAGACGGATACGTCACCATTGTCGGGCGCGGCAAGGATTTGATTATTTCTGGTGGGTTCAACATTTACCCAAAAGAGCTCGAGATGATCTTGGATGATCAAATCGGCGTGCTTGAAAGTGCTGTCATTTCAGTGCCACATGCTGATATGGGCGAAGCCGCATTGGCCATTCTTGTACGCACTGGCGACGGCCCCGATCTGGGCAGTATCAAATCGCTGATGAAACGCGACGTGGCACGCTTCAAACACCCGCGCGACTATATCATCGTGGACGAATTGCCGCGCAACACGATGGGCAAGGTGCAGAAGAATATCATGCGCGAGAGTTATGCCAACCGGTTTGCTTCAGACGCTGGGTCTTAACCACTGATCTTCAAACGTAACCTTGCTGACGCCGGCCAGTTCGGTAAGTCGGTGTAATTCGGCCTCAAACGCAGTTGCACGTGCGGCTGTCCACTTCACACCCTTCTCAGGCCACAACGCCTTAACATGCAGGGTGTCACGGTCCCGAAAGGCTTTCATGTCGACACGGCCGACCAGCCGATCCCGTTCCAACAACGGGAAAACATAGTAACCATATTTCCGCTTTGGTTCTGGCACGAACATCTCGACGGTATATTCAAACCCAAACAATCGCGCCGCACGTTTGCGATCACGCAATGCAGGGTCAAACGGACTAAGCACACGCAACCTACTGGTCGGCGCTGCACTTATTGCAGGCTCATCGGGCAGCGTTGGACGTGCATAGGCAGGTTTCAAGGCACCATCGGCACCTTCAATTTGCACCTGCATGATTTCTCCACGGGCTAACGCAGCGGTGCACCATACTTTAGCCTCTGCAGGTGAGATATGGGCCCAGAAGGCCGCAATTTCAGCATGGGACGCGAACCCCAAGCGATCCAAAGCACCATTGCAGCACCAATCAATTGTTTCGTCAGGGTCAGGGGTATTCGCAGGCGCATGCACATGTTGCTCGAGCACCCGTTCTGTCAGATCATATCGTTTCTGAAATCCCTCTCGCCCAACAACGCACAACGCACCTGTACGCCATAAGTATTCCAACGCAGTTTTTGAAGGATGCCAATCCCACCATCCACCAGACCCACGTTTTTCATCTTTGCCCACATCAGAAGACGATAACGGCCCTTGTTCACGGATTTGATCTAAGACGGTTTGAAGCTGCCCCTCAAACCCATCACGACGCCAATTTTTCCACTGCTTTTGCAGTTTTATGGCATCGCGATCACGACGCATTTGCCAGTGCGGGTAAAACTCCATTGGAATGACTGCAGCGTCATGGGTCCAGTGCTCAAACAAACCACGATCTTTTTCGTAAAGGGTTTTGAGAGATTTAGGGAGGTAACGTGCTTTGCGGGTGAACAAGATCAGATCATGCGCCCGCGCGACGGTATTGATGCTGTCCAGTTGAACAAACCCAAGGCCATGTATCACATTAAGTATATTAGCAGGTGTCGCACTGCCCTGCGGCGTATCCATCAACAGATGCCGGTCCATAAAGACCCGTCTGGCAGCGCGATTGTTAAGCGTAAATTCAGTCAAACCAAATCAAACTCGACGGTCGCGGCGCAGGGTATCGCCATAGCTAATTGTCGGGGTCAACGTTTGATGAATAGGCGCATCATCTGTGCCCTCCGCATTGCGATCCACAATGATCTGCGCAGCAGCACGGCCAATTTCAAGGCGGCAGGCATCCATTGTAGCCAGCTTACGCGGCAGACCTTGCAACAACTCAACATCGTTAAAACCAGCAAGGCCAATTTGGCCAGGAATATCAATTCCCTGATCCAACAGATAAAGTAAGCCACCCGCCCCGATCATATCGTTCGAGTAATATAGAAAGTCTAACTCAGGATTACGTTCCAGCATGGCTTGTGTCATCTCACGGCCCTTCGCCAAAGCAGAACCACCCGAATAGAATTCGCGTTCTTCAATTTCGATACCAGCCTTTGCAAGGCCCTCTGTGAACCCTTCAAACCGCTTGCGAGCACGGTGATCCAACGGCATTTTGGTGCCCATAAAACCGATATGCTCATAGCCTTGTTTTTGGATTGCTTTCGCCATCTCCATACCTGCGCGGCGGTGAGAAATCCCCACCATTGAATCGACGGGACGGCCATCTGTATCCATAATCTCGACCACAGGAATTCCTGAATTGCGCATCATCGCACGTGTCGCATCCGTATGCTCTAACCCTGCCATGATCACGCCGGAGGGGCGCCACGATAGCATTTCATAAAGCACCCGTTCTTCTTTTTCAGGCATATAGTCCGTCACACCCACTACGGGCTGTAATGGCGTGTCTTCAAACACTTGATTTATGCCGGTTAGAACTTCAGGAAAAACCATATTTGAAAGCGACGGAATCATGACTGCAACCAGGTTCACACGTTGCGAGGCCAAAGAGCCTGCAATTTGGTTCGGCACGTAACCTAATTCTTTTGCTGCGGCCAAAACGCGTTCGCGCGTGGCTTCGCTAACATCACCACGTTTGCGGAGCACTCTGCTTACCGTCATTTCAGAAACACCCGATGCCTCAGAGACATCGCGCAAGGTGAGGGGGCGCTTGTTGGGAGTGTTCACTACATAGTTCCTGAAATTGTTAGGCCATTGGTAACGCAATCGGGACACAAGTATCAAGTTTGCTGAAAACGGCATGACAACCTTACAATGATATACTAAATCATGTGCATGCGGCCCCGTGGCTCAACTGGACAGAGCAGCCCCCTCCTAAGGGGCAGGTTATTGGTTCGAATCCAATCGGGGTCACCACCACATCTGATCTCATTGGATAAAATGACTACATACCCAGGGTGTGTAAAAAGGTGTGTAAAGTTGTCGACGCCAGTGATTTCGGCATTCAAAATACAGGTGGTGTCAGGAAGCAATGCAACTTCTTAACTGGTTGCCGAGATGAGCAGCCAAAAGATTCGGATACGAGGTTGTTATCGATCGTTGCCATCAACTCGTACTCTGAAGCCTCATTCTCAGCCAGATTAATACCAACAGTCTTGCGCATCCCATGGGCAGATAAGGGCTCAGTAACGCCAGCAGCAAGACGCCAATCCAGTATGTGATTGCTAAAGCCCTCCGCTGTGTCTGGCTTTCCAAACACTGTTTGGAGAAATGTTGTCTCCCCCGTATCGGTCGCGTCAATTGCCGCCTTCAGATCGGGGTGAAGCAACCTAGTGAACGTTGTGCCACGCATTCTTCGTCGTGCTCCATCCCTCCAGAACCTGCACAAGATGGTGTGTTTCAATGGTATGGACTGGTACACTACCGAATTCGTAAGAGAATCGCACTTAGATCGTGTTGTGATTTTGATCGATGAAGGGCTAGACGTAGGCATCCGAATTGGTGATTTACCGGACTCCTCACTCACTGCGGTGAGTTGCGGCAGTGTGCGCCAAGTTGTTTTTGGAGCTCCCAAATATTTCGAAAAACATGGTTTACCACAGCATCCAGAGGATCTGGCAGATCACACACTTATCCAGTCCCTCGCTGTAACGCCCTCTCGCGAGTGGGGCTTTCAAGTCAATGGCGCTCGAACTTCAGTTCATATTAATCCACGTGTGCAGATGAACACAAACGATGCTGCAATCGAAATGGCACTGGGTGGATGGGGTCTTTCAAGAGTGATATCTTATCAAATATCACCCTTCATCGAAGCTGGGCGATTGCAGACGGTGCTAGACGAGTTCGAGCTCCCCCCGATGCCAATCCACGTCGTGCATCAGGAAGGTCGCATGGTAAGTGGCAAAGTCAGGGCATTTGTGAACTTCATGGTCAAACGACTTCGGGCGGATGAGCATATTAATTGAGTAAGCAACGCGGCCACTTTCAACAGAAATTGCCAAAAGCGGTCATTGGCGCAACTGCACCGAATGCACGCTTTGTCCGGCCTTATGTATCAAACGCACCAACAACATAGCTTATAAAAACAGACCTGTGAATCCATAATACGCCTATGGAACACACGATATTCGGCCTTATCAAAAAGCGCGGTGAACTGGCCCATCACCACAAGGTAGCCAAGCAAGCCGCCGATGCCATTGGTGCCGATCTGGATGCGATTGATAGGGCGCTGGTGCTATGCGGCTATGAGGACGACCCCAAGTGTTCAGCGACAACCACCTTGGCCGGTAGCGACAACCAACTTGTCCGGTGGATCTGACTGGAGAACGGGCTTGCCCGTTTGGAGGTCAGGTTCACCGGACAAGGATCTATTTTTGGTTTGAGTAT
>JBLHPE010000007.1:0-73759 GCA_047624005.1 Ascidiaceihabitans sp.
AACATCTGTCAAGAATAAGCCAGAGGAGATTACAGACCAAGACACCACTAAATAAGCAACACCACAGCGGCTCACAAACCGGCCAAAGTGGTTGTCGCTGCCGGACAAGGTGGTTGACGCTGTACACCCAAGGCCATACCAATGCGCGGGCGGTATAAGCAGCTATTCGGGCGCAATGAATTGAAGCTGTGCATTCTGGATACTTTGAGGGAAGCGCCTGCCGATGATGTGACCATTGCAGAGCGGGTTATGGCTCGTAAGGGGTGGGAAGCTGACGACGACTTATGGGCAGACGTGCTAAAACGGGTCCGTGATGCCATACAGCGGGCGCAGAAGGCAGGGTATGTTGTGCAGGACTTTGGGCCGGATGGGTGTTTGTGGCGGCTGGCCCCATGAAGGGCCAGTTGGCTTATCTACTTCATTTTGGCCTAAACAATCCTGTTGTAACAGCTAACACAAGTCCAATGGCACTTACCGCAGTAGACCCAACTAGGAACTCCAAAACTGATCCATCGAGACTGAACCCGCAGATATTGAATCCGCTGAAGATCAGTACAAACCCAACAAATACTGAATATGATACCAGATAGTAGAACACCCATTTTGCGTATTTCCAACGTAACTTACGGTTTACTCGCAGATCTCGGTTAGACTCTCTGATGGTCTGCGTTTCGGCCAAATGTCGTTGGTTGTTTTGTGATGCAAAGGTACCTTCGGCCTCTTCAAGCGGCGTAGGCGTCCTATCAAGCTGAATCTCTTTCAAATGTTGGCAGCCCTATCAGCATTGGGCTGAGGCGCTTGGGTCTGCCTCTGCTGTTCCGTCACCATTAGGGAGCTGAACTCCTCCAAGATGTACTGGTCTGGGATTCTGGTACTCATAGGGACGGAAAACCCACGCTCCTGAGCAACCCGATACCATGGCGTACCTTGCTTGTGAGTCATCTCAGACAAATCAAAGCTCGAAAGATGGCCGTACCGACCCCATATCCAAGCGACTAAGGGCCTAACTTGCAGATCGTTTGCATCTACATTTTCTGGATCAGAAAAAGGGTTGGTCGATTGCATTTGCTTGATCGGCTTGCGGCCAAACACTTTAAACGCATGATACAGGTCTGGGAACACTGGCCCGTGCTTCCAAATTTCCGGCCCATCAGAAGTAAGCCTTTGTCCCTCAAGTTTAGCGTGTGCAAGCCACCACCCATATGCACAATAAACCAGTTTTTGCAGCTTCATATGTTCAATGCCAGCATCTGCCCCATAAGATTCGAGGAAGTTGTTGGCGATTGACACTGAATTATATGGTATAGGCATAAGTATTACCTCGTACTTGCGGACCATTTGGCATTGATATTTTCCCAAACGACACACGTGGGGGCTACCCTGTTTCAGGTTTATTATACAGGTTATCCACAGATTGTGAACTAATCATATAAGGATGGGGCCTTGGTATAGCTAGATCAAGCCGCCCGCTGCCAATAACCTTTCCATTGGCGGCTAACTGGCGCACCCATCGCGTTGGAAACGATAATCTCTGCCTGTGTCCCGTTGTCAGTGCGACGGTTGTCTTCCAACCAAGCAGAGTGGTTCGCATACTGGTGCAGGTATTGCGGGCTGACATGGTGGTGCTGACCTTCAACCATGTTGCGCAAGCGGGAAAAGAAGCTCTCAACCATGTTCGTGTGCTTGCCGTGGTCGCTGTAGATTTCTGAGTGGTTCACGCGATCAACGTGGTAACCCATGTGCAATTCATCCCAATGGCTGGCTTCATCCGCTGACATGGTAGACAGGCGGCTTACGTTCTCATTAGCCAACGCAACACCCTCTGCCTCGGAAAAGCCGACGAATGGCAATGTACGGCCCTCACGCTCACGCATTGCGATAACAACGCGGCGCTTGCCTGTCTGGTGCTGCTTAAGGCGACGATCAACGCGCTTGGCCTTTTCGTTGTGTGGGCGAATGTGACCACCAAAGTATGCGCCGTCGATTTCAATGTGACCTTCCAAAACTTCACCAGTGTGGATTTCTTGGGCCATTGCTTCGCGCAGTTTGTGGGCCAAAACGAACGCCGTTTTATATTGGCAATCAAGGTCACGCGACAACTGCACCATAGATACGCCCTTGGACGCATTCACGATGATGCAAATAGCGGCCAATAGGTCAACAAAGTCCATTTTACGTGACGCAAAGATGGTGCCAGACGTGACGCTGAACTGGTGATAGCAGCCCTTGCACTTGAACTTGCGGCGCGTGGTGATGTTATAAACCTCATCATGTGAACAACGCGGGCAGATTGCCTCGCCGTCAGTCTCAGGCCAGCGCATTTCACAGAACTTCTCATACGCAGCCTGTTCGCCAGCTTTGTAGATGCTGCGAAGGCTAAGTGTGCGTGATGCCGCTGAGAGAAGAAAGTGTTGTGCCATTGTATCCACTGTGATTACTTATATCACATATATAGTACATATGGATCACGTTTACAATGGCAAATATCACATATACAGTGCATTTATCATTTATGGAGTGACAAATGCCTGAGCAGAACGAATGGGAAACCAAAGTAGCTAACATCTTAAAGTCGGAATTAAAATTAAAGGGTGTGTCGTACGCCCAGCTTGCTGAGTTAATCGACGACAAAGAGCCGAATGTGCGCAACAAGCTATCACGCGGAAAATTCAGCGCAGCCTTTTTCATTCAAAGCCTTGAGGTCATTGGTTCAAAATACACGCATAGTTAGTCGAGCAGTTCCGGTGGCTCGACCGGATACCCATCACGCTTGAGATCTGCTTTTGCTTTGTAAGCCGATTCCTCTAAGGTTGCGCCGAGCTTATCGACACAAAAGAAGTTGGTTATGTGCTCAAACTCGCGAGGTATTTCGTCAATGTATCCGAACGACTTGAGTTCTCCGATAATAAACTTCGCTCTGCCAGACTTTGTTTCGACAAACTCCTGCAAAGCCAAATTTCTCTCGCACTCTTGCTTTTGACGCAATTCCTCACGTGCTTTCCATGCTTCTTGAGGATTTAGTCCAATGGTTGATGGGTCGTCATATGTCCATCGCCCCATAGCAGATATGGCTTTTGCCGCTTGCCCTACAGATACTGCCTCATCTGAAATTTCTGCTATATAATCCCTACGACTCATCCGTCTACTTCTAATCTCAATTAACCTTGCTAACCCAGCGGATAGGTCAAAAATTAAAGACGTCACAGGCGGTACGAAAAGGACAAAGACTGACATAAGGGCCATTCCAGTCGCTATATCTGTAGATAAGAAATCACTCATTTGTCGTAAGGCCAGTGGGGCTTGCTTTTCAAGAACCTTTTCCCAAAGCAGAGTAAAGCCACGGTCGGCAAGCCACCCAACAAAGTATAAAGCAAGAGCACCAGCCGCAAAGCGCCTAGATCCATTAAGTTTTTGATTCTGAGATTTAAGCCATTTCCACATTTTATTAGATATGAACAAATGCGTCGTGATTGTGGAGTCCTAATCATCCCTCACACCCCGTTTGGTGCGTTTGATACATAAGGCCGCCTTTGTCTGCAGAAGAGACCTTCATGTCACCCTCGAGAGCAGCATTTTCGCAGGTTTTGGCCTCTTGCGCATGCTTTATCTTTCTTGAGCAACCTTATGCTTTTTTGGCGTGAGATTTTGGGTTTGAAACCAATGGGTCAAAATTAGCCTTGGTCAGAACATAGGAGCCCTGACGTCTTCACGGAGATAGAGTGACCCATAATCCTCTCCATTTGGACTGAAGGGAGCGATCCCGTATGCGTTAAGTTTCGCAAGAACCGATCGGCGATCCAGGCCAAACTCAGCAGCCATCGGTTTTGTGGTCATGAAACGGCTGTGAAACGCGTCGATATCAACCTGTGTGACATAGGTTTGTCAGATGGGGCGAAACGTGTGGTGGTCATTGGCATGGTCTCCTATGCGGGGTGGAGTCTCATAGGGGACCTGATTTGTCCAGATGACAGGTGGGTCGTATGGTAAAGCGTGGGCATCCCACCTGTCATTTTTCGGTCTAATCCTTAGTCTTGGTCATCCTGACTTTGAAAGGTCGTGCCGCCAATCAATTCCCAATGGTAGTCGACAAAGTATTTCGCCGTCTCACTGCCATTGGCCCCGAACATCCGATGGGTCAGTGTTTGAATCTCGGAAATGCGGCTACCATTAAATGGAAATTGATCTAATGAACCATTTTCCAAGATTAGAAGCGCAGATTGGAAGTCGAATATGTCATCTTGGTTTGCGAAGTCCCATCCAGTAACAAAGTAGAACAGGACGGCCCCAAGACCGGCCCCTAACCCTACCGCGGCACCGATTGCCGCACCTATTGGCCCCGCAAGTGCCCCCATTAGGGCCCCTACGACAGTGGTGCCAATAACTAAGCCTACAGCCGTTTCCCAGTTGGTCGTGAGTTCCGCCAGCAAATTATCTTCGAACATTTCCATGAACGTCTCGAACCCACCGCCGTCAATTTCCGCCATTGCTATCTGGACGACAAATAACCGCGGAAAGGAATGCCCCGCCAAATCGTAGACGTGCATGGGCCCACGTCCTGTTTCAACAACTTCTTCAAGGGATCGAAATTGGCCCGCATTTCGTATTGCCATTCGTGTCGCCCCAACGGCAGAAGGTAAATTATAGGCAGCCAGCGGGCCTTCGGTTGCGACACCGCTATAGTTGATTTCGTCGGACCCCAATTCATTTGTAGAATTACGACATGTTACCTTGTCGACGACAAACCGCAGCCTACTGAACGGCACTGGCGCGGGCCCGAGTACTGGGTTTTCCGTTTCGTCCGCAGGCGGTTCATCGGGTTGGGCATCGTCTGGCCGTCCATCTGAAAGGGGAGATGACGGATAAAAATCCCGAACAACTGCGTAGACATATTCACGAACATCATCTGGGTCTTCGAAATTGTATCCTTCCCCGGGGTCCAAAATCTTGGCCCAAACTTTTGGCAAATTTCTGCGATCCGCCAATGAAATTTCAGAATTGGGCACAACAACCTTTTTAAGGTAGCGTTTATCCGACTTTGTAAACGATCGCGTCACTAGGTCAGCGCTGAACAGATGTTTCACCAGTTCCTCGCGCCGCTTACCGTCCATTTTGACAACTAGGTTGCTGAACGTCTCGGCGACACTTAGTTTACCTTCCTTCGTCTTTTGGTATTCTCGTGGCTCGCTCAACAGAACTTCTGCCAATTCCGCGCGGTAATGAAGTTCGGTTGTTTCAATGATCTCGCGGGCCCGTTTGCCCATCTTGTGAATCGGGTGTTCTTTTGAAAATCGCATAAAAATACTCCGTCTGAATGGGGCCATATTGCAAGCGACCCCATAAATTTCCAAAAGAATATTTTGGACTGGCGTGTTAAGTGGGATCGCGCCAGCGGTTCACAATCGGATACCTACGGTCCAGCCAGAAGGCCCCTTTGGTCAGCCTTGCGCCCGGAGCAGATTGGAATCGTTTATACTCACTGATATAAATCAAGTGCTCTACCTTCTTCACAACATCTCGATCAAAACCTGCGGCAACACAGTCCGTAACAGACGCGTCATTATCCACCAGCATCTCTAAAATGGCATCCAAAATTGGATAATCCGGCAAGCTATCGCTGTCTTTCTGATCGTCGCGCAATTCTGCACTTGGCGGTTTGGTGATGATGCGATCAGGGATCACTTCGCCCGCAGGCCCCATCATCCAGTCGCGGTGATTGGTATTGCGCCAGCGGCACGTCTCGAACACCCGCATTTTATACAGGTCTTTGATCGGGTTATAACCGCCCGCCATATCGCCGTAGATTGTCGAGTACCCAACTGCGACCTCGGACTTATTGCCTGTCGTCAGCACCATCTCACCAAATTTGTTGCTCATCGCCATCAGCAACAGACCACGCAGGCGGGACTGGATGTTTTCTTCGGTAAGCCCCTCTTCAAGCCCCTCGAACAATGGGGCGAGCGTATTGGTAATGGCTTCGCGCCCCTGTGCAATCGGCACAAAGTCATAGTGACAGCCCAGCGCCTTGGCACACGCCTTTGCATCCTCAAGGCTGGCCTCGCTCGTGTATTCAGACGGCAACATCACGCAGCGCACATTTTCTGGGCCCAAGGCATCAGCAGCAATGGTCGCAACAATTGCAGAATCAATCCCACCAGACATGCCAAGCAGAACCTTCTTGAAACCCGTCTTACCCATGTAGTCGCGCAAAGATTGAACCATCACACGGTAATCTTGCTCCCAAGCATCGGGTTGCGTCACTTTTTCACCGTCTTTAACGCGCCAGCCATCAGCGCCACGTTCAAGATCAACATGCGTGATCGAAGTATCAAACGCTGGCATTTGTAACGCCAACGCGCCGCCTGGATTTAATGCAAAGGATGCCCCATCAAACACTTGATCATCCTGACCACCCGCCATGTTCAAATAGATCAGTGGCAAACCGGTTTCGACAACGCGCGACACCATGTGGTTCAGTCGGGTCTCGAACTTATCGCGATAATAAGGCGACCCGTTCGGGATCAACAGGAACTCTGCCCCTGTTTCGGCCAAGGTTTCGGCCACATCTTCATGCCATGCGTCTTCGCAAATCGGGCTGCCGACGCGCGTATTGCCAACGCTGTATGGTCCACCCAAAGGCCCCGCATCAAAGATACGCACCTCGTCAAATACCGTCTCGTTGGGCAAATGATGCTTCAACGATTTAGACGCAATCTTGCCGCCCTTACAAATCAGATAGGCATTATACAGGTTACCATCTTCAGCCCACGGTCCACCAATGGCCAAAGCCGGGCCATCGGCACACTCTATAGCCAAGGCTTCAACCGCAGCCATCGCGGCCTTATGAAACACAGGTTTCACAACCAGATCCTGCGCATTGTAGCCAGTAATAAACATTTCCGGCAAAGCGACCATATCAGCACCAGCATTACGCCCTTCCTCCCATGCGGCCCGCGCAAGGGCAGCATTGCCAGTAAGATCGCCAACGGTCGGGTTTAACTGGCACAAAGTAATGCGAAACGTATCAGCCATAGGAGGTGCTCCGGTCATATTTCAGTTGCACCTATATGCGTTCAATGTCGTCCAGAAAAGCCCCGACAACACGATTGCACGCCGCCAACATCTCTTGTTCGCAAAACCCATTGCGAGGTGGACCGCCTTCTTCTAGGCTGTCGTTGCTTGTGCACGTGCGTACAGGCCAAGAATTTATGACAGGTCCACCATGAAACGTCTTCTTCTCGCTCTCAGTCTTGCCGCGGCACCAATCGGTGCTTTCGCGCAGGATGGTCAAGTTCAGACCAAACAATATGACGACGGCGGCATCTACGAGGGCAGCTTTCGCGGTGGCTTGCAACATGGGGAAGGCACCTACCGCCTCCCAAATGGTTATGAATACACAGGCGCATGGGAAGACGGTGAGATCAAAGGCGAAGGGGTCGCAAGATTCCCAAATGGATCGGTCTATCAAGGCAACTTTTCAAAAGGGAAACCTGACGGTTTTGGCAAGATCACCTTTGCCGATGGTGGAACCTATGAAGGCGACTGGATCGCAGGCGCAATTCTTGGGCAGGGCGTTGCACTTTATGCAAATGGGGTCCGCTACGAGGGCCAATTCAGAAACGCCAAGCACCACGGCAAAGGCGTCATGCAAAGTCCGGGTGGATATGAATACAAAGGCGATTGGATCGACGGCGTCAAAAATGGAGTTGGCACGATTACCTACCCAGATAGCGCCGTCTATGACGGCGATATTGCAAACGGTAAACGCGAAGGGTCTGGTAAGTTAACCATGCCTGACGGCCTGATCTATGTGGGACTGTGGAAAGACGGCCAAATTGACGGCACCGGCACACTGACCCAACCCAACGGCGATATTTACGAGGGACAGTTGGTATCGGGACGGCGCCAAGGCACCGGCAACGTAACATATGCCAACGGGGACATTTACGAGGGCGAATTCGCCGACGATCGCCGTCACGGCACGGGCACCTTCACCGGAAACGACGGCTATACTTATGTCGGCGCGTGGGTCGCAGGCCAAATCGAAGGCCAAGGTCGCGTGACGTATCCCGACGGTTCTGTCTATGAAGGCAGCTTTCGAGACGATCTTGCGGATGGGACTGGGAAAATCACTTATAAAGACGGGTCAGTCTACGAAGGTGATTGGATTGCAGGCGTGATCGAGGGCAACGGCAAAGCCACGTACGTCAATGGTGTCATTTATGAAGGTGGCTTTAAAAACGCGCGCAACCACGGCCAGGGAATAATGACCTATGCTGATGGGTACCGCTATAACGGCGCTTGGGAAAACGGGCAGCGCAGTGGAGCAGGCACTGCAACCTACCCCGATGGCACCGTCTATGTGGGCAATTTTACACAAGGACAGCGTGACGGCACCGGGCAAATCACAATGGCCAACGGATTTGTATATGACGGACAATGGCAAGCCGGTGAAATCAATGGAACCGGCACCGCCACTTATGACAACGGCGATGTTTACGTGGGCACATTCCTAAAAGGCAAACGCCAAGGCAATGGGACGATGCGCTATGCAACCGGCGAAGAAGCCAATGGAACTTGGGAAAACGGGGCGCTCAAAGAAGGCGGATAAATTCGGGATACTCCACTCGGAAGTGAAATAACCAGCCGTTAAGACAGTGGCCTATTACCAAGTGTTCGTGTGGATAGATGGCAGAAATTTGAACGCAAACAGCGTTACCAAGGCAAGCGTGTTCCCGCATAATCGTAAAAACCACCGGTTTGATCAGGCGTTAAATCATCCATAACACGCGCTAAATTTGTACCTGCTTGATCGGCAGGAACGCTGTCATGGCGGGCCACATACTTGGAAGTGAATGGCGTTTGAACCGTTCCTGGATGCAACGCCACTACGCTTGATTTGGGATGACTGCGCGACAGCTCAATCGCCGAGGTATGAACGATTTGGTTGAGGGCCGCCTTAGCAGCACGATAACTGATCCACCCACCCAATCGATTGTCACCTATTGAACCAACCTTAGCAGACAAAACCGCAAAAACACTGGCGCGGTCCCTTGGCAACAGACGGCTGGCATGTGCTAGAATCAAAGCTGGCCCAATCGCATTCACCGCGAACTGATCAGCCATTGCCTGTGCATTGACCGCTTTGATCGTCTTCTCCGGGTTTGCTCCATTCACACACAGTGCACCCGTCGCAACAATAACCCGATCAAAAGTACGGTCCAACTTGCCCAAATGCTCAGACACACTTTGCCCATCAACAATGTTCAAGCCATCTGCAGTGCGGGACAAGCCTACAACATAATAGCCATTGTCTTTGTGATGACGATACAGTGCAGCACCGATGCCGCCTGACGCCCCAATTATCAATACATTTACCATACACAGATTGTAGCGCGTGCCAGCGGTCCTTCAACCGACTTCCCCCCTAATGACCCTACTTTTCACGGCAATCAGATAGGACACCACCAAGAAGACTTCAAAAACCACCTTTCCATTTAAAAAACGACAGGTATAACTGCGCACATGACACGTAATGCACATACCCTGATCGCGCGCCCTTTGGCTGCTGCGCTTTTGTGCGAGCTTCTCCTCCTTCCCAGCCTCTGAGCGTGTCCTACGGCACGTCCGCTCAGAGGATACCCCGCAAGGGTTGGATGCGTGCCAAAATTCAGGACAGAAAAAGAGACATCACATGACATCTTCCCAAGACAAAGTCGTAATATTCGACACCACATTGCGCGACGGCGAACAATCTCCCGGCGCAACTATGACCCACGCAGAAAAGCTGGAAATCGCAGGGTTGCTGGACGAAATGGGCGTCGATATTATCGAAGCCGGATTTCCGATAGCATCTGAGGGCGACTTCAACGCCGTTGCCGCGATTGCCAAAAACAGCGTAAACTCAGTAATCTGCGGACTAGCACGCGCCCAAATCGGTGACATTGACCGGTGTTGGGAAGCTGTAAAACACGCCAGGCAGCCACGCATTCACACCTTCATCGGTACATCACCTTTGCACCGCGCAATCCCAAATCTGACCAAAGACGAGATGGCAATTCGGATCGAACAAACCGTCAGCCACGCCCGCAATCTTTGCGACAACGTGCAGTGGTCACCAATGGATGCCACACGTACAGAATTTGATTATCTTTGCCGCACCGTCGAAATCGCAATCAAAGCAGGCGCTACGACAATCAACATCCCCGATACGGTTGGCTACACAGCACCACGTGAAAGCGCCCAATTGATCCGTGACTTGCTGGAACATGTGCCCGGTGCTGACAATATCGTCTTCGCCACGCACTGTCACAACGACCTTGGTATGGCGACAGCCAACAGCTTGGCGGCGGTTGAAGCGGGTGCACGCCAGATCGAATGCACCATCAACGGGCTTGGTGAACGCGCTGGTAACACGGCACTTGAAGAGGTCGTGATGGCCATGAAAGTGCGTAATGACATCATGCCTTATCAAACTGGAATCGACACGACCAAATTGATGAACATTTCACGGCGCGTGGCAACAGTCGCGGGCTTCCCAGTACAATTCAATAAAGCAATCGTCGGTAAAAACGCGTTCGCGCACGAATCTGGCATCCACCAAGACGGTATGCTGAAAAATGCTGAGACGTTTGAGATCATGCGCCCCGAAGACGTCGGTCTTGCAGGGACGTCTTTGCCACTTGGCAAACACTCGGGCCGTGCAGCGTTGCGTGCTAAATTGGAAGAATTGGGTTTTGAGTTGGGCGACAACCAACTTAAGGACGTGTTTGTGCGTTTCAAAGAACTGGCTGATCGTAAAAAAGAGGTCTTTGACGATGATCTGGTCGCGTTGATGCGGACCTCGGATGATCCCGAAAATGATCGCCTGAAAATCCTATCTTTGCGTGTTCAATGCGGGACCGAGGGGCCACAGCAGGCAGACCTAAAGCTGGAAATCGATGGCGCGGAACACACTGCCACCGAAACTGGCGACGGACCTGTTGACGCGACATTCAACGCAATCAAAGCGTTGGTCGAACACGATGCGCGGCTGCAACTTTACCAAGTGCATGCGGTGACCGAAGGCACAGATGCACAGGCAACGGTGACTGTGCGCTTGGAAGAAGCCGGACGTATCGTAACAGGTGAATCGGCAGATACCGACACAGTCGTGGCATCAGCCAAAGCTTACGTTCACGCGCTGAACCGTTTGCTGGTACGACGCGAAAAGTCAGGCAAAGACACGCCTGAAATCAACTACAAAGACGCCTAGGACATTGGTGCGCCATCGGCGCACCTTACCTCATCCTTCTTTTGGCCAAAAATATCCCGGAGTCTGAGGCAGCGCCTCAGTCCCAATTCCTAATAGGGATCCCGCGCCTCACGATCTATTGACAAAGACCCTTGCGAACGCCCTACAATCAGTTCCACCGCATCTGCCAAATGCGCCTCACCAATAGCCATGTCACCTGCGGCAACACGCAATTTATGGGCTTCCAGCAATACTTCGGCGTGTGACGAACCACGCGGCGGAATGAACTTGTAACAGGCCAGTTCAATCAACTGCCCAAGTGGGTCTTTGAAGTAAACAGAATCCATAAATCCACGATCCTTAACGCCAGAATGGCCAATCCCACGCGCATCCAACCGCTTTGGGACCTGCGAAAACATCGCGCGATCCACCTCAAATGCCAAATGATGGACGCAACCAGGTTCAGTCGGCGTGCGGGTGTGATCCCCTTTGCGCCCCTCATTGGTAAAAACCGTGATCAACCGCCCATCACCTGGGTCAAAATACAAATGTCCTTCATCAGGATCATCCAGGTTCGGTTGATCAAAGATAAACGGCATCCCCAGAAGCCCCTCCCAGAAATCTATCGAAGTCTGGCGATCCGCCCCGGTTAAGGTAATATGATGTACGCCCAAAACTTGAATTTTACGCATTTTGATCTCCCCAATCCATGCGTAAAATTCTAACAGGCGCAGCCTACAAACGGAATGACGCAAATTCAGCCCGAAATGCGCGGATTGCTGCCTCAACTGACCGGCTTTCCCCCTTTCACCCAAAGGGCCATCCGCCTATAAGCGCACTGGCCCACATGTTTCGACTCGCAGGGCAGCACAAAGCATCGCGCGTTTTTCTACAAGGCCTACACATGTCAATTTTCGATAAACTTGGTGGTCTCTTTTCGTCAGATATGGCGATTGACCTCGGCACTGCCAACACCCTCATTTACGTCAAAGGCAAAGGCGTTGTTCTGTCTGAGCCGTCGGTCGTCGCCTACCATATCAAGGATGGTGTGAAAAAAGTGCTGGCCGTGGGCGAAGACGCCAAACTTATGTTGGGACGCACACCAGGATCTATCGAAGCGATCCGCCCAATGCGTGAAGGCGTCATTGCTGATTTTGACACTGCCGAAGAGATGATCAAACACTTCATCCGTAAAGTGCACAAACGCTCTACGTTCTCCAAACCCAAAATCATTGTTTGCGTCCCACATGGCGCGACACCCGTTGAAAAACGCGCCATTCGCCAATCGGTTCTGTCTGCTGGTGCACGTCGCGCTGGCCTAATCGCTGAACCGATTGCCGCGGCAATTGGCGCGGGCATGCCCATCACTGATCCAACAGGAAACATGGTTGTCGACATCGGTGGTGGTACGACCGAAGTTGCCGTCCTTTCGCTTGGCGACATCGTTTACGCCCGTTCCGTACGCGTCGGTGGTGACCGCATGGACGAGGCAATCATTAGCTATCTACGTCGTCAGCAAAACCTGTTGGTTGGTGAAACAACAGCCGAACGCATCAAAACATCTATCGGCACGGCCCGTATGCCTGACGATGGGCGTGGAACATCCATGCAAGTGCGTGGTCGCGATCTGCTGAATGGTATCCCGAAAGAGATCGAAATAACCCAAGCACAGATTGCCGAAGCCCTCGCCGAACCTGTGCAACAAATCTGCGAAGCGGTTATGACTGCGCTTGAAACCACACCACCAGACCTTGCAGCCGATATTGTTGATCGTGGTGTGATGTTGACAGGTGGCGGCGCGTTGCTTGGTGATCTTGATCTGGCCTTGCGTGAGCAAACCGGCCTTGCTGTCTCCATCGCGGATGAGCCGCTGAACTGTGTGGCTTTGGGCACGGGCAAAGCGCTAGAATACGAAAAGCAACTGCGTCACGCGATTGATTACGATAGCTAAGACAGGCGCTTTCAAAACCTCAGACGCTTGCCACAGCCTTCTAAATCTTGGACACTCCAAGCTGAAACAGAACGGTTGAACAACGCAGGACAAATCAGCCTTGGCCAACAACCCATCAAACAGTCAAGATTATACTGGCCCGCTGCGCCGGTTGCTTCTGGTTGTCGTGTCGTTGGTTTTGATCGCAATCTTTCTGGTTTGGCGGATCGACAGCCCACGGGTTGAACGGTTTCGCGCCCAAGTGACAGACCGCATCGTTCCTAATTTCGACTGGGCGATGGCGCCTGTCACGGGTACCATCAACCTATTCCGAGATTACCAAAGCTATCAACGCATAGCGGAACAGAACCAAGAACTGCGGCGCGAGTTGCGAAAAATGCAATCTTGGAAAGAAGCGGCTCTCCAGCTTGAGCAAGAAAACGCACGGCTGCTGGACTTGAACAAAGTGCGACTTGATCCCCGTCTGACGTTCATTACAGGTGTAGTTTTGGCCGACAGCGGCTCCCCTTTTCGTCAATCTGTATTGCTGAATGTTGGGGCACGCGATGGTTTGGTTGACGGTTGGGCGACTATGGACGGGATCGGATTGGTTGGACGGATCTCGGGTGTGGCGAAAAACACCAGCCGTGTGATCCTGTTGACGGACGCCTCCAGCCGCATCCCCGCCGTTATCCAACCTTCTGGCCAGCGCGCTATCATTGCAGGCGACAACTCTGCAGCGCCACCGCTTGATTTTATCGAAAGCCCCGATCTTGTGCGGCCCGGTGATCGGGTTGTCAGCTCTGGTGATGGCGGGGTTTTCCCAGCAGGTTTGGTCATCGGGCAAGTGGCCGCAGATCCAGGCGGACGCCTACGTGTACGGCTTGCCGCGGATTATGAACGCCTTAAGTTTCTTCGCGTTTTGCGCAGCTATACGACAGAACCCGTCACTGATGCCGCACATGTGCTTGCACCAGATTTGGCCTCCAATGACACTGGGGTAACGACGGATGAATGAATACCAGACATCACGCGTTTGGTTCATGCGCACCTGTTTTATCCTGCTCGCATTGGTCGCGCTGTTCATGCATCTTTTGCCTCTCAGCACGCTCCCAAGCGCGTGGGCAATGCCAGACCTATTGGTAGGATTTGCACTTGCTTGGTCCGTGCGCAGGCCAGACTATGTGCCCGTATTGCTACTCGCCATCATATTGCTCCTGTCCGACCTATTGTTACAAAGACCACCGGGCCTTTGGGCCCTTCTGATTCTGCTGTGCTGTGAAAATCTAAAACTACGTGCGTACAGCTTGAGGGCCGCGAACTTTGCTGTTGAATGGGCAACAGTAGCGGCTTTGATCTTTGGTGCTATGCTGGGATACCGGGTGATACTGGCCGTATTGCTTGTCGAACGACCAAGCTTGGGTTTGCATCTTATCGAAACAACGATGACGATCCTTAGCTATCCTTTTATTGTCTTCATCACCCACGCCTTCATGGGGGTACGCAAAACGATCCCCGGTGATCTTGATGCACCTCGAGGACGACTATGAAACGTAATCGCGCAGATCATGAGGCCAATCACCGCTTGCTGTCGCGCCGCGCCCTTGTTTTGGGTGGGATGCAATTTGCTTTGATCGGGGGACTTGCTGCTCGCATGCGCCATCTTCAGGTCAACGAAGCGGATCAGTTTCGCACTTTGGCAGAAGAAAACCGGATCAAGTTTAAACTGATCGCGCCCGCACGTGGCGAAGTTTTTGACCGCAACGGCGTTCAACTGGCCCAAAACATTCCGACCTATCAGATTAAGATGGTGCGGGAGGACGCGCGTGATGTTGAAGCTGTCATTGCTGAACTTCGCAAAATCATCGACCTTGATGAAGAGACCCTTGCCCGCGCAATGGCCGAAATGAAACGCAGCGCACCGTTTTACCCTGTCACTGTCGCCGATGATGTGAACTGGGAAGACATCAGCCGCGTGTCCGTCAACGCGCCCGCCCTGCCCGGTGTCACACCCGAAGTGGGATTGTCACGGGTCTATCCGCTAGGTTCTGATTTCGCCCATATTCTAGGTTACGTTGGCCCCGTCAGTGACTACGACCTTGACCGAATTGAGGATCCCGATCCGCTGTTGCGTATCCCGCGCTTTCAGATCGGCAAAGTCGGAGTTGAGGCCAAGGAAGAGGCACGCTTACGTGGCGCAGCAGGCAATAAACAAGTCGAAGTAAACGCAGCAGGGCGCGAAATGCGCGAATTGGGCCGTCGCGAAGGGCGACCAGGCGCTGACATCCAATTGACCATCGATTCCAAGCTGCAAAACTACCTTCAGGCACGGCTTGGCAACGAAAGTGCCAGCGCCGTTGTCATAGATTGCGAAACCGGTGACTTGGTCGCAATTGGCTCTGCTCCAACCTATGATCCGAACTTATTTGTCTCGGGCATTTCTGTGGCAGATTATGCATCACTGACGGAAAACAAGTACCGCCCGCTTGCCTCCAAAGCGGTGCAAGGCACATACCCACCGGGTTCAACGTTCAAGATGATAACGGCAATGGCTGCGCTTGAAGACGGGTTGATTGGCCCAAATGACACGGTGCGCTGCAATGGCTACCTTGAAGTGGCGGATCGTAAATTTCACTGCTGGAAGCGATCCGGTCACGGCAGTGTTGACCTGAAAGATTCCCTTAAACGCAGCTGCGACGTTTATTATTACGATCTAGCCCTCAAGGTTGGGATCGAAAAGATTTCAGCGATGGCAAACATCTTTGGACTTGGCATCCGACACAACATCGAAATGTCCGCTGTTGCACGGGGCTTGACCCCGACCAAAGCCTGGAAAAAGCGGATTTATGACAAAGACTGGGTCATCGGCGACACGGTCAACGCCTCAATCGGACAAGGGGACATGTTGGCATCGCCGCTTCAACTGGCTGTTATGACTGCACGTCTGGCCACAGGACGCGAAGTGACGCCAAGATTGGTGAAATCGGTGGACGGCGTCGAACAAGCCTCGGGTGCGGGCGCGCCTCTTAAAGTGGACCAAGATAACCTAAAAAAGATGCGCCAAGCCATGTTTGCTGTGGTCAATGACCGCGGGGGTACCGGATTTGGCAGTCGCATCACAGCGGACGACATGCTGATGGCGGGCAAAACCGGCACCAGCCAAGTGCGCAACATTTCCGCCGCCGAACGGCGCAGTGGTGTTGTGCGCAACGAAGACTTGCCATGGGAACGACGCGACCATGCGCTGTTCGTAGATTTCGCACCCGCTGACAATCCCAAATACGCGGTCGCCGTGATCGTTGAACATGGCGGTGGCGGGTCAAAAGCTGCAGCGCCCATTGCGCGCGACATCACACTACAAGCCCTTTATGGCGGCAAACCCCCGCTTGCGGCCTATCCCTCAAAGGACCGTGGCCGTATCAATGGCCAACAAAAACGGCTCGAAAAAGTGCGCCCTACGGCCGCCATCGATGGCAAAGACCGCGCATGAGCTATCTTGAATACACCGTCAAATCGACGCCCACAGGGATGCGCAAAATCCTGTTCCTAAATTGGCCCTTAATCCTGCTGCTTAGTTCCGTCGCAGGTGTTGGTTTTTTGATGCTTTATTCGGTTGCGGGAGGCAGCTTCGCCCCGTGGGCAGAGCCGCAAATGAAACGCTTCGCTGTTGGACTAGTTTTGATGGTGTTTGTCGGAATGGTCCCGATCTGGTTTTGGCGCAGTATCGCTGGCTTCAGTTACGGTGTGACTGTCATCCTACTTATCGGGGTTGATCTTTTTGGTGCCGAGGGCAAAGGTGCTCAGCGTTGGATCGATCTTGGCTTCATCCGACTACAACCATCAGAGTTAATGAAAATCACCCTCGTGATGTTCCTTGCCGCTTACTACGATTGGCTGCCTTCAAAGAAAAAATCCCGACCCATTTGGGTGCTTATCCCTATCGTAATGATCCTATTCCCAACCGCTTTGGTTCTTAAGCAACCCGACCTTGGGACGTCCCTATTGCTCGTCATGGCAGGTGGTGGTTTAATGTTTCTTGCAGGCGTGCATTGGGCCTATTTCGCGGCCGTTATGGCATCAGGTATTGGGATGATCGTCGCTGTCTTCCAAAGCCGTGGCGCGACCTGGCAATTGCTGAACAACTACCAATACCGCCGGATCGACACCTTCCTTGATCCCAGCGCCGACCCATTGGGTGCGGGCTACCATATCACCCAATCCAAGATCGCCCTTGGATCAGGGGGCTGGACCGGACGTGGGTTCATGCAGGGCCCACAAAGCAGGTTGAACTTCCTACCCGAGAAACACACCGACTTTATCTTTACAACATTGGCCGAGGAATTTGGCTTTGTTGGCGGGATCTCGTTGCTCGCAATTTACTTACTCATAATCTTCTTTTGCGTGGCCTCTGCTTTGGCCAATCGTGATAGGTTTTCGTCCCTGTTGATCCTTGGGATCGCGTTGAATTTTTTCCTCTTTTTCTCTGTGAATATGGCAATGGTAATGGGGCTTATCCCCGTCGTTGGCGTACCACTTCCACTGGTCAGCTACGGCGGGTCCGCTATGCTCGTCCTTATGATCGCTTTTGGACTGGTGCAAAGCGCCCATGTCCACAGACCAAGGTAGTTTCCAACCATGACACTTAACGTCTTATTCGCAGGCAAAGAAGAGCGCTGGCCGCACTATGAAGGCCCCTTGAATGAAGCGATCAGCGCCCTTGGGATTGATGCGCATTTGGCGACAGACATCGCACCAGAGTTGGTTGATTACATCGTCTACGCCCCGAATTCTGATCTTAAGGATTTCACGCCGTACACACGGGCCAAGGCGGTGCTAAACTTGTGGGCTGGAGTAGAAGCGATAGTGGGGAACAAAACCCTAAACATACCGCTCACACGTATGGTCGATACCGGTTTAACCCAAGGGATGGTCGAATGGGTTTGCGGACACACAATGCGCCACCATCTTGGCATAGATCAACACATCATCAACCCATCCAATCAATGGGCTCCCAGCCCACCACCACTTGCATGGGACCGCTCCGTAGTCGTGTTCGGCATGGGGGAACTTGGCAGCGCTTGCGCAACCGTGCTTGCGAAATTCGGGTTCAACGTAACGGGATGGAGTCGTTCAGAGAAATCTATTGGTCGGGTTACATCCTTGCATGGTCCTGACGGGCTAAAGGCTGCATTGGCAAAAGCAGAAATCGCAATCCTGTTGCTGCCTGACACCCCGGCGACGAACAACACATTTGATGCAGATGCACTTGCGTTGATGCCTAAAGGTGCGGTCATAATCAATCCTGGTCGCGGACCATTGATCGACGATGACGCTTTGTTGGCCTCACTTGACGCGGGCCATATCGGACACGCTACTCTCGACACGTTCCGCGTTGAACCACTCCCAGAAAACCACCCATATTGGGCCCATCCAAAGGTCACGGTCACGCCACACGTCGCAGCGGAAACAAGACCCAAGTATTCCAGCCTGACAATTGCTGAAAACATCCGGCGCGGCGAAGCAGGGGAACCGTTCCTACACCTCGTTGATCGAAGCGTAGGATACTAACTTTTTGAAATTGCGGTCAGGGGCAGCACCCCCGACCGCCCCTTATCAAGCGGCCAAACCGCGGCCCTTCAACAGCGCCTCAACACCCGGTAAACGACCACGAAACGCGATATACAATTCGCCCGCATCGCGACTGCCACCAGTAGACAAGATGTTGGCTTCTAAGGCCGCTGCACGTTCAGGGTCAAAGGCACCGCCCGCTTCTTCAAAGGCTTCAAACGCATCGGCATCCATAACTTCGGACCACATGTAGCTGTAGTACCCTGACGAGTAACCGTCGCCTGAGAACACGTGGGCAAAATGCGGTGTCGCATGGCGCATCGTGATCGCACGTGGCATCCCCAAACCATCCAGTATCTCGGATTGACGGGCCATCGGATCGCTCGGCGCGTCGCCGTCGTGGAATTCCAAATCGACCAAAGCCGACGCAACATATTCAACGGTAGAAAAGCCCATGTCATAGGTCGCTGCACCTAGAACTTTCTTCAACAGCGCTTCAGGCATCGCCTTGCCAGTTTCAGCATGGGTTGCAAACTTGGCAAGCACTTCAGGCACTTCCAACCAGTGCTCGTACAACTGGCTTGGCAGCTCCACAAAATCGCGGGCAACAGACGTTCCCGACACACTCTCATAGGTCACGTTCGACAACATCTGGTGCAAGGCATGCCCAAATTCATGGAACAATGTGCGGGCATCGTCATAAGACAATAACGCAGGCGCGCCTTTGGCAAAATTACACACGTTAATCACCACAGGAGCTTGTACCTCAGGGAACTTCGCTTGTGACCGCATCGCCGAACACCACGCACCAGAGCGCTTGGACCCGCGCGCGAAATAATCACCGATAAATACAGCGACATGTGCGCCATCACGGGTCACTTCCCACGCGCGGCAATCCTCATGATAGAGCGGTACATCCAGCGGTTTGAACTGCAATCCAAACAACCGCGTTGCACAATCAAACGACGCATCAATCATGCGGTCCAATTGGAAATATGGCTTCAATTCAGCTTCATCCAGATCGTGTAATTCTTTGCGACGGCGTTCAGAATAGAACCGCCAATCCCAAGGCTCCAAATCACCGTTCACGCCATCGGCGTGCATCATCGCCGCCAACTTCTCTGCATCTGAATTTGCCTGTGCCTTGGCTGGCTCCCAAACCGCCATCAGCAAATCACGTACAGCTTCCGGCTTCTTCGCCATCTCCGTTTCTAATTTATATTCAGCAAAGTTCGCATAGCCCAACAACTGCGCCCGTTCGGACCGCAAAGCCAAAGTCTCGGCTGCGATTTCACGATTGTCCGTTCCGCCACCGTTGGCCCCACGCGCACCCCACGCCTTATACGCAATTTCGCGCAAATCGCGACGGGTCGAGAACTGCAAAAACGGTACGATGATCGAACGCGACAATGTCACAACCGGACCACCAGCTTCTTTTTCTTCGCCAGCAGCACGGGCCGCCGCGATCACAAACTCTGGCAGACCATCCAAATCACCCTCGCCTAAAGGCATGAACCACTCACGCTCATCAGCCAAAAGGTTCTGCGTAAACTCGGTTCCGAGGACCGCCAAGCGCCCTTTAATCTCTTTCATTCGATCCTCGCCGACGCCCTCTAACGCCGATCCAGAGCGCACAAACCCGCGATGCGTCAACATCAAAACACGGGCTTGTTCATCGGTCAGTTCCAAGCTGTCACGCGCATCCCAAACGGCAGCGACACGGGCAAACAACGCTTTATTGCTAGACACTTCGGAAAAATGCGCCGCCAACAGTGGGGCAAAATCACGCTGTAATGCTTCACGTGCAGGATTACTGTCCGCACCCGCAACTGTGTAAAATGCAGACAGAACTTTATCCAAGTCACGGCCCACAGCCTCTAACGCTTCGATCGTATTGGCGAATGATGCTGGATCAGCGGTGGCTGTAATGGCACCAATTTCTGCCTTATGGCTGGCCAAAGCAACGCCAAGTGCTGGCGCGAAATCATCGTCAGAAATTTTATCAAACGGGGTCAGGCCAAACGGGGTTTCCCAAGCGGTCAGTAATGGATTGGTCATAAGTGTCTCCTTTAAAGTCAAACTAAGGTCGGCCAATCCGCACTACAATGGTGCCGCGATCAAATGCCTACTGGGTGCCACAGATCGGGCAATCGGCGCGAGATTCCAGCGTAATTTTGCGGCTTTCGCCGTACAGCGCATCATAAATTATCATCTCGCCGCGCAAGGACGCACCAGCATCCGTGATGACCTTGATCGCCTCAACAGCCATCATCGACCCAACAACCCCCGGCAAGGGACCAATAACGCCAGCCTCAGCACAACTAGGGGCCAATTCAGGCGCAGGCGCTTGCGGGAAAATACATTGATAACACGGCGCATCATTTGCAGGATCAAAGACGCTCAGCTGCCCTTCCCATTGCGTCAACGCCCCAGAAATCAACGGCTTGCCCAGCGCCACACAGATCCGGTTCACCAGATACCGTGTCTCAAAGTTATCGCACCCATCCAACACAAGATCATATTCGGAAATCAGTTCTTCAGCGATTTCATCCGTCAATCGCCGCTCATATGGGCGCACCGTGACATAAGGGTTCTGCGCAATCATCGCCGCTTGGGCCGAAAAAACCTTGGGCAACCCAATATCGCTATCGCGGTGGATCACTTGGCGTTGCAAGTTCGCGTTATCGACCACATCGTCATCAATGATCCCAATCGTGCCCACACCTGCTGCAGCCAAATATTGCAACACAGGCGATCCAAGACCACCCGCACCCACAACTAAAACGGATGCTTCTTTCAACGCTTTTTGCCCCGGTCCCCCCATTTCACGCATCACGATATGGCGGGCGTAGCGGTTCAGTTCGGTGTCCGAAAACAAAGGACTATCGACTTGAGTTTCAGCAACCTTCACCTCAGCTTTTGAACGCAACCTCCCTAAACCCCAGCGATACCCCCAAATAAGTACGCCCAAACCAAAAAACATCGCCCAAGGTTCGGCCATCTCGCGGACTGCATAGTTCAACTTATTTTCTGGAATTGGTACAATTAACAAAAAGAAGACAATCGCTGCAGGAAAGGAACCAAATAGAACCCAACGCCCTCGATAAGGCACACTAAAACCAAAACACGCAAACCAAATGACTATAGCAGAAATCAGAACAAACAACATTCAGGTGCGCCCCGTAGACCCAAAACCGCCCGTACCACGCGCGGTGTCATCTAGCGTATCACTTTGAACAAACGTGGCCTGCACAACAGGGGCAACAACCACTTGCGCGATGCGCATACCGTGCGTCACCTCGAACGGATCAGCGCCCGTGTTCAAAACGATTACACCAACAAGCCCCCGATAATCACTATCGATTGTGCCAGGCGAGTTCACCAATGTAATACCGTGTTTCAAGGCTAGGCCCGAACGTGGGCGCACCTGTACTTCAAACCCACGGGGGATTTCAAAACGCAATCCGGTCGGGATCAATGCACGTCCTCCACTCGGGATATCAATGCCCGCGCGATCTTCAAAATTGGCACGAATATCCGCACCCGCCGCCCCGTCCGTTTCGTAAAACGGCAACGCTATTTCGGGATCAAAGTCTGCGTCCCGAACAACCTTAATCGTCACGCTCACGCAATAGCCTCGGCAATCCGGTGTGCCAATTTTCGTGAAACATTGTCCTTAGACATACGGGGCCAATCCTCAACACCTGCATCCGAAATCAACGATACGGCGTTTTCGGTCCCACCCATAATCCCCGTTTCTGGGGATACATCATTGGCCACGATCCAATCGCAGCCCTTGCGCTTCCGCTTGGCCGTGGCATTTGCTTTGACGTCGTTTGTCTCGGCTGCGAAGCCAATCACAAGCGGCGGACGACCAGTTGTAAGCTGCGCCACATGGGCCAAAATGTCAGGGTTCTCGGCAAATTTTAGGGTCGGCAAACCGTCTTTGGATTTTTTAAGTTTGCGATCGCTTGCACCCTCAACACGCCAATCCGCAACAGCGGCGGCAAAGATCGCAACGTCAGCGGGCAAGGCAGTTTGAACCGCTTCTAACATCTGCTGGGCAGTCTGAACGGCAATCACTTCAACACCTTCGGGCGGGGCAACATCGGCAGGGCCTGTCACAAATACAACATCCGCGCCCAACGCCGACAATGCATTGGCAAGGGCTGTACCTTGCGCACCAGAAGAACGGTTTGCGATATATCGAACGGGATCAATCGGTTCGTGCGTCGGACCAGACGTGATCAAAACACGCTTCCCTTTCAGCGTGCCATTCGCCAATTTTGCCTCAACAGCCGCAACAACCTCTAGGGGTTCAGACATTCGACCGGGACCAAATTCACCACAGGCCATGTCGCCATCATTCGGGCCGATAAATGTGACACCATCACCCTTCAATGTTGCTATGTTGCGCTGGGTCGCGGGGTGCTGCCACATGCGCACGTTCATCGCTGGTGCCAGCAAGACTGGTGTGTCGGTGGCTAGTAGCAAAGTTGAAGCAAGATCATTCGCCAACCCCTGTGCCATCTTCGCCATCAAATCGGCTGTCGCAGGGGCCACCACGATCAAGTCAGCAGAACGGGAAAGTTGGATATGGCCCATCTCGGCCTCATCCGTCAGGTCAAATAAGTCAGTGTAGACCTTCGAGCCAGACAAGGCTGCCACCGACAAAGGGGTCACAAATTCTGTCCCAGCACGCGTCAAAACAGGGGTCACATCCGCACCGCGCTCGCGCAATCGACGGATCAGATCAAGGCTTTTGAACGCAGCAATGCCACCACCAATAATCAAGAGAATTCGTTTTCCGCTCAGCATGACGTGCCTCGATATTTGGACAATTGGTCAATCATACTGCGAGCGGGTGCGTTCTGCCAGCCCGTAAGGTTCACGCGTTGCGCACTTCAACTACATAAGGAAGTTTTGAATTTCTGGCCCTTGGCTTTCCAATGTTTTACGCATTTTCCCAAAGGCTGCAGCTTCCAACTGGCGAACGCGTTCTTTGCTTAGAGACAATTCCTTTCCCAAGCTTTCCAATGTCCGCGGCGTATCCCGTAACTTTCGTTCCCGCACAATGAATCGTTCGCGTTCACTCAACTCACCCATCGCGTCAAACAACCACGTCCGCAACTGGGCCGTATCATGCGAGTGCTCAACAACCTCAGCGGCCTGCGCGCTATCATCTTCAAGTGCGTCAATCCACTCACGACCTTCATCCTCTGACGATTGAGTCGCGTTCAGCGAGAAATCAGAGCCGGACAACCGACCCTCCATCATCTCCACGTCGTGCAAGGGGACGCCAATCTCTGTCGAGATCATCTGCAACAACTGGTGCTTGTCCAATTTGACGCCCGCAGATTTGCTTTCGCGCTCTAAACGGGCCTGCACACGGCGCATGTTAAAAAATAATGACTTTTGGGAAGATGTGGACCCGGTCCGAACCATCGACCAATTGCGCATGACATGGTCTTGGACCGAAGCCTTGATCCACCACATCGCGTAGGTCGAGAACCGTACACCGCGATCAGGGTCAAACTTTTCAGCCGCCTTCATCAGGCCCAATCCTGCCTCTTGGATAAGGTCGTTCATAGGGGCGCCATAACGTTTGAATTTTGAAGCCATCGAGATCGCCAAGCGCATGTACGCGGTGATTAAGCGATGCAATGCGGCCTCGTCACGATGGTCACGCCACGCATAGGCCAATTTCAATTCGGTCTCTGCATCCAGCATCTCTGCCTTCATCGCGATCCGTGTTATAGAAATGTCTCTCGCTGTCTCCAAGGCCATTGCGGCACTCCATGTTATGATGAGCGCTTGTTTTGGACGCTCATAATAGATACGCAGCAAATTAACGATTGGTTCACTTTAGGGGCGGAAAAATGTTGCCAAAGTTGTCTTTCATCCTAGGGGGCGCTGCATCAGGGAAATCCGTATTTGCAGAAAACCTAATCCTTAACAGTGGGTTAAAACCCGTCTATATCGCTACATCTCGAATTTGGGACGACGAGACAAAAGTCCGCGTCAATGTGCATAAATCTCGGCGGGACGAGACGTGGACCACCGTTGAAGCCGCCTTTGATCTTTCGATTGCCTTAAGCACAGCAACGCCTGAACAGGCTGTTCTAATTGACTGCGCAACGATGTGGCTAACCAATCATTTACTCGACGAAAACGACCTAGAAGTGGCCCAAAACCAACTGCTTTCAAGCCTCAAAACCTGCACCGCTTCCGTTGTGATTGTGTCCAACGAAGTGGGCCAAGGCATCGTGCCTGACAACGCATTGTCACGGCAATTTCGCGAGGCGCAGGGGCGGCTAAATATCGCGCTTGCCGCACAATCGGACCTTGCCGTACAGGTCATTGCTGGGTTGCCAAACGTACTAAAGGGGACATTGCAATGACCGCACCAACCACGTGGCATTGGGTCCGTCACGGCCCCACACACCAGAAAACATTTGTCGGTTGGCGTGATGTCGCCGCAGATTTGTCCGCCACCGATCAAATCGCTCGGCTGGCAGCGCATCTTCCAGACGACGCGGTGGTCATCTCATCCGACCTTACCCGCTGCGTTTCAACCGCAGACGCCATCGCAGGCAACCGCATCCGCTTGCCCCACAATCCACATCTACGCGAACTTCACTTTGGGACATGGGACGGGGTCCACTTTTCCGAGGTTTCAGAAAAACATCCCGTATTGTCGCGCGCTTATTGGGAAACGCCCGGCCCCCACACCCCACCGGGCGGCGAAAGCTGGGACGAGGCCGCGCACCGTGTCCACAGCACAACGCAACACTTGACCCGCAAACACGCAGGCAAACACATCATCGCTGTGGCGCATTTTGGTGTGATCCTGACCCAAGTTCAGATGGCGCTTGGCGTGCCGGCAGCCAAGGTGCTTGCCCATAAGATCGATAATTTGTCGGTCACCGACATCACGTGGGAAAATGGCAAGGGACGCATCGGCACCATCAATCACCTTGTGTGATCACCCCATTCACAAATCAAAATTTGCGTTGAGGCATTCTTGCGACGTAGCCTAATCCCATGACATATAAACTTTACATTGGTGATCGCACCTTCTCTTCATGGTCGCTTCGCGGCTGGCTGATGCTCGAAAAATTCGGGCTGGATTTTAACACGCATTTAATCGGCCTGTACGGCGGAACGATGGCGGCTGACATGGCCCACTTGGCACCCGCCAAACTGGTCCCAACGCTTCAAACTGCTGATGGAACTGTGATCGGTGAAAGCCTCGCCATTGCCGAAACGCTCGCTGAAAACCATCCGGACAAAAATATGTGGCCGACAGATGCCGCGGCACGGGCAACCGCCCGCTGGATATGCGCTGAAATGGCCAGCAGCTTTGGGCAATTGCGCGGGCAATGCGCGATGCAGTTGCAACATGTAAACAAAGGCTTCGTGGTGGACGAAGGGCTACAATCCGACCTTGATCGTCTTGAAACACTTTGGGCACACGCCGCCAAATTCAAGTCAAACGGGCCATGGTTGTTTGGGACTTATTCATTGGCCGACTGCATGTTCGCACCAGCTGCTGCGCGGATTATCGGTTATGACTTGCCCGTTTCAGATGCTGCACGCGCTTATTGCGACACCACGATCAATGATTCCACATTCAAAAAATGGCGGACCGAAGGCCTCAAAACCACCTACGATCCATTTCCTTATGACATGGGCGTGCCAACAACACCGTGGCCGGTTTCTTAACTTTGGCTTTGGGACGTTAATCCTTCCTAAACCCCCCCTCGCTAGCCATTAACCATAATGGAATGGGGCGAGGGCGACGGGATGATCACACGCGCATACACGGTCGCCTTCCAAGGCATTCAGGCCCGCCAGGTCGAAGTGCAATGCGCCGTCACCGCAGGCATGCCAGCCTTCTCAATTGTCGGATTACCTGACAAGGCGGTTTCCGAGGCGCGTGACCGCGTCCGCACGGCCTTAAGTGCAATGGCGATTGCCCTGCCGTCCAAACGCATCACCATCAATCTTTCCCCTGCTGATCTGCCAAAGGTCGGGTCACATTTCGATCTGCCCATCGCGGTTGCCTTGCTTTGCGCCCTCGAAATCATCCCCTCAGACATCGCAGAAAGCCACGTCGCTTTGGGCGAATTATCCCTCGACGGCACATTGATCCCCGTGATCGGCGCACTGCCCGCAGCGATGGCCGCCAGTGAACAAGACCGTGGATTACTTTGCCCAAAGGCGTCGGGTGCCGAAGCCGCATGGGTGGGTAATGTCCAAGTGATTGCAGCCGAAACCCTTGGTGATGTCGTGCGCCACTTCACAGGACAATCCCCGATCCAACCCGCCCAGCCGGGTGAGGTAACACAACACGACAGTTCTAAGGACCTCACTGATGTCAAAGGCCAAGAACGGGCAAAACGTGCCCTCGAAGTTGCCGCTGCTGGGCGCCATCATTTGATGATGGTCGGCACACCAGGGTCTGGAAAATCCATGCTTGCGGCCCGCCTGTCAGGTATCTTGCCACCGCTTTCGGCCAAAGAAGCCTTGGAAACTTCGATGATCCATTCGCTTGCAGGATTACTTGATGCAGGCGGCATCTCAAAGTCACGGCCCTTTCGTGAACCGCATCACACCGCTTCGATGGCCGCAATCATCGGCGGCGGGCGCGGCGCAAAACCGGGGGAGGCATCGCTGGCTCACAATGGCGTCCTGTTCATGGATGAATTTCCTGAATTTTCACGTACCGTCCTAGAAACTTTGCGCCAACCGATTGAGACAGGCGAGGTGATGATCGCCCGCGCCAACGCACACGTGAAGTACCCTTGTAAATTCATGCTGGTGGCTGCCGCGAACCCCTGCAAATGCGGCTACCTCTCGGACGCCTCACGCGCATGTAGTCGGGCACCAAACTGCGGCGAGGATTATATGGGCCGCATCTCTGGCCCATTGATGGATCGTTTTGATCTACGGGTCGATGTGCCGCCCGTCGCGTTCACCGATCTAGATTTGCCTAAGGACGGGGACAGTTCTGCAACGGTCCGCCAACGGGTTAGGGCTGCACGCGAAGTGCAACATGAACGATACGCGGATTTGCCTGATATGCGCAGCAATGCCGATGCAGCAGGTGAGGTTTTGACAGACATCGCAACACCAACGACCGAGGGGCGTGACCTTCTAAATCGCGCGGCGGAACAGTTCAAACTGTCAGCGCGCGGCTATCACCGCGTGCTTCGGGTCGCGCGAACAATTGCGGATCTCGACAATTCCGAAGACGTTCAACGACCACATATCGCCGAAGCTATCAGCTTTCGTCTGCCCAGCCAGCTCGACGGTTAATCCAGCCTGCCAGCCCATCCAAGGTTGCGCGGGCTTCGGGCAGTATATGATGAAAGATCGGCCAGACGTGGGGCAAATCACGCTCGATGTGCATCTGAACATCTACGCCCTGTTTTTTCATATTTGCGCATAAGCGTCGGGTATCATCCAAGAGTATTTCCGTGTCACCGACAGTCAACCAGACAGGCGGCGCACCCGCGAAATCTGCAAACAATGGGCTGACCAATGGGTCCATCGCGTCGTGCCCATCCAGATACATCTGTGCCATTTCCGCGGCACGTTCCGCTGGTAAAATAACATCTGCCGCTGCATTCGCCTGAAAACTTGCGCCGCTGTACGTCATGTCCGTCAGTGGTGAAAATGCAAAGACGCCAGCTGGCATATCTGCCTTATCCACAAGCAATTGCGCCAACAATGCCAACGCTAAATTGCCCCCTGCGCTATCGCCACCAATGACAATCTGCGAGGCGGACATCCCTTGATCCAACAACCCATCGTAAACCGCACGGATCGTGTTCAAAGACTTAGGGAATACATCTTCAGGAGACAGCGGATAGACTGGTAAAACCGCCTCGCATCCAACACGTTTTGCCAGTTGCGCCAACATTGCCGAATGCGTGTTTGGGCTGCCAAATACGTGACCACCACCGTGAATATACAAAACCACACGCTCTGGGTTCAACGCATCGCCGCCAATGCGCAACGCTTTTGTACCACCCAGATCGAACCAATCCATCGTCGTTCCACGCGGGGCGTGAAAGAAGAATTTGGCTTTAAACTCAAATGCCTTGCGCAAGATCTCTGGACCCTTTGCGTTCGCCATATGACGCTTCTCGATCAGCTTTAGACTTGGGTTTAGTAGTTTTTGCTGCCAGCTCATGCGCGTTTAGCTTCGATAGCATCCCAGATTTTGCCTGCTATGTTCACGCCATCAAAACGCTCAAGCTCTTGAATGCCAGTGGGAGAGGTGACGTTGATTTCAGTTAGGTAGTCGCCAATCACATCGATGCCAACAAACACCTGACCCTTTTCTTTCAAAAGCGGACCAATCCGCGCACAAATCTCAAGATCGCGATCCGTCAGGCCAACCTTTTCAGGACGGCCACCAACGTGCATGTTTGAACGGGTCTCACCAGCCGCAGGCACACGGTTGATCGCGCCCACACATTCACCATCGACAAGGATCACGCGTTTGTCGCCCTTGGAAACCGCAGGCAGGAATTTTTGCACAATCAATGGTTCACGCGAAAACCCAGTGAACAACTCATACAGACTGCTTAGATTGCGGTCTTCTTTGGTCAGCAAGAAGACACCAGCACCGCCATTACCGTACAGCGGTTTCACAATCACATCGCCGTGCTTGTCTTTGAACGCCTTGATTGTCTCAAGGTCACGGGACACAGTTGTCGGCGGGGTCAGGTCAGGGAAGTCCAAGACCATCAGCTTTTCAGGATAGTTACGGACCCAAAATGGGTCATTCACCACCAAAGTACCAGGGGCCAAACGATCCAGCAAATGGGTTGAGGTGATATAGTGCATGTCAAACGGCGGATCCTGACGCAGCCACACCACATCGAAATCGGCCAAATCAACTTCGCGCTTTGGGCCAAGTTCCACATGATCACCCTGCACACGTTTGACTGTGAAATCATAACCACGCGCGGTGATGCGTCCCTCTTGATAGGCCAATTGATCGGGACCGTAAAAGAACAAGGTATGCCCACGCGCTTGTGCTTCTTCTGCAAGGCGAAAGCTGCTGTCGGCGTTGATGTCTACATCACCGATTGGGTCCATTTGGAATGCGATTTTCATGTTAGCACCTTTAATATTGTTATCTATTAAATGGCGCAGCAAACCCCAAGGTGCAATGGGTCAGCCGTGTCCAAAGGCGTTTTCGATGACACGAACCTCGCCCCGACCATTCACAAGTGCGACATCAAACCGAACATCAGTCAGCGATCCGTTTGGCATTTGGCCCAGATATTCCTCGGCGCTCGCATAAAGACGCTTCATCTGATGGGGGCTAACATGCTCCGCAGCTTGATCAAAATCGCGGCTTTGCTTCACCTCGACAAAGACCAAGCCAGCGCCATCCTCAGCAATCAGATCAATTTCGCCACCTTTACCGCGCCACCGTCGCGCAGCTATTGGAAATCCACGACGCTCATAATCAGCGCCAATCATATCCTCTGCAGACAGACCAGCATGATAGGCCATTGCCCCGCGATGACGCCGAACATCGCCCACATCAGCCATCAGTTATTTTCCCAAATTGAGCGCCAATTGGTAAACTTGGCGACGTGGTTTTCCATGCGCTTGCGAAACCGCATCAACTGCATCGCGCATCGACATCGTTTCCAACGCCTCTTTCAAGACACTGTCTAAATCGACTTCGTTAACATTTTCCAAATCGCCACGATCGATCAAAAGTACGACTTCGCCCTTCACCGATCCTGTGCTGTAGGATTCGGCCAATTCAGCCAGTGTCCCACGACGCAGTTCCTCAAATTTCTTGGTTAACTCACGACATACGACGGCCTTGCGCGTTTCTCCCAACACTTCTGCCGCGTCTTTCAAGGTCGCCCCAATCCGCTTGGGTGATTCGTAAAACGCCAATGTTGCGCGAATCTCAGCCAGCCCCTCAAGCGCCCTGCGCCGCGCAGATGACGCATTCGGCAAGAATCCCGCAAAGTGAAATGCATCCGTTGGCAAACCCGCTAATACCAGCGCTGTCAGCACCGCAGAAGGCCCAGGTGCGCAGGTTTGCATCACGTCTTGCGCGGCAGCCGCCCGTGACAATTCAAAACCTGGATCAGCGATCAAAGGCATACCAGCTTCGGATGCATAGGCAACCGATTTACCCTGTTTCACAGCCGCCAGCAGCCCGTTCACCACCTTTTCACCCGAATGATCATGCATCGCAATGATCCGCCGCCCATCCAATGGAACGCCGTGAATCTCCATCAATCTGCGCATACTGCGTGTGTCTTCGGCCGCCAAAACATCTGCCGATGCCAACACATCCAAAGCGCGCAATGTGATGTCACGAGCCGTGCCTATTGGGACACCCACGAAATACAATCCGGGGGCAAGGGGAACCTTTTGGAAATTCAAAGCTGGACCCGCCTTTCATGACGTTTATGATCGCACAAAACACGCGCTGCTAAACAAAGCGGCGCACTCAGGGAGTATCTGCACCAATGTTCGCGCTTTTCCAATCCGCCCGCAAGTCATTGCGCACCTTTCGTTTGCCTATTTTGGCACCTATTTTTGCGATGACGCTGGCCGCGTGTGATCCAGCAGCGCTGGCAGGTCTTGGCAATTCAGGGCCAAAGGTCGACAGAAACGCTCCGATCCCTGTAGCCTTACTTTTGCCGCGTGGCTCTGGCTCTGCAAGCGACGATCTTTTGGCGCAAAGCCTTGAAAACGCAGCCCGCCTTGCCATTCGCGACCTTGGCGATGTAAAAATCGACCTTCGCGTTTACGGCACAGCTGGCAACGCTCAGACGGCAGCCACCCAAGCCGCTCAGGCCGTCAATGACGGTGCAAAAATTATCCTTGGTCCGGTTTATGCAGAAGCCGCAAATGCTGCGGCTGTTGCGATTGCTGGTAAGAATGTGAATATCTTGTCCTTCTCCAACAACCCGACCATCGCCGGCGGGAACGTTTTTGTATTGGGGCAAACCTTCCAAAACACTGCCAACCGCATGGTGTCCTATGCCAAATCGCAGGGTAAAGACCGTATTGTCATTGCCCATGCGCAGGATATCGCCGGACAATTGGGCCGCAATGCGGTGCAAGCAGCGATTGCAGCCAATGGTGCGACATTGGCGGGTACCGTTGATTATCCGCTGTCCCAACAAGGCGTTGTTGCAGCCATTCCAAAGATCAAAGCAGCCGTTGACAACGGGGGGGCAAACGCAGTCTTCATGACATCCCCTTCCGCATCAGCCCTGCCGCTTCTGACGCAGCTGTTGCCAGAAGCAGGTGTAAAACCAGATGTTACGCAATTCATTGGCTTGACGCGCTGGGACCGCCCCGCAGCCACACTTGGTCTTCCTGGTGTGCAAGGGGGTTGGTTTGCATTGCCCGATCCTGCAACCACCAACGCATTCCGCTCGCAATACGAAGCGGCTTTTGGCAAACGACCACATCCAATTGGCAGCCTTGCCTTTGACGGGATGGCCGCGATCGGCGCATTGGTTAAGAGTGGAAAATCAAATCCTCTATCGACGGCAGCCATTTCACAAGGCGCTGGCTTCAAAGGAGCCAATGGCATCTTCCGGTTCTTACCAGATGGAACAAACCAACGTGCCCTTGCTATTGCAACGATCCGCGACAAAAAAGTGGTCGTCATCGACAACGCGCCAACCGGCTTTAGCGGCGCCGGCTTCTAATGCCGCACGGCTATGGACGGCCAAACAGGCCAAAGCCAAATAAACCGCTGATTTGCGAAACCGAAGCCATCTTCAATGAGGATGGCTTCCTTCTTGCCTTAAGCGAAGCGCGTAAAACTGCGCCACCCACTGAGGTACGCACTCAGATGGTCGCGTGGCTGCGCGAGGCCCAAAAGACAGGGCGGGCCACAATCGCAAAGGCGTTTCAAGAAAAACCATTTGCCGCGCGACCCATGACACGCGGGTATACTTACCTCACGGATCAGTTGGTCTGTGCCACACTACACATCGCCACGACCGTCCTACATCCAAATCCAAATCCGACGTCTGGCGAACGGTTGTCGGTCATTGCAGTCGGAGGATACGGGCGGGGCGAAATGGCCCCCGCATCGGATGTCGATCTGCTGTTCTTGACCCCTTACAAAGTCACGGCATGGGCTGAAAGCGTGATCGAATCCATGCTGTACATGCTTTGGGATCTCAAACTTAAAGTCGGGCATTCCACGCGGACAATTCAAGACTGTGTGCGGCTTGGGACCGAGGACTTTACGATCTGTACGGCCATGTTGGAACATCGATTTGTCGTCGGAGACAAGGAGCTGGGCCAAGAGCTGGACACCACACTTTGGTCCGACTTGTTCAAACCCAGCATGGGGCGCGCCTTTACCCAAGCCAAACTTGAAGAACGTGACAAACGGCACGAACGCCAAGGGCAACGCTATATGGTCGAGCCCAATGTAAAAGAAGGCAAAGGCGGGCTGCGCGACCTGCAATCGCTGTTCTGGATCGCCAAGTTCATCCACCAAGTGCAAGACACCCCCGATCTGGTCGACAAAGACGTGTTCACCGCAGAGGAATTCAAGAGCTTCGTTGCCGCCGAAGATTTCCTTTGGGCCGTGCGGTCTCACCTGCATCTGATCACCAAACGGGCCACCGAACAGCTGTCATTTGATATGCAAGTCATGGTGGCCGACGCGATGGGTTACAAAGACACTGGCGGTCGGCGCGGGGTCGAGGTGTTCATGCAAGCCTACTTCCGGCACGCCACCGAAGTTGGGGATCTGACACGCATCTTTCTTACCAAACTTGAAGCTATGCATGTCAAAGACGAACCTCTGCTTGAACGCTGGTTTAAGCGGCGACGCAAAGTCAAAGACGGTTACGAGGTGATCCACAACAGGCTTGCCATTGTCGATGACACCGCCTTTCTGTCGGACAAATTGAATCTATTGCGGTTGTTCGAAGAAGCCCTGCGGACGGGCATGTTAATTCATCCCGACGCAATGCGATTGGTCAAATCCAACCTCGGCCTGATCGACGATGACATGCGCACAACCCCTGAAGCCCAGCGCATCTTCATGGGGCTGATGCTGAAACACGGCAACCCCGAACGGGGACTGCGCCGGATGAACGAATTGGGCATGCTTGGGGCCTTTATCCCCGAATTTGAAAACATCGTCGCGATGATGCAGTTCAACATGTACCACTCGTACACCGTGGACGAACACACCATCCAATGCGTCACCAACCTTGCCCAAATTGAGCGCGGCGAACTGGTCGAGGACCTACCGTTGGCGTCGTCCATTCTTGAAAAAGGCGTGAACCGGAAAGTGCTTTTTGTGGCTATGTTGCTGCATGATATTGCCAAAGGTCGACCCGAAGATCACTCAATCTTGGGGGCTCAAATGGTCCGTAAAATCGCGCCGCGTTTGGGGTTAAAACCTGACGAGGTCGATACCGTTGAATGGCTGGTCCGCTATCACTTGCTGATGTCGGACATGGCGCAAAAACGCGACATCGCGGACCCCCGAACTGTGCGTGATTTTGCCAAGCTGGTGAAAACAGTCAAACGCCTTGATCTACTGTGCGTGTTGACGGTCTGTGACATTCGCGGCGTTGGCCCAAACACTTGGAACAACTGGAAGGCAGTGCTGATCCGTGCGCTTTATGGCCAGACCCATGATGCCCTTGTGAACGGGCTTGAAGACTTGAACCGCGCCAACCGTGGGACCGAAGCGAAAAAAAACCTGCGCGAGAAGCTTACAGACTGGCCCCGCAAAGACTTACAAATCGAAACTGCGCGTCATTACGATCCCTATTGGCAAGGCATGCACGTAACTGCACATGTGGTATTTGCAGATCTTTTGCGCAACATGGTCGAAGATGACATTCGGATGGACTTACATCCCGATCTGGAACGTGACGCCACCCGCGCTTGTTTTGTTATGGCCGATCATCCCGGCATCTTTGCGCGGCTCACGGGTGCGCTGGCACTGGTCGGGGCCAATGTCGTTGATGCACGGAGTTACACCACCAAAGACGGTTACGTGGTTTATGCGTTTTGGATTCAAGATGCTGAAAGGCAACCGTTTGAGGCATCGCGTCTTCCCCGTCTGCGCGACATGATCGCTAAAACACTCAAGGGCGAAGTCGTTACCCGTGACGCCATCAAAGACCGCGATAAAGTTAAGAAACGCGAACGCGCGTTCAAGGTTCCAACGCACATCAGTTTTGATAACGACGGTTCCGAAATTTACACAATCATCGAAGTCGACACACGCGACCGCGCAGGTCTTTTGCATGATCTGACCCGCACGCTTGCTTCCCTCAACGTCTACATCGCCAACGCCGTGATCGCGACCTACGGGGAACAGGCGGTGGATACCTTTTATGTGAAAGACATGTTTGGTCTGAAATATCACTCAGAAAACAAACAAGCGACGCTCGAGAATAAACTGCGCGAAGCGATCAGCGAAGGCGCAAAACGCGCAAACGCATAATCGCTGCATCCTAAACACTAAAATAACTGGCTCTGCTGGTTTTTCCCGCCTAGGGTATTAGAGGAAAACGCCTTCTCGTTGCCCAAAAGTGAGACCACAAACATGTCTAAACATGGTTATGATTCTGGACGCCTAGACCTCCCTTTTGTCGGTATCTCGACATTCGGAAAACGCCCCTATGTATCGGATTGGTCCGCCATCGACGCCGACGTTGCAGTCCTTGGAGCACCCTATGACTTTGGCACTCAGTTCCGCGCAGGTGCCCGCTTTGGCCCCCGTGCCGTACGCGAGGCTTCAACCCTCTTCAGCTTTGGCCACGGCGGGGCATACGACTTTGAAGACGACGCAACCTACCTTGGCGCAGACGTGCGGATCGTGGATTTGGGGGACGCGGATATTGTCCACACTGACACCACCAGAAGCCACGCCAACATCAAGACAGGCGTAAATGCCATGCTGGATGCGGGCGCGTTTCCTGTGGTGATTGGCGGCGACCATTCCATCAACATCCCTTGCATTGATGCATTTGAGGGACGCGGCGACATCCACATTCTACAGATCGACGCCCACCTCGATTTTGTCGATGAACGCCACGGTGTGCGCAACGGCCACGGCAACCCCATGCGCCGCGCGGCTGAAAAATCATATGTCACGGGGCTGACCCAAGTTGGCATCAGAAACGTCTCGTCCACCGCTAAAGAAGGCTACGCCGACGCCCGCGCAATGGGATCAGACATCATATCAGTCCGCCAAATGCGCGCCCTCGGACCACAAGGCGTCATCGAACGTATTCCTAAAGATGCAAAGGTCTACGTCACTTTGGACATCGACGGCTTCTGCCCTTCCATTGCACCCGGAACAGGCACACCAAGCCATGGGGGTTTCCTGTATTACGAGGTCTTGGAAATGCTTCAGGCCGTGGCAAAGCGGAACGATATCGTAGGCATCGATCTGGTCGAGGTTGCGCCCGACTTTGATCACACAGGCGGCACCGCAATTCTAGCCGCGCAAATCCTGCTTAATTTCCTAGGGTTTGTTTTCCACGAACGGGCCATCCAAAAAGGATAGCCACCACTTCGTTCCACAAAAAATGCGACGCCCCAATACAAGGGCAGTCGCTTACTTTCTTGTCCGAAGATATAGACCTTAGACCATTTCGTCTTCAGGTTGATGCAGACCAACGACAACCAAAACCGTCGCACCGATGACCCAGTAATAAGCCGCGTCCAAACCAGAAAACCCAATCGCAAACGGCGCGATCAAGAACACAACGCCCACCATGCCATCGACAGCCAAATGCAGTGTATATGGCACCACGCGAAGCACACCCAAATGATGATCCGTCAACAATGTCAGGCCCAATGCCGCAACACCCGTCAACAAGGACAACATAAAGGCGGAAGGATGGCTTGTCCCCAGACCTAGCAAAAACGGCATGATGATAAGACCCAATGCGACTGGGTAATCAAGATAGGCGTGGAGTGTTTTGGTCATAAATCTTGGCATCTGATCAGTCTTTCCATGAGAGTTAAAAACAGGTCTTACAGTACTTATATAATTAGGAACCAATCAGTTCAAAACACATCTACGTGAATAGGAACCAGTCAGTCTAATAACTTCCTGCTTGCCTCGTCGACAATCTCAGTCACTCTACCCCCAAGTAACTAAAGAGGTCCCAATGCAAGACATAACCCGCATCCAATCCCCCCGCGTCATCCGCATCGGCGGCGGCGTCGCATCCGAGGCAGGCGAAGTCCTCCACCAACTTGGCCTCAGCAAACCTTTGATTGTGACAGACACCAACCTGATCAAAATCGGACACGTCAAAACCCTGACGAACATCCTCAAAACCGCAAACATTCAGGCACACATCTTCGACGGCGTGATAGAGGACCCAACTGACGCTTGCGTCGACGACGGCATCACGGCCCTAAACGCAGGCGACTACGATTGCATTATCGGCTTTGGCGGCGGCAGCCCGATGGACACGGCCAAAGCGATCTCGTTCATGGCAGTAAACCCAGGCCACGTGCGCGATTACAAAGCACCCAAGCAAATCGACAAATGTGGACTGCCTATTATCCTGATCCCAACCACTGGGGGCACCGGATCAGAGTTAACGCGCTGGTGCGTGATCACCGACACCAAACAGCCCGAAAAATACAACCTCTCTGGCCTTGCCTGCGTCGCAACAGCCGCCCTCATCGACTGGACCTTCACGACAACCAAACCTGCACGGATCACCGCGGACACCGCCGTCGACAGTCTGACTCACGCGATCGAGGCGTATGTCAGCAAACGGGCACACCCGTACACCGACGCCTTCGCGCTCTCCGCTATGCCATTGATCGCAGACAACGTCCGCACGGCCTACGCCGATCCTGAAAACGGCCCCGCGCGCGAGGCATTGATGCTAGCCGCGTCCCAAGCAGGCATGGCATTCTCAAACGCCTCCGTCGCTTTGGTCCATGGGATGAGCCGCCCGATAGGTGCGCATTTTCACGTCGCCCACGGACTATCCAACGCGATGTTGTTGCCCGCGATCACCGCATTTTCCATCTCCGCCGCGCCAGAACGTTATGCACAGGTCGCACGCGTCACGAACTGGGCAACTGACAGTGACACAGACGAAATCGCCTGCGCAAAACTTGTCGATGGGTTGAAACAATTGAACGCAGACCTCGAAGTACCCTCACCCACCAAACTTGGACACGCAAAAGATGACAAAATGTTTGCACTCATGGCATCCCAAGCGCTTGCATCAGGATCACCACAAAACAATCCACGTGTGCCAACAGCGAACGAAATCATCAGCCTTTATCGTGAGATTTGGTAGGGTAGGGCCACAAATGCCGGAATTAGTCTTCGCTGGGTGCGAACGCACGCAGCAACTCAATCATATCGCGGGACTGAAATGCAGTGGTGTGATTGCTTGACCAAATATCAGCGGCGAATGTGGCAGACATCAACGTTGCATCGCTGGCATCCAACCTATCCGCATCACCAATAGCGCCCAAACGAACGTTACTACCGCTCAGAATACCCGACAGCTGCAACAGCCGGTCATTCTCTGATGCGATCACAAAAAACGGTTGCGGCAACCCGCCCATATCAATCGCCTGCTGCTCGAACAGCTCGACATCAATGTCAGGAGAAACCAACGCAGTGCTGCGCAGTTTAGACCATTGCGCCCCATTATTGCGGATCGCGCGTTGGCGCAGGACCTCAACAACCAACTGACTACCGATCGAATGCCCAACAATGCTAAAGCTCTCAATATTCGAGGCTTGTAATTGATCCAGCAATGTCTCCAACGCAGAGCGCGAAAACATGATGGAATCGCGATCATGTAGATAGGCGAAATTCTCGCCAGCCGACGGCCAGCTGAACATGACAGGAATGTCTTTCCGCTTATAATCATGCAGCAACTGCGCGTTCATATAAAGCGCCTCAGCGAATGAATTATTGAAGCCGTGCACATAGACAATCGCATTGCGCTCGCCCTTGGCGCGTTTGGAAATTTGCTTGTCTAACATTTGGTCAAAACCACGCGGGTCGACAGTTGTCGCTGCAGCAACAATGCCGAAATTGGTTTGCGGGTCTGGCGATTTGTCTGGGTACTCGACCACCCCCAACCGGTGGCCCGATGGGACGGAAACGCAGATCTCGCCGAACGACAAAGCGTTACTGCGTACGTTTCCATAAAGTTGATTATTGGGCACCCTATTGGTCGCAAACAATATGTCATGAAGCGTCGCGTCTTTAGTCACTGGTACAACAACCGCCTCGCCATGCGCCACGCACCCAGCCAATGCCAACGTCATCAATAATTTCACAAGGGTTTTCAAAAGGACGTCCAACTTTAAGGGCCGACAGGTCGACCGAACCGGTAATTAAATTCGAACGCCGTGACCAAACATGTAAACGTCCGATCACTGCATGGATCGTTTTATTTACTCGGGCGTTTAGGTCTGAATTTCTTAAGCATCTTGCCCACTGCAGCTTTATCAATGCTGCCATTTTCGGCTTGTAGGCACGAGGTAAGGCTTGCTTCGTTAATACATTCTGGCGGGCCGTTTTTAGGGGCCGGCATACAGGCCTTAAGCGCGGCTTCGGAAACACCAATGCTTGCGGCCATCTTGCCAAATTCTGGTTTTGGTGGACGTTCTTTTTGTTGCGCTGTTGCCGTCACTGGCATGAAAAAAGCTGTTGCTGCGCTTAGCCCCAAAAGTGTGGTTCTTATTGTTGTCATTGAATGGGCCCTTTCTTAGTCCATTTTTGTTATGTGCTCTTTTAGAACGGCAGAGCTGCTCGGTTCCGTCGGCCCAATTTTAGAAAAATGTGAAAGGTTGCGAAAAAACGCCGTTGATGGTGAAAAAATGCCTGCGTTAACTATATTTCGGGCCACGTTTTTGAAAATTGGCAAAAATGTACAATTTGCACCCCCAATTTGTACATTTCGGCATAACTCGACCAAATTCAGCAAGATTTGCACTCGCCCAAATGTACAATTCGCATCGTAAATTGTACATTTTACGCAACAAAGTCTGCACAATTCCGCCTCAAAACTCAAACAACACCACCAATAACAATGCGCACGCCCCCCTTGCCAGCGCCCCGTCCAACCCGTTACCCACGGTTCCAAGCACCCGCGAAAGGCCCACATCCCGTGAAACCCATCAAAATGATGTCCGGCTTTTTAACTGTTGGATTCTGGACACTTATGTCCCGCATCCTTGGCTTCGTGCGTGAAATCCTACTGCTGTCCCTCATCGGCCCCGGCCCCATCATGGACGCTTTTGTCGCCGCCTTCCGCCTGCCCAATATGTTCCGCCGCTTTTTCGCCGAAGGTGCGTTTAACGCCGCCTTCGTTCCGATGTTCTCAAAAAAGCTGGAAGGTGATGATAATCCACACAAATTTGCGACCGACGCGCTGGCTGGGCTGTCCCTTGTCGTCCTGATTGTGATCGGTTTGGCGATGGTGTTTATGCCCGCATTGGTCTGGCTCACAGCAGGTGGATTTGCCGAGGACGCCCGTTTTGATATGACCGTAGGCTTTGGCCGCGTTGTGTTTCCCTACATCTTGTTTATGTCCCTTTCTGCGTTATTCTCCGGCATCTTAAACTCTACCGGCCGCTTTGCTGCGGCCGCAGCGGCACCCGTTTTACTTAACATTTTCATGATCATAGCGATGGTCAGCGCCAATTATTTGGGTGCCGATGTGATCTCTTGGATCATCTGGGTTGTTCCACTCGCAGGTATCGCCCAACTCGCCCTGACATGGGTCGCCGCCAGTCGTGCCGGCTTCGCATTGAAACCGGCACGCCCGCGTTGGACCCCCGATATGCGCAAGATGATCGTGGTCGCTGTTCCCGCCGCGCTTGCCTCTGGTGTGATGCAGATAAATCTGGTCGTCGGCCAGTTCGCCGCCAGCCAATTCGACAGCGCTGTCAGTTGGCTTTTTGCAGCAGATCGCCTGTATCAACTGCCTCTCGGCGTGGTCGGAATTGCAGTGGGCATCGTGTTGCTTCCCGACTTGTCCCGTCGCCTTCAGGCAGGCGATGAAATTGGGGCCAAGACGGCATTTTCACGGGCTGCTGAAATTTCACTAGCCTTAACGATACCAGCCTCTATCGCATTGATTATAATACCATTCCCACTTGTTTCCGTCTTATTTGAACGTGGCGCAACGGGCCCAGATGATGCGGCAGCAATCGCTGTGGCTGTCAGCATTTATGGACTTGGATTGCCCGCATTTGTCATCCAGAAATTCCTACAGCCGCTCTATTTTGCACGCGAAGACACACGAAGCCCGTTCCGTTTTGCACTGGTTGCGATGGTCATCAACGCAGCCCTCGCAATTGGTTTATCTCCAGTCATTGGCTGGATTGCACCCGCTATTGCAGCAACAGTTGCAGGCTGGGCGATGGTCGCCTTGCTGATGATTGGCGCGCGTCGCATGGGTGATGTCGCACGTTTTGATGCCCACTTGCGCAAACGTATTTGGCGCATCGTTGCGGCCTCGGCAGTGATGGGCGGATGTCTGTGGGCAGGCAACATCGCGCTGTCCCCCGCATTGGGGATGCCCGGCATACGCTATGTTGCTCTTATCATTTTGATAACAATAGGTATTGTCACCTATTTCGTTTCTGGAAACCTTCTAGGTGCATTCAAAATATCCGAATTCAAAAAGGCTATTCAGCGCGGTTAATCAATCGCGTTGAACCAGCCTACGTATCCGCGCAAGGCCACCCGGCATCACGACAACGGACAGTCCGAAGCCACAGAAAAACCCTGCGAGTTCAGCGATCCAGTCCTGCCCTGTGACAAAGAAGATACCGAATACCAATTGAATGCCCATCAAGAACCCGATCAGCCGGAACGCAGAAAGCTGCTGCGTGCCCTGCCCCGCCAACCTTTGCCACAACAGGAATGTGTAGGCACCAATCAATCCATAGACGCTTGGATATGCACCGATCAACCACGCCTGATCTGTGATCAATCCAAAGATCACGATCCCGAATACACCACTGAAAACAAACAATATTACAACGGCTAATTGCCCCATGACCTCGCCCACCAACTTACCCATCGCTAGCAAAATCACACACGAGAATATCGCTGAGGTAAAGCTGCCATGCAGGAACATGTAGCTGAACGTGCGGATGAAATACTCAAACGGCATTTGCCCGTTGTTGATCATCCAATCGAATGCGACGCCTGAAAAACCGTAATCGCTGATCGCTGTCAGCCGCCAGCCGACAGCCCGCGCACCGCCCAATAAGCCCTGTTCACCCATGGTAAACGCCAACTCAATCCCCATAAGAACAAGACAAATCGCCCAAACCACTGGTGGCATTGGGTTGAAAGGTGGGGCGTTAGGATCTTGGTACATGCGTCGGCTCTCCGGTCTAGTCAAATCAGAGCGCCTGTTGACGTCTCTTGGCCCCGTGGGTAAGCCAGAAACGCAGATTTGCCCAGCGCCTAAGGACACTAAGATGACTGAAACCACATTCACACCCCGCGTCTTTTCCGGCATCCAGCCATCCGGCGGCTTGCACCTTGGCAACTACCTTGGTGCCATCAAACGCTTTGTCACGATGCAAGATGAAGTTGCGGAGTCAGTCTATTGCATGGTTGATCTTCATGCGATCACCGTCTGGCAGGACCCAAAAGCCTTGCAACATAGCACGCGCGAGTTGGCCGCTGGCTTTATCGCGTCTGGGATCAGCCCTGAGAAATCCATCCTGATCAACCAAAGCCAAGTGCCCGAGCATGCCCAACTGGGCTGGATCTTCAACTGTGTCGCCCGCATGGGCTGGATGCAACGCATGACCCAATTCAAGGACAAGGCAGGCAAGAACTCTCAAGCGGCCTCACTGGGCTTGTTTGCCTACCCTGCGCTGATGGCAGCCGATATCCTAGTGTACCACGCAACACACGTGCCTGTGGGTGAAGATCAGAAGCAGCATCTGGAACTGACGCGCGACATCGCTGCGAAGTTTAACCATGACTACGGTGTCGATTTCTTCCCGATGACAGAACCTGTAATTGAAGGCGCAGCGACCCGCGTTATGTCCTTGCGTGATGGGACCAAGAAGATGTCGAAGTCTGATCCGTCAGATGCCAGCCGCATCAACATGACTGATGACGCAGACTCGATTGCCAAAAAGATCCGCAAAGCTAAATCGGATGCAGATGCGTTACCGTCCGAAGCAAAAGGCTTGGAGGATCGTCCAGATGCCCGCAACTTGATCAATATCTATGCTGCCCTTGCGGATATGACTGTCGATCAGGTTCTAGCTGATGTTGGCGGCAAACAATTCGGTGAATTCAAGCCGATGTTAAGCGATCTGGCTGTGGCTAAACTGTCGCCTATTTCCACTGAAATGGCCCGTCTGATGAGTGACCCTGCAGAGATTGATCGTGTCTTGGCGAAAGGTGCGTTGCAGGCCCGAGAGATCACTGCGCCGATCTTGCAGAAAACCTACGACATTGTTGGCATGGTGCGCCCAGCCATTTGACCCAGTAGTCCAGCCTTGATGCTGGACAATCTGTCGCCTCTAGGTCACCCTTTTGTCTGAATTGGACGGAGGGTGACATGACAACTGGCTTCTTTTGGGACGAACGCACCTTTTGGCACGCTGGTGGCAATTATGCGTTTACTTTACCGTTGGGTGGATTGGTTCAACCCTTGGCCGCTGGCGGCTTGCCCGAAAGCCCAGAAACCAAACGTCGTCTTAAAAATCTGATGGATGTGACTGGTTTAACACGCGAATTGGACGTGCGTTCCGCGCCTGAAGCAACCCAGCAGGAACTGTTGCGCGTTCATCCAGAAAGTTATTTGAATACCTTTAAAGGACTGTCAGACAACGGCGGTGGTGAGCTTGGCGCGAATGCCCCGTTCGCCAAAGGTGGTTACGAAATTGCGGCCCTTTCAGCGGGGCTTTGCAGCGCAGCAGTTAATGCCGTTCTGACTGGCCAATTGGACAACGCCTATTCCCTTTCCCGCCCGCCAGGTCACCACTGCTTGCCCGACGATCCCAACGGGTTTTGCCTGATGGCGAACATCGCCATCGCCATCGAAACTGCCAAAGCTAAAGGCTTAGCTGGCCGCGTCGCCGTGCTGGATTGGGATGTGCACCATGGGAACGGTACCGAAGCCATCTTTTACGATCGCGACGATGTCCTAACCATTAGCTTCCACCAAGAAGGAAATTATCCCCTGAATACTGGCGATGTGGCTGATCGTGGTCGAAGCGCAGGCCTTGGACATAACATCAATTTACCATTGCCCGCAGGCGCAGGCCACACCGCATATCTGCATGCGATTGACCGCGTGGCGAAACCGGCCATCGAGGCGTTCAACCCTGATATCATTATCATTGCTTGTGGGTTTGATGCAGCCGTTATTGACCCGTTATCTAGTATGCTGGCAACTGCAGACACCTTCCGCCAGATGACGGCAAAGATCAAAGCGCTCGCTGCAGAAATTTGCGACGGCAAATTGGTGTTGGTTCACGAGGGCGGATATTCAGAAGTCTATGTACCGTTCTGTGGTCATGCTACAATAGAAGCATTGTCAGGCAGCTTAACGGTCGCACCTGATCCCTTCGCAAAAGCCTTTAAGGCTCGCCAGCCAAATCCCCGCTTTGATGCATTCCTGATTTCAGAAATTGATCGAATGGCCGAGATGCTAGATCTTTGATCTTTCCACCCTTGAAAGCGGTCCTGCGCGGCCAAACATGCTACTTAAGTTAACAACAGGTCCAATATGCCAACTCCAAATCCTCAAGCACTTTCGTTTCTTCAAACCCGCCGATCTCGCCCCGCAAAGACTCTGTCGATGCCAGTTCCTGATCACACTGAATTGGCCCAATTATTGACGGCAGCAGCCCGCACTCCAGATCATGGCAAGCTTGAACCTTGGCGATTTATTGTGATCGAAAAAGCTGCAATGCCCCGAATGGCGGCAATAGCCCAGACGCGCGGTATAACCTTGGAGTTGGATGAAGAGCAGATCAAAAAGGGTCGCGGTCAATTTGATCAAGGTCATTTGGCTGTGGCCGTTATTGAGGTTCAAAAATCTTCGCCAAAAATCCCTGCGTTGGAACAAACCTATTCCGTAGGTGCAGTGTGTTTGGCCCTGCTAAATGCAGCCCTTGCTGCAGGTTGGGGTGCCAATTGGTTGAGTGGTTGGCCAAGTCATGATCGTGGCTTCATGACCGACGCGTTGGGCTTGTCCGACAATGAACGCATTGCAGGCTTTATCCATATCGCCACAGAGACCACTGCACCACCCGATCGCCCACGCCCCGCTATTGAGGCCATAACCACGTGGATTTCCGAATGATACTTTCCAGCTTCTTCGCCGCCCTTGGTCAAATGGGAGACCCACGGTTCCGCCGTGTCTTGGTATTAGGTATTATACTGACGATCGCCCTTTTGGTTAGCATAACAACTGCATTCGTCTGGCTCATAAACTTCATCGCGGGTGGATCAGCCTTCGTCGACATCTTGGGTGAAGTACGCTGGTTAAAGGACTTGGTCAGTTGGGGATCATTCTTTTTGATCTCGTTCTTATCAATATTCTTAATGGTACCAGTCGCGTCAGCCATCACATCAATGTTTTTGGACGAGGTCGCACAGGCCGTTGAAGACAAACATTACCCTGATCTACCGAAAGTGAAACCAGTCCCTTTTGGAGATGCACTTAGAGACACGATTAACTTTCTAGGCGTCTTAATTGGGGCCAATATTCTTGCGCTGATCCTTTACGCGATCTTTTCTTTTGCCGCCCCGTTTATCTTTTGGGCGCTAAACGGATTCTTGTTGGGCCGTGAATATTTCACACTGGCCGCCATGCGTCGCGTCGGCAGGGACCAAGCTAAAGTACTGCGCAAACAGCACATCGGAACAATCTGGTTGGCCGGTATTTTGATGGCCATGCCTTTGTCGATCCCACTGCTGAATCTGTTCATCCCAATTTTAGGCGCTGCAACCTTTACTCATCTTTACCATCGTATCTCTGCGTATCGAGCTGAAAGAACTCCATCTCGCTAATTTTGACCCGCTCGGACAATATGATTGCAGATATTATCGCCCAGACAACCAACGAGATTGCTGTGGTGATAATCGCTTTTTTTGGAAGGTTGTGAACTTCGGGCGATCCCGCATGGGTTCCGGGTTCGACGTGCCCCATGTCCCCTTGAGTTTTCACCTTAAAGGGCAGGACAATCAGAAACGTCATCCACCAGATGACAGCCAATAAAACTAATGCGGAAGTAATACCCATATCTTACACCTGCTCAAGTTCGACAAGACAGCCATTGAAATCCTTAGGATGCAGGAACAGAACGGGTTTGCCGTGGGCACCGATCTTTGGCTCCCCATTACCTAAAACGCGCGCACCTGTTGTCAACAAATGATCCCGCGCAACAATGATGTCATCCACTTCGTAACAGACGTGATGCATCCCGCCCGATGGGTTCTTTTCCAAAAAGCTGGTGATCGGGCTGTTGTCACCCAACGGGTAAAGCAGTTCGATCTTGGTGTTTGGCAACTCGATAAATATTACTGTCACGCCGTGATCGGGCTCGTGCTGCGGTTCGCCAACTTTTGCACCCAGCGCATTGCGGTATTGATCCGCTGCGGCTTCAAGATCAGGGACAGCAATTGCGAGATGGTTCAAACGGCCGATCATGGTTTTTCTCCAGCGTAAATCATTTTGCGGCTTTATGCGGTCCATACCGAACAAGAGCAAGTGACGCACCGCCGCACCCTCCATTAGACAACCTTCCCAAACAACGTTGCGAACCAAGGTTTGTTAACGCGCTGTTAGGCAAGGTTGCGTAGTTTCCTAAATCGTAGATGACCGAATGAGGCTTGATTATGGATACCAAAGATCCCTTCACACCAAACTTACCTGCACCAACAGCAAATCGTCCTTTGCTTGGGCTGACCGTCCTTGTGATTGAGGACAGCCGCTTTGCCTGCGAAGCGATGCGGTTGCTGTGCCTTCGTAGCGGCGCACGCATTCGACGGGCTGACAGCCTGCGATCCGCACGTCGACATTTGCAAGTATATCGCCCATCCGTTGCCATCATCGATTTAGGTCTGCCCGATGGGAATGGTGTAGACTTAATCCAAGACCTTGTGTCGAACGCACCGCGTCCGCAGGTGATATTGGGCACCTCAGGCGATCCCTATTCACAAGATGCAGCTCTAAAGGCTGGTGCCGACGGATTTTTAGCCAAACCGGTCACGTCCCTTGCTATATTTCAGGAAACGATTTTGGCCAGTTTACCTAGCGACCGCCAACCAAACGGACCACGCGCCTTATCTGACGAGATTATTTATCCCGATATAATTGCCTATCAAGATGATATGGCGCATGTCGCAGATGTCCTTGAGGAAAATAGCGATGGCCGCACCTTGGATTATGTCGCCCAGTTCTTGGGTGGTGTCGCCCGAAGCGCAAAAGATCATGGGCTGCTTAAAGCCACGGAAGCTTTAGCAGCCAAACGCGACGCAGGTGAAGCCACATCATCAGAAACAGCGCGTATTGTTGGACTTATTCAAGACAGGCTTAACGATAGGATTGCGATCTAATCCTATCTTAAAAAGTCGGATCAGCGCTTTGGCGGACCAATCCGGTTAGATCGCTTAGGCGTTCGTTTTGCTGACCTGCTGCATCAAAATTTGACGCATTAAGCCAAGCTTTGAAGGCTTCCTTTAATGCAGGCCACTCACTGTCTATTGCAGCGAACCACGCGGTGTCGCGATTGCGGCCTTTGACGATTGCAGCCTGCCGGAAGACACCTTCAAAGCTAAAGCCTAAACGTTGCCCAGCGCGACGTGATGGTTTATTCAGCGCGTTGCATTTCCACTCGTATCGCCGATAGCCCGCTTCAAATGCCCACTGCATCATCAAGAACATTGCCTCGGTGGCCGCAGGTGTGCGCTGTAAAGCCGGACTATAGTTGATATTTCCAACCTCGATTGAGCCGGCCTCTGGCGCAATGCGCAAGTAGCTTGCCACACCTTCAAAAGCCCCCGATTGGAGATTCTTAATCACATAGAATACTGTATCGGTCATTGCCTCAGCTTCTCTGACCCAACGATGGTATTGGGAGGATGATGAGAACGGTCCGCAAGGCAGGTAGTGCCAAACCTGATCATGCCCCTCGAAAACGCGAAACAAAAGAGCTGCATGTTTTTCGGCGCTTAATCGTTCAAGTTGGCAATATTTTCCCGTCAGCACATCCCAATTTGGGTGTGGCGGAGTTGTCCAGCGTTCAACAACAATGCCGAGAGGGGCCGGTGAATTTTCAGAACTTTTCATAGACCCGACACTAGGCTGTTTTCTGCCACTGTCCAATTCCTTTTGTCTAGCTGATGCGCTGCCTCAATTTGGGTTGAACATTGGCCAGCTCAAAAGAAAGTGCGGGCAGAAATTAACCTGCGCCACCCTAAATTATGAGGACTATCAGTGGTTTAGTCTTGCGGAATTACCCTTAGACCTAGTTCCATAAGTTGATCTGTCATCGGTTCTGACGGTGCTGACATCATCAAGTCTTCGGCCCGTTGGTTCATCGGGAACAGGATAACTTCGCGAATGTTATCAGCATCCGCCAACAACATCACGATACGGTCAATACCTGCCGCACACCCACCGTGGGGTGGAGCGCCGTATTGAAAGGCATTGACCATGCCGCCAAAGCGCTTTTCGACTTCTTCTTTGCCATAACCAGCAATTTCGAAGGCCTTAAACATAATCTCGGGTTGGTGGTTCCGGATCGCGCCAGACACCAATTCATAACCGTTACAGGCAAGGTCATACTGGTAACCCAAAACTTTCAGCGGATCACCTTGCAGCGCTTCCATCCCACCTTGCGGCATCGAAAATGGATTGTGTTCGAAATCGATTTTGCCAGTCACTTCGTCTTTTTCGTAGATTGGGAAATCAACGATCCATGCGAAAGCAAAGCGATCCATGTCCGTTAGGCCTAGCTCTTCGCCAATCACGTTACGAGCGCGGCCAGCAACAGATTCAAATGCTTTGGGCTTGCCACCCAAGAAGAACGCAGCATCACCAAGTCCAAGACCCAATTGCTGACGGATCGCCTCCGTCCGCTCTGGTCCGATGTTTTTCGCCAGCGGTCCAGCAGCTTCCATGCCACCCGTCACTTCGCCAGATTTCAATTTAGCTTGGGCTTCTTTTACAGTAATACCCAATTCTTGCGCCACAGCGTCTGATGTTTTTTCACGCCAGAAGATGTAGCCCATTCCGGGCAACCCTTCTTGTTGTGCAAATTTATTCATCCGGTCACAGAACTTACGGCTGCCACCCTTTGGGGCTGGGATGGCGCGAATTTGTGTACCGGCCTGCTCCAACAGGCTTGCAAAGATCGCAAAGCCGGAACCTGCAAAGTGTTCGGAAACCACCTGCATTTTGATCGGGTTGCGCAAGTCTGGTTTATCGGAACCGTACCAAAGCGCAGCATCCTTATACGAAATCTGTTCCCAATCGTGATCAACTTTACGGCCACCACCAAATTCTTCAAACACACCAGCAATAACCGGCTCAATTGTGTCGAACACGTCTTGCTGGGTGACAAAGCTCATCTCAAGGTCGAGCTGATAGAAGTCTGTCGGCGAGCGATCCGCCCGTGGGTCTTCATCGCGGAAACACGGTGCGATTTGGAAATACTTGTCGAAACCCGAAACCATCAACAGCTGTTTGAATTGCTGCGGCGCTTGTGGCAGCGCGTAGAATTTACCAGGGTGTAAACGCGAAGGCACCAAGAAATCACGCGCACCTTCAGGGGACGATGCAGTGATGATCGGCGTTTGGAATTCTTTGAATTTTTTATCCCACATGCGCTGACGGATCGATGAAACAACATCAGAACGCAGGATCATATTTTTCTGCATCTTCTCGCGGCGCAGATCAAGGTAACGATACTTCAGGCGGGTTTCTTCAGGGTATTCCTGATCACCAAACACCATCAAAGGTAGTTCTGCAGAGGCACCCAAAACTTCCAGATCACGCACGAAGACTTCGATTTCACCCGTTGGGATTTTGCTGTTTATCAAATCAGCTGCGCGCGCCTTAACCGTACCATCAATCCGGATACACCATTCCGAGCGGACCTTTTCCAAATCGGAAAACACAGGGCTGTCCGGATCGCAAAGAACTTGTGTGATGCCGTAATGGTCACGCAAATCGATGAACAAAATGCCACCGTGATCGCGGACGCGGTGAACCCATCCAGAAAGGCGGATGTTCTCCCCCACATTGGCGGCGGTGAGATCTGCGCAGGAATGGCTACGATAAGCGTGCATGGTATGGTCCCCTCTGTGGGCGAAAAACTTTGGGCAGGTACACCGCTCAACGCATAAGAAGTCAAGATGCAGGGGCCAGCGATCCGCCAAAATAGGCGCGAAAATCGGGGAATTATGACCTTAGGTCGTTATTCCTTTCTCGTGTGCATTGCGTAGCATGGCGAAAAGCACAGCATTGATAGGGTGATCAAATGGAAATTGCAGGGAAAACAGCGTTCGTTACAGGTGGCGCATCGGGGATCGGACTAGAGATTGGCCGTCAATTGATGGAGCTAGGTGCGAATGTAATGTTGGCTGACCTCGACGCAGTTGGCTTGGCGGCTGCCAAGGCTGATCTTGGCAAAGTTGATACGGTTGTATGCGATGTGGCGGATGCCGCATCGGTCCAAGCAGCGGCAGATGCAACAATTGCGCAGTTTGGTAAAGTCCATATTGTCGTGAACAATGCGGGCGTTTCATTGGCAGGTGCTGCAGGTCAAATGCCACTGCAGGATTGGCGTTGGATCGTGGACATCAATTTGATGGGGGTTGTTCACGGCGTCGAGATTTTCACGCCACTTATGCAGTCTCAGGGCGAAGGTGGGTACTTTATCAACACAGCATCAATGTCAGGCCACCTCGCGACCCAGCAACTTGGAGCCTATACAGCGACCAAATTTGCGGTCGTCGGGCTGTCTGAATCCATGCGTCAGGATTTGGCAGATCACAACATCGGTGTGTCTGTACTGTGCCCGGGCTGGGTAAAGACTGACATCAATAAAACAAGATCACACGTAAATCGTCCATCTGGTAAGGGACGTGCTGACGAAAGTGAAAATCCAGGGATGAAGGTCGTCAGCGAAGCTGTTGAGCAAGGGCTACCTCCACGCCATGTCGCGGAATGGGCGGTAGAGTGTATGCAAGCAGGTCGCTTCTATATCTTCACGCACCCCAGCATGCGTCGATGGGTTCAAAAACGCGCGGCGCTGGTGGATGCAGATTACGCCGCTTGTATAGATGATCCACGGTTCACAGATCGCTGAATGTTATCCGTATTATTGGAATAAAGAGTTTCAATAATTCGGACCTACATCGAGCCCTCCAAGGGAATTGACTGGCTCAGGCACGGCGTCGATCGCGTCGAAGTTTTGGACGTAAACTTTACCGTTGTTAAGACTGTCATAGCGCCCTTTCAGGCCACAAAGTATAAGCGCGCGCTTTTCGGTTGCCTACACAAACACCTCTTCCAACAAAATATCGCCACGCTCTTCGAACTCTTCAAGAGCAAGGTCAACATCTTGGGCTGTCGGGTTGGTCCAGTTAGCATTTGAGATAATGCCTGCGTCGCTCAAAGACTGCGCTGTCTTTTCAAAATCTACCAAAGATATGACTTCGTTCAATTGCACTGCTTCGCCTTCACGGAACCAGTAACGTGTGCAATTGTCGCTGATCGCAGGATCGATCGATGCGAAACGGCGTAGTTGTTCTTGAAAGTCGAGGAAAATTTTACCTGGGCGTCGCAGCAGAATGGCAACTTTAGTGTCAGCGCCCGCAACAAATGCCGCTAAGTGAAGTGCTGAGTTGTCGGTTGAGACGATAACTTTTGCCGCCTTGTAATGCTCTAGCTGGGTCTGCAGGTCATGCTGTTGGGGGTGAAAGATCGTGAAACCGTCGGCTTCCAAATGCTCCTCGACCCGTTCCTCTAACAATAGACGGCCACGTTTGCTGAAAACTTCACTGCGCGATATATATAATTTTTCGGGCCCATTTGCCGTCACCCGTTGGCGCCACCGGCGATCCGTAAAGTTACGGAATTCTGGCGCACCGCCAATCATGTTATTGACGCCAAACGCTTGTGGCGCGATCACCAATCTTTCGACCCGTGTTGGTTCGTTAATTGCTGTACAGGGTGGTAAGTCCCCTAGACTTTCTGCCAACTGTCTAACCTGCAGTAAGCTTCGTTCCGGCCACGTCACCTTCTTCTTGGGAAGGAACAGGATACTGTTTATTTGCTCATCACAGTTGTCTACGGCCCAAAGGCGCGAAATGCTTTCGCACAAAGCATGGCCAAAATGACCATAGGCGAGCCCACCAAAAAGAACTGTACCACTGATAGCTTCCGTTACCTCATCAGCAGTTGGAAATTCAGGACGCACTGTGGTTGGTCGGTTTGCAGCGCGGTATGTCATCGCATCGGCGCAAAATTCACCTTCAGCAGTAAATACGCCAGCCGGACGCGCCATATTTTGCTTCGCCCCCCTCCCCCAAGGTACCACAATCGCGTTTTCTACAACGCGTATTTCACTAGCTAAAGAAGCATCAGGGGAAAAGTTTAACATCTTAGGCACTCGTCAGTTCAGTGTTTTACGTTATTGCTTTATCTGTGATCGTAATTGTTTTTCATGGGTCTTCCCATAAATCCGAACGACACTCACACCAAGGATGATGTCTGTGTAATCGTCATTTGGTGCAGAAATATGAGGAGATTTAGGCCATTTCGTGAGATCCAAAATGTAGTCCGTGTCCCAACTCTCAAACTCCGTGATACCGCCATATTCCAGCATAAAGACCGCTTTACCCGGACCAGGTGTTATCTTGTTGTGGCCACTTCCAACAAATATTCGGTCATCGCCCCCTTCAGAACGCACCAAATTCCGCCCGGGTCCTGTGTGGATTTCAGACCCACCTGTACCGTCAGAAATATCATCGTTTCCGGGACCGCCGTAAATTTTACTGCGCCCGTTTCCACCACGGATGACATCGTTTCCGGTGCCCCCGTCCAGAACGTCGCGCGCATTCCCACCAATCAATGTGTCATTGCCAGCACCGCCATAGAAATAATGGATGTCTTTTCCCCGGCCTGACTTCGCAATAAGCATATCATCGCCTGCACCACCGTGGAACGTCGCACCGCCATACTTGGGCCCGACCATGACATCGGCCCCTCGACTGCCCTGCACATTAACGGTAACGCGTTCAGAGGTTTCAAAATTTATGGGCGTATCTGGATGTGCAACGATTGCCATTTCTTTAGATTCGGTCGGGTTATCCTCGTTGCGCGAGACCACCGTCGCGATACGGATATTCTCAATATAAGCTGGCGCATGCAGCACATAGTTATCGGGTCCCCCCATGTACCATAACGTATCAGTGCCGCCATCTGCTTCCTCAACGATCTTTTCGGCATTTTCGCCGTAGGCCCAATAGTTGTTGTCTGCATTCCCACCTGCCAAGACCACGCTGCCATCAAGCGACATCATCGCGTTGATACCACGCGCTGGGTTTTCAAAGCCTCGCAAATCCAATCCAAGATCAAGGGCATTGTCGATCAATGTTTGACGTAATTCCTGTATCGGGGCGGTTTCATGGATGTTGTCCGTCTCTCCGGGGTCAGCAACCAAATCATAAACATGTTCTTCACCATTTGGGTATCGGAAGTAACGATACCGGTTCAAATCCCCTGTCGCTGGACGCACAGACAACGTGCCGAAAACCGAAGTGACGGGGGACTTCGTTATGTCGAACGCGCCAAAGCTATCGTCAACCAATGGAAGCAGGCTTTGGCCAGAAACCCAATCAGGACGATAGGGCAATCCAGCCAAGTCCATAATAGTTTTGGGGATGTTATGAAGAGATATAGGACGATCAATTACTTTGGGTTCTTTGATCCGCGCATTCCAAAGACCAAGTGGAACATGGGCTGCACTGTCCCACTGGCTCATCTTATGGAAACTGTCATGCGTTCCTAGGTTAAAGCCATTGTCAGACAGCAAAATGACACTCGTATTTTCGGCAAAATCTGACGCTCGCAAGGCATCCATAAACCGACCGATTTCATGATCAACGTGTGAGATAGCAGCAAAATATGCCCGTACCACCTCGCGCCACGCATGGTCCCCAGCCTTCTCAGGTGTCCACGGCCCGTTTGCGATATATGCCGCCTCATAGACAGCCATGCCCTCCTGCGGGCCGAAATAATCCTCAGGAGCTGCAGTGGTCGGCCACACAATTTCCGCTGGATCATAGGTTTGGTAAAACCGATCTGGACACTGCAATTTATAATGCGGATGTTTAAAGCCCAACTGGATCAAATGACGACGCGATGGGTCTGCCCGTTCCAAATATTCGATCGCGTTTTGTGCGACGCGGTAATCATAAAATTTGCGGTCTTGGGAGCCATCATCATTTGGATGCCCAACACCCGAAATACCAGGACCTTTGTCCAGATAATCCTTAACATCGTTACGCTTACCCGCATCCCGCGCAGCCGGTTCTTCGTGAAACAAAACCCGTTTGTATTCTTCCGGCATAGGTTTGTAGTTGCTGTCGACTTTGCCCGTCGTGAAAGTTTTAAAACCCGCGCGGCGCAGATCGAATTGCCAGCCTGCAGTCGGGGGCAAAATATCGCGCCAGAAGCGGTTCAGATCAACAAGACCTGTGCGAAACGGCGACAACCCCGTCGCCAGTTCGGCGCGGCACGGGGCACACAGTGGCACGGTTGCATAGGCATTTGAGAACCGTACACCCTCCGCCATAAAGCGATCGATATTGGGCGTTGAAATGGAAAGGCCAAACGCTTTGCGCCAAGTGAACACATCAATCATGTCATCGATCCAGATGACGCAGATATTGTCGCCCTGTGTTTGGGTTTTATCAAAACTCATTGAGGGGCACCTTTACTTTCGCAATGTCGGCAAACTGCATTCAAAACGTCATGATCACCACCACATAAATCTTGATCGATCCAAAGCAGCAGATCGTGAATACGCGAAACACCAAGCGTTTTAAGAATACCTTTGCGGTGCGAGCGACATCCAATAAACACATCACAGGCTCCGGAGAAATCAACCGCAAGCTCTTGTTTCGAAACTTCGCTGATCATCGGTATAGGGAATCCCACACCATCACCAACGACCGACATTGATAATCTTCCAGCATCAAACCCTACAACAACCCAGCCACCGCCTTTGGGTGCAGGCATGGTGATTCCCGACTGATCTTTCTGATCTTGCCAACTGACATGCCCATCCTTCTCAGCCAAGAAAAGGTAGGTGTCGTGATCGCAAGGGTTGATGGTCAAAAGTGTTCGCGCATCGCCAAAATCAGATGAATATCGAATCGCAAAACTGAAGTGTGCCGGGTCAACCAACGCATTGTTGATCACCAAGCCAGAATTGATTTCACGTTCAAAACTCAAACCACCATCAGGTGACAACCGTAGATTATCAGTGTTGGGTTTTACTGGTACTGCGACCTCGCCCAATCCGTCTTGCGGCGCCCACTGTAGAACCTCGCCAGTATCATTACACGTGAAGGATTCTTGATCTGCGCAATACCATACCGCACCAGCCACGTTTGGGTGGATAAGCTTTTGTACGACAGTGCTGTCCGACAAAAGTACGGCATCTGGCACCGTTACGTCGACAAAATATGGGGAAACCTGATCCATCAATGAACTGGCAATGCGGCAGGCAAAGCCCAGCGATAAAGGGTATCACCCGTTTTACTAGCATGATGCCATTCATCTCGAATGGCACCGCGGTTGGCTGGCATACCGTCGCTCGACGCGGCATGTGCTACGGCATAAAGTAAGGTAAGACCGTCCCCTTCAGGCGCTATGTCACAGGTAATAAGCAAATCGTTTTGATCATCAGAAGCAGCATCAACATCTAGTATTTTAGCATCGTTGGTACATCCCTCAAATGCAAACCCACAGGTGGGACCCGCGTTCAGAGGATCATCCCGATCAATGATCAAAGCATTCATTGACTGCGCACGACAGCGAATAACGCGTGGATCTTCTTCACGCTCTGCTAACAGCAAAACAGGGCAAGACCAGTCTTCGTCATTGTTGCAGCTTTCGATTGCAAAGGCGTCCATCTCAGCCATCTGTTTGCGAGCTAGTGGAGTTGCACGGCCAAAGTGATCCAGCTCAAACATGTAGCTGGGCGCAGAATAAAAAATGTCATGCCCACCCTTATTCCATGATAAATCCCACTGCGCACGCATAACTGGGTGGTCAGAAACATTTTGCGTTCCTGATTCAAATGGCGCGATAAAAAGCGGTTTTCGCAGGCCATGATCGGCGAACAAATCGGTGATTGTTTGCATGATGCTGTACATTCCACGACGCCAAACATCGCCAGTGTCAGCAACCGCTTCAAGAGTGAAATCCAACCCAACAGCCAGAACCTTGGGCGCAACCCCTAAGGTCGCAGCCGCAGCACAGAAGTTGGCTGTCGTTTGACGAAAGTTTGCCATCGCGGGGCCATCTGCCAAACTCAAAATCGACGACGAGCTGTCCGTTTCGCTACGCACATACATTACGGGTAAAGCACGATATTCAGATAGGCGACGGCCCACTATTTCATCGCCTACAAGACTGTCACGCGTTTGTTCGTTTAACCGTTCTATCAAGTCTGTTTGCTCGACAACCTGCGATCCGGCAGGGCCAGCCGACCCCATATCATCACCAGTGCTAAGCACATGGTAGGGAAACTCAACAGGTTCATCCGACGTCGTTGCACGGCGCGCCCCGCCTAAGGACAACAGCCCATAAAGTGCTGTAGATGGGTTCGCTATTATGCACGGGAAACTATCGCCAACTGCCTTGATCCGTCGGCGGAAATGGCCAACGTTTTGCGCACCCGGAAGGTGCGCGTGGAACATATACCACCCTTCACCTTCGCGCACGTCCCACGCGTTAATGTCGCCTAAAACACTGGCGTCCACCACACGCGCATCTGATGTTAGATCGAGCCGGGTTTGGATGTCGGCGATCACACTATCTGCAAGGTTAAGCCGTACGCCAGTTTCGTCAAAACCGATAACGTCCCCGTTTTGTGCCCGCAAAAGAACACCGCGTTTTGGCTTGTCAGTCATTGGTGGTTTTTGTGTCATTCTAAAATTACCGCATACCCTGTGAGATCAATAGTCTTGGTCCCAATTTCAGCGCCAGCATAGTGCAAAGTGCCAAGGGATGCTTATGATAATTTAACTGCTCCAAAACAGCGGCACTTCTTGGCGGTTACACGAAAATCTATTCATAAAAATGCTGCCATTTCTTGTTAAGACGACGGAAACCATTCCTTTTGGCCATATTATAAAAGCCCACAGCTTTAGGGTGATCTTGCTCATGCAGCCGCGTTCCCAACTTTCGTAGATACCGAAAACCAAACTCTCGTTTCGCCCGAAACACGTTGCGCAAATCTGACGCATCAGCAGATCCACGCAGAACATAAAATAACGTTTCTTGAATTTTCATTTCTACCAGTGCCTGCAATCCGGCATGCCCCACGCCGTGCAAGAGACAACGCGCGTAGCTGGCTGACTTGGGCAGACGAGATTCGTGTTTACGGTCTTGTTTGTGTAGTGGGTCATACAAGACAATATACTCTGTTGGACTGTCTTTCATATGCTTCGATAGGTCGAACTTCCAACCCTTCATTGCAGCCCATTGTGGGCCATAACGCCGTTCGAACCTGACCATGGCAGGGTCGATTGAAAACTGCGGCGATACGGCGACCGCGCGTTCTGCATCAAGCGTCTTTGCGCCAAGCAATGCGCCGTACCCACCCATACTAAAGCCATAGGACGTGATTTTCATGTGCGGACCAAGGAAGGCGCGGCACGCTTGCATAGCCGGAAAGAAGTCGTCGTTCTGATGCCAGTCTTCCGCACTGTGGAAGACACAGACATGTGCAATTTCTCGCTTAGAAAATGAGGCGGAGCCCCACCCCTCTACATCGTTAGAAAACGGGTAATCAAAAGGTGCAAATGCCACGACAACGCGTGGGTCTTCGGTGAGTGCTAAATCTTCAAGCAACGGACCGTTGTATTCTAAACGCATATGATCACCGTCGAAAATAATATGACGCACAAGGCGTGGCGGACCATCAGCCATCCGCTTCAAACTGCGCTAGATCAAACTTTGAAATCCGGCGAACGCCCACTGTGCTTTCCAACATATCCTTAGCAAGGCGCATACATTTCACTTCTCGCAAAACATCCATGTTCCTGTAGTGGATCATCTTAATGTCTTTGTCTTCAGGCAGCGGTTCGCCACGCAAACTGCCACCTAAGATAAAGTGCTGTTCGTCAGGTAATAGATTCCAATCCAACCCTGCCGCACGGATCGCCAATGGCAAACTCATCTGATCCAAATAGGGACGCTTTTTAACGATATCGATCTTGTCGATCATCTGCGCTAAGCGCATCCAAATTTGTGCAAATGTTTCACCAGTTGGTGCAACCGGACCTTCCGGAAAAACAATTAAACCAGCATTGAAATAGGGCATCAACTTTCGACGGCGTTGGCGCGCAAGCCAAATTCGATCTTCGGGTTTTTCAATGCCGCAAGCCGCATAAATATCGTTCCAAATCTTCTGGCCCGACCAATACATTGACGTCGCAGGCGCAACAGAGACATGGCCTTCCTTAAACATTTGATCGGTCGAGTTTTCGCCAATAAACAGCATATCGGAATCCATAAAAGCCGAAAATGGAGTGTCGCGCGGCTCAAGCGCTGCCAGCATTTTGTTGCCATGTGGATACGCAGGGTCAAAGCGGCCTTCCGTCTCGAACGACCGAATATCGACATCAAGTTTCTTAAACACACCCAGCGCTTTTTCATCCATCTCGCCAATGCTGGCACTTGGGCAATAGCCTACCAATTTAATCGGCTCTTTAAACTGTGTCCGTATAGAGGCCGCCAACAAACACCCCATATCTTGATATTTGGGTGGCTCGACGACAAAAAAGATCGTCAGCTTAGCCTCGCTGTTGTCATTCATACCCATATTCTCCCACAGGCATCACCGACACCACGTTTTTTGCCCGCTCTTACGTCTTGATTTGCGCAAGTTCTTCACGCACTTTTCCTACCACACCCTTACCGATTTGATCCCTTAAATCGCGATCAGCTAGAAATTTGCACTTCTCCTGTGCACGTTTTGCAATAGCCTGACACTCATCTTGATGATTGGCGCACCAACGCATCATACGATCTACATTTGCTTGATCCCGCCGGATGGGCACATAGTGTTCCCAAGGTTTGAAATGGTGCGTGGCGAAGGTTTCAAAATCACAATCAACCACCAGCCCAACGCTGCCACTGTTCATTGTCCAATAAAAGCTGGACCCAACGTCGTTGCCCGGTAAGACTAAAATGTATTTATAGTCCTGAAAGGCCTCACGGGGGATTTTTGGTCGCCCATAAGGATTGATGAAAGGTTCATCCGCCACAACAATTCCAGTAGCATCAGTATAGCCCACATCAAAACGAGGGTCATCGCTCCACTTCATCAAAAACCGATAACGTGGCATCGACGATAGAATTGCCGTTGTTTCTTCAGCGCTAAACTCACCAGATTTGAATTTCCGCAACAGCGGTAACAACCTCATTGCGCGGGCCTGACCGGGCAATGACCCACGGTTGCCGGGGATTCCCCGCCAAACAGCCATGTCTTTTTTTGCATGCCAATCCACCCGACCTGGGTCAAGCTGGCCAAGGAATTCAGGATCATCTAGGTCATGATATTTTGGCAGCGGCCACAAAATATGACCCGTATCTTTACTAATTGGTCGATTGAATGCAAAAACCGGCGAAACTTGACCGTCTGGTAAAATCATATTTCGAGTACGATGATCTTGCATATCAACCAGAAAATCAAAATCTGCATTGGCTTTAAGTAAAGCCTTTAAAGCAAAGACAATCTTCTCAGAATTCTTATGTTTGTGGTTTTTAACCCACCATTTTGCACGTGTTTCTCGTGCCGGCTGCCAGTCATTAAGCCCATGAGGTGAAGCCGTCGAATGATCCCACATTAAAGACATCTTACTGGAGGCGTTGGAAGCATAATTCTTGGCTTCCAACGATTGTGAAAGGCTGCGGTTGGACACATCACCCAATTGATGGGCAATAGATAAATCTACAAATTCTTCCTTGGTGCCCATAGTACTTTTGTTTTTCCTGCCTATCAAACCGCCACATTTCAGCGACACCACAGCAGTTCCATCATTATTGCTTCCAACGATAATACGCTATCTGACGAAAACGGGTCAACCATAATAAGTCGGTTTCTACGGATAAGCCCATGACAATCGATGAACTTAATTTCAAACGCTGTCTCTATAGGCTACTAACATGCGTAGTATGCTGCCTTGTTAGGAAATATCACCAATGTCGATCGGTAATGAAAAGACTCTTATGCTAACGGTGATGCGTAACGAGGCACCCTATATTCTAGAATGGGCTGCTCACCATTTCACACTTGGCATTGATGACCTGCTTATTTTTACCAATTTCTGTACCGACAATACTGACAAGGTTTTGGACCGCCTAGAAGTATTGATGCCCCATAGAGTCAAGCACCAGCCAAACCCCAAAGTCATGTTTCCTGATCGCGGAATGTGGCACATTATGGCGCTGCGCTATGCTGGTCATTTCGGGCGTTATCGCGCAGCTGATTGGCTATACGTCACCGATGCGGATGAATTTCTAAACCTAAAAGACGACATCAACACGTTGGATGAATTGTTTGAGGCAACAGGCCCCGCGGACGCTGTTTCCTTTACGTCCGTTGCCTTCAACAGCAATGGACACAAGCACGCATCACTTGATCCCGTGACGCAAAGGTTCACACAAACCTCGACAGATTTTGGAGCCGCAGCGGCAACAGGCCAACCTGCATACACAGCCGTAAAAACCCTTTATCGCAATTCGATTGTTGGTCCCCGTCGCCCCCATCGCCCCGTCACAAAAGAGTTTTCAAAGACAGGCGCAAAGTGGGTAAATGGATCGGGCGCGCCGCTGCCTGCGGATTGGACCGATGGATCAGGAAAAGCTATTGACGGTAACGGCACACGCGATTTTGCCCAACTAAACCACTATGCGATAAAAAGCGCTGCCGAGTTTTTGCTGAAGGTTGATCGGGGCGATGCGGTTAACGCTGATCGACTTGGTGCGTCTGAAAAGTACTGGGCGCATGGGAATCGCACTGGTATCATGGACAAAACCGGTGCCGGACTGTCGCCTGAGGCACAGGAAATGTACGATTATTTTCTGTCCGATCCCGAATTGCGCGCACTGCATGAAGAGTCGTTCCAATTGCGCGAAGCTCAGTTGGCTAATATTTTAAAGACTGAAGGTGGCGAAAATCTAGCGAAAGCTATTGGCTATTTCGACTGAAACTAGGCTGTTGGCGTGCGGTCCAGAATGATTACCTCTGGGATTGAAAGGTCTTCATTTGGCTGCATTTCAATCTTTATGCCCTTCGCACTTTGCCCATGAAACTCCCGCGCCGCGTTCCCAGTCAAAGCAACACGCTTTGCACTGCCAAAATTAATTTGAGCCAATAAGCCACTGCCAAGCTCTTCATAACTGATACGAACGACATCGGGTCTTACGTCAGCGATCAACGCGTCAATCGCAGCGATCGTTTTCTTTGGGTCATCTTTGTGAACGATCTGAATATTGGATTGCGCATAACGTTCACCAAAATCAAATGCGTTTCGTTCGAAAATACTGTCTGCGATTACAGTTCGTGAAGCGTTGTCTTCTTGCGCAACAACATGGGTGCGGCCCTGCAATTTACACGCATACATCGAGAGGAAATTGACCCCAGCCCCCAAATCCAAAAGGCGTTCACCATCCTGAACGACCCGTTCCGTCAGCCGCGCCAATTTGCGTTGGTATTTTCCGCGCATAACCATGTCCAACATTGATGGCGCAAACACACGCACATCGGCGGGCACTTCGATATCATGGTTCGAAACCCAATCGACCGCGGATTCAACTGAAACATCAATATCCCCCACGACAAACCCATCGCCACCTTCGGATGTATCACGGAACTCCGGTGATGGTTTGGTGCGGCGTTCTTCAATCGGTCGATCAGAGTTTTGCTTTTCGACACGTGACATCAGCGCTTTGATTTCATCAGGGTCCCGCGCCTTTGGCGGCTTCGCCTCAACCTGAGTGATCGGAATTTTACCAGCTTCAATCAATCCAGATTTTAGTTCTTCATAGGCTTCCGTCTTGCGGTAATCATCAAGCCTAGCTTCGACACGATCAAGTGCGTCAAAGTGTAGTTTGGACAAAACCGGGTCGGTCAGCAACCCGTCCATGATCGCCTTACGGCGTTCTTTGTAACGCAGAACCTTATCATCCAGCACTTCGTTTCGATCTTGAAGCGCCCAATAGTCAGAATTATATTTGTCTTTTTTGTTGTTCACGTTGCCACGGAATTTGCGGATTGCGTAACTGTCCACGGACTTCACCGCATAATGGTTCAATTGCGCCCACTGATATCCAACGGTGCGACGGATCGAACGCCAACCACGGAACTTGAAATAGTCCTCCATCGGCAGGCCAGATCCATTCAGCCATTTTACAGTATCAGGAAATTCAGTCTCAAGATGACGGTTTTTGATCGACGGGCGATGGATCCCCAGTTTCCAATAATCGTGGTCGAACTTAAAGAAAGTCTTTACGCCCCAGCCCTTGTTCCAAGTCGGCGGTGCCGCATAAAGATATTGTTCGGTGACTGGTTCACGGCTCCAATCAACAACATTACCAGACCCAAATATCCGCCAAGTGATAACGATGCCATTGGCATCACCCGCCGCCGACAGCATTGGATCAAGTGTACCATCACCATAATTGATACACAGGAATTCATCCGCATCAAACATCAATACCCAGTCCGCTTCGCGCACCTTCGGTTCCGCTTGGGCATGTTTCATCGCAGAAGGCTGCGGCTTAACGCCTTCTGGAATATCGTTGCGACGATGATACCCCAGACCCAATTCTTCCAAACGTATCAACATATCGTCGGTGCCGTCAGAACAGTCATTGGTGTAGACAAGGATTTTGGTGAAGCCGACAGCAAGATGGTGGGCGTACCACTCCAATAGAAATGGCGCCTCGTCCTTCATCATCGAAATGGCCAGAAGGTTGCCGTGCGGACTTTTATGCGGTTTGAGTTTCACAGGTCTTGCCTAAGCGCGATCTAGCGCAAGGCTTTAGAAGGATCGATGCCGATCTGTTCGCACATCCGCGCGGCATACGAACCAGGCAACGGCGCATTCTTTTCCCACCACGGTTTTGTACCATTAGTGTACAAGTGCACAGACAACGTATTTTCGGTGAAGTGCCCTTCAACATTCCCATGCGGATCATAGAAAACATCATTCAACTGGAATGGCACCGGATACAAAACATCACGGTCGCTGGCCTTTTCAAACTGACCTGTTTGCTTGGCAAAATAGGTGAATGCTTGGGGGCCAAACGCAGTCCGCTCTGCATTATAAATGCGTGCAGCATGAGACAAGCTGGTGTCTTGGCGATCATATTTCTTACGCTGGTTCTTGTTCCACCACGCAGGATAATCAGGCAAGTTATCGTAATAATCTAACAACTGATCCATCAATTCGCATTCTTGTGGCATACCAACGACACCACAGTTCAATGCCCCTGCCATGCCGTGGCGACCAAAGATATATTCGTCATCTTCCGGGAAAGGTTGATGGCAAAATGCATCGCAATCGATCCAAATCGCACCCGTTTTTTGGATCATTTTGTAACGGAAAACATTCGATAAAAAAGATGCGCTTGTTGCTTCAATTAACTCACGGTCCAAATCCATAATCTCGGATGCGGGCCGCACCTCGATCCCATCAGGTACGTTTGAAACTGTGTCCGCACAATACAGGATCGTTTCATGACCCTGCACAACATGCGACATAAGACATAATTGGTTTAAATAATGAAGCTTTTCACCAATCCATAGGGAGGCGACTGCGCGACGTTCACTCATACTACTGTCCTCTTGAATGACACTTTTCCAGTGTTCGTTTCCTTAATTTAAGATAGCGTAGCCACTTAGGCGTTGTAAACAAGGGCGTCGGTGACAAGATTGACTTGTTGCTGGCACCGTGACAAAAAAATTCTGCTGTCTCGCAAAGAATTGGAGCCAAAAACATGAATATTCTGGCTGTGACATGCATGCGAGATGAAGCACCGTATTGCCTTGAATGGATTGCACACCATCGCGCCGCAGGCTTTAATGACTTCCTGATATTCACACATGATTGCACCGACGGAACGGATGCGATGTTGGGTTTATTGCCCAATGTCACCCATGTTCCTTTTCAATCCATAGACGGAAAATCCCCGCAATGGCACGCCATGAAGCTAGCCGACAAGCATCCGCTCATGAAAGCCGCTGACTGGGCGATGTTTTTTGATTGTGATGAATTTCTATGCCTTGAAGCACCCATGCGTTCAGTCAGCGATCTTATTGGGTCAGTTCCGGCACACACCGATGCAATTGCCCTTCAATGGCGATTGTTCGGTTCTTCAGAACTTATCGACTGGAGCACCAGATCGACGTTGGAGCGGTTTGTAATGGCTGCACCGTCCGATTTGGCATTGCCTGCGGGCCACTTTTTTAAATCACTATTCCAACCATCGAAATTTCAAAAGCTGGGGGTTCACCGTCCCAAGAACAAAAAACTGCAACAGCCAAATTGGGTTTTAGGTGGCGTACAACCTGCACCAAAAACCTTTGTTGAGGACGACAGTCGAATAAACCTGTTTGGTTTGGCTTCAGAACCAATGACGGCTTGGCTGAACCACTACTCTACGCGATCTGTTACCGAGTTTATGATCAAACGAGAACGTGGCTTACCAAATCGGCAGACCAGGGAAATAGATATAAGCTATTGGGCAGAAAGAAATTTCAATACGATCGCGGATCAAAATATCCGCCCAATGATACCCGCAACGCTGCTTGCGCTAAATGAGTTGCAAGGCTTGGATGGTGTCAAAAATCTCTTGGATATCGGCATAAAGACCCATCAAAGCGTTTTCGAAAACTCTATGAAAAATCGAAGTGAAGTTATGTTGTTTCTACATTTGTCCCTATTGTCCGGAAGCGAGGCCCCAACAAAAAAACAAATTGACCTCCACCTTGCAAGACTCACGAACGCGGCGAAAACCTAATAAAAGAAAGATCATATGTGCAGATGGGTTTTACAATTCTGCTAAATAAGGTGGGCTTGCACCTGATCGGGACACAGTAACAGCAGCCACCTTTGCGGCATACTCCAGGGCTTGAAATATTTCATCCCCAGTAACTTTTGCCAACGCAACTTTGTCCAATATGCCTAAGTTATAAAGTTTAGCCAAGAAACCTGCGTTGAATGTATCGCCCGCACCAACGGTATCTGCCACAGTCACTTTAGGCACACTGACATTCACTACATTGCCACCTTTTAGATAAGCAGTCGCTCCCTTGCTGCCTTTTGTTAAAATAACGAGACCAGCACCTTTGTGGCGAAGACCCATAATCTTGGCGTCTAACTCGGTTGCCTCGGGCGAAATCCAATCCAAGTCCTCGTCCGAGATTTTTACGATATCAGCCACTCCGATCATTCGATCTAAGCGTGCGCGGTATGTAACTTCATCTTCGATGAAACCAGTGCGGATGTTTGGATCTATCATCAGAATTTTGCGCGGCGCTTCACGTAGTGCCAAGTTTTCATAAGCACTAGCTGCAGGTTCGGCGCACAAACTTATACCGCCAAAGTAAACGACATTTACATCTGTCCCTACAGCAGGGAGGTTATCCACTTCGATCATTCGTCCTGCCGAGTTTTCATCATAAAACGTATATTGTGCATGACCATTTGTAATTTTCACAAATGCCAAAGTTGTCGGGCGCTGACTACGGATCAACAGATCAGTACCAACACCTGACGCGCGCAATTCCCGAACAAGCTGTTCGCCAAACAGGTCGTTAGAAACGCCGGACAGGAATTGAGCTGGCACTTCCAATCGACCCAAAGCAATGGCTGTGTTAAAAATTGCACCACCAGACAAAGGGGCATACGTCGTTTTGCCGTCGGTGCCCAAAACCGGAACCATATCTATAAGCGCTTCGCCGCAACACAATATCATCTTATAAACCCCACCCGTAAAACCAGCTTTATTCGGGCAAACGCAAACCAGTCGATTTATCGAAAAAGTGGGCCAATTCAGGCTTGATACCAAAGCCAATCATTGACCCTTTTGCACCCTCCGGCGGCTTTTCCGTCTTCGCAATAAACTCTACTCCGGTGGCTGTGCTAAGATGAACAAGCGCGTATTCACCCAAGTTTTCGACAAGCTCCAGTTTGCCATAAACAACTGCGGTCGCATCATCAGCGGGTGACAAATTCTCCGGACGCAACCCAACTTGTAGACTTGGGTCAATGGTGCGTCCAAGCAAAGCAGATGCGTTTTCGGTCAAGTCCGCCAGTTCAAAGAAATTCATCTTGGGACTGCCAATAAACTGGGCCACAAATGCATTCTTTGGGCGCTCGTAAAGATCGATGGGAGAGCCGACTTGTTCGATACGTCCATCCCGCAACACAACGATCTTATCAGCCAGTGTCATCGCTTCGACCTGATCGTGGGTCACGTAAATCATGGTAGTTTTTAGACGTTCATGCAGACGGGCGATCTCCAACCGTGTCTGAACACGCAGGGCCGCATCAAGGTTCGACAGCGGCTCGTCAAACAAAAATACCTCTGGATCTCGGACAATCGCACGGCCAATTGCAACGCGTTGGCGTTGACCACCGGACAGGTTGCGTGGACTACGATCTAGATAGTCAGTGATCTGTAAAATATTGGCGGCAGCGCTCACACGGCGCTCAATCTCTGCCGGATCAGTTTTGGCCTGTTTCAAGCCAAACGCCATGTTTTTGTAAACGGTCATGTGTGGATATAGTGCGTAAGATTGGAAAACCATCGCCACACCACGCTTGGAGGCAGCCACTTCGTTCACGACATCCCCACCAATGGCAACCGTGCCATCGCTAATCTCTTCGAGGCCTGCGATCATCCGCAACAATGTGGACTTCCCACAACCCGATGGACCAACGAACACGACAAATTCGCCATCCTCAATATCAAGATCGACACCATGCATCACTTGTGTTGCACCATAGCTTTTGCGCACATTGCGCAGCGTCAGACCGGCCATTTTTGCTCCAATTCAGATATTTCACGACGCAAGGTTTTTGCGAAGATAGGGTAAGTGTCAGGAAGGTCGCCCCACAATTGGCGGCTGGTGACAAACGCGTCACTGCCCAACAAAGCTTGCAGGTCTTTCCAACTTGGCTCGATATAGTCGAATGGAATTTTCCCAGCCGCGACGTGGCAGGCAAAAACGTACCAACTGGCAATACTACGTATCGTGTAAACAGGCGTAATGCCCTGCTTCAGGCACCCTTCGAGGGTAGGTCGAATGAAAATAGGGAATTTAGCCATTCCATCAGCGCAGATGCGCGCCACAGTGTCACCGATGGCTTGGTTGCCAAAACGCCGTGTTATATCTGACAGATATTCTTCCTTAGAAAACGGCAGCGCAATGGTGATCGCGGGCAAAACTTCTTGCGTCTCAAACCCTTGGAAATGATCATTCAGTTTAGGTGTGCGCATAGCTTGATCAAAGGTTGCGATCCCTTCAAGTGCAGCCAAGTAAGACAAAGCTGTATGCCCACCATTCAGCACGCGAATTTTAGTTTCCTCATAGGGATCAACGTCAGAAGTGACCGTCACGCCTACCTGTCCAAGATCGGGCATCTCGGATTTAGCATTGTTTTGCAGGACCCATTGAATGAAGTCTTCGGCCATAACGGGAGACGTGACAGGTGCGCCTACCAATTCAGACAATTCAGGGCAAAGCTCTGCCGGGCTACGTGGTGTGATCCGATCAACCATAGAACACGGAAATTCCACATTCTTCTCAACCCAAGCCGCTAATGTTTGATCATCACAAGCCAACAAATAGGCGCCCAGATTGCGCCGCAGCATTTTGCCATTTTGGCGAATGTTGTCGCAACACGCGATTGTCAAAGGCGCACCAGTTTTGTCGGAACGGTTTTGAAGAGCCGCCCGTAGATAGCCATATACGCTGCTGGCAACCTCACCTTCAATTTCGGACTTTATAGTCGGGTCAGAGATATTCAGATCACCATTTGGGTCTGTATAATAGCCGCTTTCAGTTACGGTAATCGTCACCAAATGCACTGACTTTTTCGTCAATAAAGCCTCAGTCTCAGCGCGTGAAACGCTCCAATCGGCAAATTGAACATGACTGCGAACACGGCGCAATTCGACTTGGCCATCTGCCGAAAAAGACTTAAGAAAATAACCATCATGGCGCGCAACATCTTCAGCCGCCTCTTGGAAAAGCTTAGCTTCGGAACTGCGCAAGTTTACCGCAACAATACCCCACCGAATATCACCTGTCTTTTCCATATAGTCATCAAGATAGACCGCCTGGTGTGCACGGTGAAATGCGCCAAAGCCAAGGTGAACAACCCCAACAGCGCAATCTGCGCGATCGTAGCGGGTCGCGGCAATGTGTTCGCGCACGGCATCGTTCATGTTGATGGCTCCATCGGCTTTGCAAGATCTTTACGCGCCGTGTCGCGATATTCCGAAGGTGTCATACCTTTCAGCTTAAGAAAATGGCGATTGAAGTTCGCAAGATTTCGGAACCCTGCACTCTGACCAATTCCTGCAACCGAATCGTCTGATGCATACAACATTCCACAAGCCTGCCCAACGCGGACGCTGGTCAAGAATTCTACAAACTTATGGCCAGTCATCGCCGGGAAATTTCGTGCAAAGGTAGCTTGGGTCATCGTTGCCATTTCTGCCGCCTGCGTAATTGAAAACTCTTCGCTGAAATTGGCGACGATATGGTCGACCACCGCCGCAATTCTTGCGTGTTTACTGCCACCTTCAAGCTGAATTAGTTTGGACGCAGACAATACCTTTTTTTCAGCATGTTCGTTCAGGCGTACAAGAAAACGAATGAATGCCAGGATGCGTTCCGCCCCCTCATTATTTCGAATCGATTCCATATGGCCACGAGCGAAAGTCGGATTGAAACCCTGAAATTGCACGCCAGACTGAGCTAGGGTCAGCATCTTACGGACCTCATTGAATTCTGGGAACCCTTCAGCAAGCTTCTCAAAGCTGTCATGGCTAAACTGAATAAGCATATCACGGGTTAAAACCGGTTCCGTCCAGACTTTGTCAGTAACCCAATTGTGCGGCAAGTTTGGCCCGGTCAGAAATAAATCACCCGCCTCAAATTCGCCGATATAATCACCGACAAAAGCTTTGCCACGTGTCGCAGTAATCAGATGCAATTCGTATTCTTCATGGGCGTGCCACCGACAAAGGTCCGTAGGCCAGCCATGCTCAAGATAGCGAATTGATCGGGTGGTCCGATCGACATGCTCAATCTTTGGGATCATTATTGACATGGATTATCTCAACACATTGCCGCCATCGACACCGATGGTTTGGGCGGTCATATAAGATGACTGGTCACAAGCGAGGAAAACCGCAGCGCGGGCCACATCGGATGGATCACCCATGTAGCCAAGTGGTACAGCCGCGCCAACTTCGAGTTTCTTTTGACCAGGCTTTTTACCTTCGAACTTTGCGAACATCGCATCAACAGTTTTCCACATCGGTGTGTCGATAACACCAGGGCTGATCGCATTCACACGAATTTTGTGTGGAGCAAGAGCAAGAGCTGTTGATTGAGTATAGCTGATTACAGCGGCTTTTGTCGCGCAGTAGTGCGCCACAAGCGCTTCGCCTCGATGCCCTGCTTGGGACGCTAGATTGATGATCGAACCTTGTTTGCCTGTCGCCACCATCGATTGAGCCACGGCCTGCATGACAGCATAGAATGATCTAACATTCACACCAAACAAACGATCCAATTGCGCTAAATCGCCTGAATCCAGGATACTGCCCATCGCAAACAATGCCGCGTTATTAAACAGAACGTCTGGCTTAATCTCTGCGATCCATTTGCTGCAGTCGCTTAAGCCTTGATCATCCAACAGATCGAATTTGCGATAAGTGGCAGGGCCTTCAAAGCTATCCGCGATGTCAGTTGCAAATACCGTAGCACCAAGGGCGGCAAAGTGCGCAACAGCGCTTGCACCGATGCCACCGCTGGCCCCAGTCACAAGGCAGACTTTGCCGGTCAAATCTGTAGGCGCTGCGTTCAGCGTCATTTTACTGCTCCAAAAGTTAGGCCTTGGACAAGTTGCTTTTGGCAGAACCATCCCAAAATCACGATGGGTGCGATGGCTGCTGTTGATACAGCAGACAAACGGCCAAAGAACAGGCCTTCAGGCGCACGGTTGCCCTCAATAAGTTTGGACAGAGTTGCAGCATCGATCGTCGTCAAACGAACAGTCCAGTAAGCTTCGTTCCAACAGAAAATAAAGGTCAGAAGTGCCGTGGACGCGATGCCACCCCATGCCAACGGAATAAGGATATCTTTAATTTCGCCCCAAGTGCTGACGCCATCCATCTTACCGGCTTCGATAATCTCTTTGGGGATTTCCTTGAAGTACGTGAACAACATCCAAATCACGATGGGTAAATTGATCAGGCAAAGCACCAAGATGACCAAGAAATGGGTGTCGAATATGCCAAGGAAATTTTTAGTCAGGAATGTCATCGGATAAAGCACCGCGGCAGCAGGCAGCATTTTTGTCGACAACATCCACATTAGGATGTCTTTCGTGTGGCGGGATGGATCAAACGCCATCGCATATGCTGCCGGAATACCAACAACCAAAGCAAAGAGGGTCGCAAACGATGAGGTGATGACTGAGTTGGTCGCAAAGCGCCAATAATCGTAGTTTTGCGTCATGTTTGTATAGTTTTCAAGCGTCGGCGTGAAGAAGAACAGGTACTCGGGCTTCACCGCGTCGGCGTCTGTTTTAAAGCTGGTAAAGACCAGCCAAAAAATAGGAAAGAAAAAGATCAGTGCGATTGTCCACGCCAAGGCGGGCCAAAGAAAATTACCAAGTCTGGATGATTGGGTGATTGTTGCCATTGTCTTTTTCCCTAGTCCATCAAGCTCTTGCCGACCATGCGCAGCAAGAAGATCGCGATTATGTTCGCAAGGATTACGGCGAAGATGCCTGTGGCGCTCGCAGCACCGATGTTGTTCGAGGTAAATTCACCAATGAGATATGGTAGGTTTTTGTTCCCGTTGCCTCGGCTTACAATTTCGATCTCTGCATAAAGCGACAGGTGAAAAATCGACTGAATCATCACAACAATCGCGATTGGCCGTGCCAAATGTGGCACCGTTAGATTAATAAACTGCGACCAAGGACTTGCGCCATCTAATGTCGCCGCTTCTTTTTGAGATTCATCCTCCGACTGTAATGAGGTCATAAAAATTAAAACCGCAAAAGGCGTCCATTGCCACGCCACCATCATGATGACGGCATAGGATGATGTCTGTGTCGCCCGGAATGAAATCGGCTCAAGCTGTGGCCACATCGAGAAGAAGCCACCTACGATCGGAAAGCCACGCAAGCCGTCGATGATGTCGTTCAAGCCCGCAACAGCAAGTCCGTTTAACCCTAAAACTGGATCCAAGATCATGTTGATCCACAAAACTGCGTTGACCGCTGGCATCACGAAGAAGGGCGAAATTAGCAAAACACGTACAATGCCACGTCCAGGAAATGACCTGTTGATGAGAACCGCAATACCAAGCCCTAGGATGACAGTCAGGACAAGAATACTGGATACAATGAATACGCTGTTTTGAATCGCGAACCAAAAGTCCTTGGCATTCAAAACGTATTGATAATTGCCGAAGCCACGCCAGTTGCTCAAGGTAGGTGACATCCACTCTGGACGGATCGTGCTGTTCAGCACGTAACGGATGAACGAAAAGTACAGCGTCATACTAAGGGGGACCAACATCCAAACCAGCAAAAGCACAACTGCTGGCGTTTGGAGAATACGGGGCAGCGTTCTTTTGGACATAGCTCGGGTCACCTTACGAAGCAGAGGTTTCGTTGAGTCTGATATTAGGCGGGTGATCTTTTAGCGACCAGCGATTTTAACGCACCACGTCAAGCCAAAATGATCAAAATAACTGTTCGGATATTGGGTCCAGTGAATGTTCACTGGACCCAAATGTCATTTGGGTAAAGCAGCTTAGTAGTAGCCCGCTTCGGACATGATTGCATCTGCAGCGGATTGTGCTGCTGCAAGTGCGTCTTCAACAGATTTTGCGCCGGATAATGCCGCTGCAATTTCTTGTGCTACTGCTGTACCAACTTCTGGAAACTCAGGGATCGCAGCAAACTGTACACCAACATATGGTTTCAGGTCTGTTGCGCCAGGAGCCGCAGATTCGATCGCTGCCATCTCGGCTGCTGCGAAAGGTGCAGCGGCTTGGAATTCAGGGATCGCATAGGTGGATGCACGTGTACCTGTTGGCACTTTGCCCCAACCGAAGTCTGGGTGGTCGCCTACTGCTTGGATGTACGCTTTGGAAGTTGCCCACTCAATAAACGCTTGAGCTTCAGCAGAGTTTGGCGATCCAGCTGGAACGGCCATCGCCCATGCCCACAACCAGTTTGCACCAACTGGGTTACCAGCGTTTGGTGATTGTGCGTATGCAACGCCAGGGACTGTCAAGAAAGATGCCGCGATAGTCGCGTCAATCCACATGCCACACTTGCCTTCGTTGTACAAAGCCAAGATCTCGTTGAACGAGTTGCCTTCAGAACCGGGAGGGCCGTAGGTGCCCAGCAAATCAACGTAGAAGTTGATCGCAGCGTTCCACTCAGCAGTATCAAGTGCTGGCTTCATCTCTGCATCAAACCATGCACCACCGAATGAGTTAACAACGGTCGTTACAAACGCCATGTTGTCGCCCCAACCTGGCTTACCGCGCAAACATGCGCCATAAACGCCATTGTCTGGGTCGTGCATCGCAGCTGCTGCAGCTTTGACGTTGTCCCATGAATCGTTGTCAGCAATCGTTACGCCAGCGGCGTCTGTTAGGTCCTTGCGGTACATAACCATTGACGATTCACCATAAAATGGTGCCGCGTACAATGTGCCCTCGTGGGACAAGCCGTTGCGCATTGCTGGCAGCATGTCGTCAACGTCGTAATCTGCACCAAAGTTCAATGGCTCGATCCAGCCTGCAGCGCCCCAGATTGGTGCTTCTTGCATGCCGATGTTGATGATGTCGTACTGGCCGCCACCGGTTGCTGTGTCAGATGTGACCTGCTCGCGCAGAACGCCTTCTTCCAAGGAAACCCAGTTCAACTTAACACCTGTATCTTCGGTGTAAGCTTCTGCCACTTTTTGCATGTTGATCATGTGACCGTTGTTCACGATTGCGATTGTCAGTTCCTTCGCGTGGCCATCAGCCACTGCGAATGATGCACCGGCAACGCTAAGCGTCAGGCCAAGTGCCGTTGTACGTAGAAAATTCATGGTTTCCTCCCAGAAATCACTGTTTCGTTTTTTATTCGTACCTACATGTTGGCATACAAAAAAGCAAAATAACAAATACTATACTATCAATCGACGATACAAAACTCGCATTTCATACAGTTTTTTGGCGATTTACACATAAATAGTTCAAAATTTGATTACGCTAAAGAATCACTTCTTAGTATTTTAGAATATCAGGAAATGACGCTCGGCCCTCCGCAGCTTCTTTTTTTGAGCTATGACTGAATCTGGTGTTTGGGCGGTTTGAAGGTTGGCGGCGTATCTGGTTGAATTGTTGTTGTGAGACAGCATCCCAACCGAAGGAGATACACCACCATGGAAACGACTAACATTGTA